>NZ_JBQRUW010000009.1:0-249664 GCF_052663305.1 Streptomyces cyslabdanicus
TCCAGTTCCAGGTCCCACTGCTCGGCAACACGCGCGGTGATCACGTGAGAAGGCTGCCCCGCACCCTGTCGCTACCTGCGGCACTGTCGCACGATCGAGGGGCGGCCTGCCGAAGGCCACCCCTGACTACTCCGCGGCCCGCTACACTCCAGCCGCCCAGCGAAACCCCAGGCCAGACAGCAAAATCCTGCTGGAGTACTAGGAGTGCCGCCCCGGCACGCGAGTGGACGGGCGTGCCCCCCGGGCGCCCTCTATGGGTGGGGTGGCGTCGCACGAGGCGACCAAAACCTCGTATGGTCGTGGTCGTGTTGGAGGAGATGCGGATACGGTCACTCGGAGTGATCGACGACGCGGTCGTCGAGCTGTCGCCGGGGTTCACCGCCGTCACCGGTGAGACGGGTGCGGGCAAGACCATGGTGGTCACCAGTCTGGGACTGCTGCTGGGCGGACGCGCGGATCCGGCGCTGGTCAGGATCGGCGCCGGGAAGGCGGTGGTGGAGGGGCGGGTCACCGTGCCCGCGGAGGCCTCCGCCGCCGTACGGGCCGAGGAGGCCGGCGCCGAACTCGACGACGGGGCGCTGCTGATCAGCCGTACCGTCTCCGCCGAGGGCCGCTCCCGGGCGCACCTGGGCGGGCGGAGCGTGCCGGTGGGGCTGCTCGCCGAACTGGCCGACGAACTCGTGGCCGTGCACGGGCAGACCGACCAGCAGGGGCTGCTCAAACTGACCCGGCAGCGGCAGGCGCTCGACCGGTACGCGGGCGACGCCGTCGCCGTGCCGCTGGCCAAGTACGCCGAGGCCTACCGCCGGCTCCGCGCCGTGACGGCGGAGCTGGACGAGATCACCACGCGTGCGCGTGAGCGGGCCCAGGAGGCCGACATGCTGCGCTTCGGCCTGGACGAGATCGCCGGGGTCGAGCCGCGGGCCGGGGAAGACACCGAACTGGCCGAGGAGGCGGAGCGCCTCGGCCACGCCGAGGCGCTGTCCTCCGCCGCGACGGCCGCGCACGCCGCTCTCGCGGGCGATCCGGAGGACCCCGAGGGCATCGACGCGGCCACCCTCGTCGCGGGCGCCCAGCGGGCCCTGGAGGCCGTGCGGTCGCACGATCCGGCGCTGGCCGCGCTCGCCGACCGCATCGGAGAGATCGGCATCCTGCTCGGCGACGTGGCCGGGGAGCTGGCGGGGTACGCGGACGACCTGGACGCCGACCCGCTGCGGCTGGCGGCGGTGGAGGAGCGGCGGGCCGCGCTCGGCGCGCTGACCCGCAAGTACGGCGAGTACGAGAAGGGCGTCGCCGCCGTGCTCTCCTGGGCCGAGCGGAGCGCCGCCCGCCTCACCGAGCTGGACGGCGACGACGAGCGGATCGGGGAGCTGACCGCGGAGCGGGACGTACTGCGCTCCGAACTGGGCGGCCTGGCCCAGGCGTTGACGGACGCCCGGACGGAGGCCGCGGAGCGGTTCGCCGCCGCCGTGACGGCCGAGCTGGCCTCGCTGGCCATGCCGCACGCGCGCGTGTCGTTCGACATCAGGCAGACCGAGGACCCCGAGGGCGTCGAGGTCGGGGGCCGCACGGTCGCCTGCGGGCCGACCGGCGCCGACGAGGTCGAACTGCTCCTCGCCCCGCACCCCGGGGCGCCGCCCCGGCCGATCGCCAAGGGCGCCTCCGGCGGTGAGCTGTCGCGCGTGATGCTGGCCGTCGAGGTCGTCTTCGCCGGGACGGATCCGGTGCCGACGTATCTGTTCGACGAGGTCGACGCGGGCGTCGGCGGCAAGGCGGCCGTGGAGATCGGACGGCGCCTGGCCCGGCTGGCGAAGAGCGCCCAGGTCGTCGTCGTCACCCACCTGCCCCAGGTGGCCGCCTTCGCCGACCGGCAGCTGCTGGTGGAGAAGACCAACGACGGCTCGGTGACCCGGTCAGGCGTGAAGGTGCTCGAGGGCGAGGACCGCGTCCGGGAGCTGTCCCGGATGCTGGCCGGCCAGGAGGACTCGCAGACGGCCCGCGCCCACGCCGAGGAACTCCTCGCGGCGGCCCGCGCGGACGCCTAGCCGGCGCACTCGGGGAGCGGGTGGTGATCGGTGGCACGGGGGGCGCGCGCCGTGGGCGCGGCGCCGGCCCGTTGGTTTCACTCGTGTGAGTGATCCGGTGTCAAGCTGTCGTACCGTTCCCCCAGGCGTCCGGCACCTCGGGGCGACCCGGAACACCCGTACGTACTGGCATCCTTGGAGGCCGGGGGCAGTGCGCCGGGACAGCGGGTGCGGCTGTGCCCCCCGGCTCGATACCTTCTGTACGTTTCCCCGTAACCGCCCGACGCCGAACCAGGAGCCCCGGCCGCGTGAGCCCCGTGAGCAGCCACGTATCGCACGGTCAGTCGACGCTGCGCACCGTGCAGGTGCTGGGCGGAGGCAGTGCCGACAGCTGGGGGTACCCCCTGCTCGGAGAGCTTGGGGGAGCGCACGTGCGGTCGCTGGCCGCGGGGCTGGTCGCCCGCGGCGTGCGCGTGACGGTGTGCGCCCCTGCCGAAGCCGACCGCGCCTACTCCTTCACCGGAGTCGGCGCCCAGCACGTGCACGTGCCCCGCAGCAGCGACCCGGTGTCCGTGGCCGCGCTGCGCACGGTGTGCGCGGACGCCGACCTGGTCCACGCGCACGGCCTGCACGCCTCCTTCCGCGCGGTGCTGGCGCTCAGCGGCCGCAGCACGCCCCTCGTGGTCACCTGGCACAACCACGCGCACGCCGAGGGGGCCCGGGCGCACCTGCTGCGGCTGCTGGAGCGCCGGGTGGTCAGGGCCGCCACCGTCGTGCTCGGCACCACCTCCGAACTCGTCGACCGGGCCCGTGGCAGGGGCGCGCGGGACGCCCGGCTCGCCGCCGTCGCGGTGCCCCGGCCGGCCGCCGGATACGAGCACCCGGACCGTCCGCGCGCCAAGGTGCGGGCCGAACTCGGGGCCACCGACCGGCCGCTGCTCATCGCCGTCGCCTCCCTGGACCCGGGCCGCGGCCATGAGCTGTTGCTGGACGCTGCCCGCGCCTGGCGGCTGCTGGAACCCGTGCCGCTGCTCCTCGTCGCGGGGGAGGGGCCCCTGCGTGCGGAGCTCCAGCGGCGGATCGAGGACGAGGAACTGCCGGTCCGGCTGCTCGGGCGGCGCGACGACGTCGGCGAGCTGCTCGCCGCCTCCGACCTGGCGCTGCTGCCCAGGTGCGGGGAGGCCCGCTCCGTCCTCGCCCAGGAGGCGCTGCACGCGCGCGTGCCGCTGGTCGCGGCGCGGACCGGCGGCATCCCCGAACTCGTGGGCGACGCGGCCGAACTGGTGCCGGACCAGGACGTGGAGGCGTTCACCGGCGCCGTCATACGGCTGCTCGACGACCCCGAACGCCGGGAAGCTCTGCGGAACTTGGGCACGCGGCAGGCCGCCACCTGGCCCAGCGAGGACGACACGGTCGCCCAGGTGCTCAGCGTGTACGACGAGTTGACCCGCCCCCGGCCGCTGACCTGACGCTCAGGTGACGTGCCGGCGGGCCCGCAGGGCCAGGCTCAGAGCCAGGACCGTCTGCGGGTCGTCGAGGTCGGTGCCCAGCAACTCCCCGATCCGGGCGAGGCGGTTGTAGAGCGTCTGCCGGTTCAGGTGCAGCTCGCGGGCGGTCTCCGCCTTGCGGCCCGCATGCGCCAGATAGGTCTGGAGGGTGGGCAGCAGCGGCGGCTTCGAGCGCCGGTCGTGCTCCTGGAGCGGGCCGATCGCACGGTCCACGAAGGCCGCCAGGTCGGGATGGTCGCGCAGCCGCCACAGCAGCAGGTCGATGTCGAGGCGGCGGGCGTCGTACCAGGGCCGGTCCGGCAGTCCCTGCGCCGCGGTCGCCGCCTCGGCCGCGTGCCGCAGACCCGCCGAGGCGGCCGCCCAGCCGCCCGCCACACCGACGACCACCACCTCGGGCTGCCCGCTGGGGCGGCGCATCCCGGCTCGCTCCACACCCGCCCGCAGGGCGGCCGCGACCCGGTCCGCGACGGTGGCCCGCTCCGCCTCCGAGCGCAGCCCGACAAGGAGCGGCACCCGGCCCTCGACCGGCCGCACGCCCAGCAGCACCGGCACGCCCACCGAGGCGAGCTCCTCGGCGACCGCACGGGCCAGGACCGCCCAGCCCCCTCCGCCGGCGCCCGCGCTCGGCCGGGTGGCGCCCCCGGTGGCCGCGAGCGCGTCGCCGACCCGCATCACCACCGGCAGCAGCGGGCTGTTGCCCGGCTTGAAACCGAGGACCCGGGCCTGCGCGGGCGCGTCCTCGGCGGCGATGCGCCCCTCGGCGAGGTCGGTGAGGAAGTCGCCGCGGCCGCGCGCCGCCAGCTCCTCCTCCTGGCGGGCCTGCATCAGCACCACGGCCAGGAGGCCCGCGGCCCGCTCGGCGGCCATGCGGTGCACCGGGGCCAGGGGCGAGCGGACCGGCAGCAGCACCAGCCGGGCGCGGACCGAGCCGGTGCCCGGGCCGCCGCCGGGCACGTCCACGACGACCGAACCGGCCGGCGGGGCCGCGTCCTTGCGCTGGCCGCGCAGCCCCTCCCAGACCTGAAGCGGATCGGCGCCCTCGGGGCCGGAGCCGGCCGCGTACAGCAACTGCCCGTCCGGGGTCTCCAGGAAGACCGGGTTGCCGCCGAAGTCGGCCAGGATGCCGAGCACCTGCGGCACCCCGCCGCCGCCGAGCAGGGCCTGAGTGCAGCGGCGGTGCACTTCCTCGGCCCGCTGGAGCAGCGCGTAGTGGCCGTTGACGATCTCCGTGTGGATCTCCTCGGTGACCGCCACGAACGGCACCTCGCGGTGCAGTTGGACGAGGGGGAGCCCCGCGGTCAGGGCGGTCTCGACGAGGGCGGCGGGCAGGCGGGTGAAGCGCGGGCCCAGCTCCACCACCAGGGCCGCGATGCCGCGGTCGGCGAGGGTGCGCACGAAGGCGCGCTGGTCGGCGGGGCGGGTGCCGAGGCCGTAGCCGGTGGTCAGCAGGAGTTCGCCGCCCTTGAGGAGGGAGGCGATGTTGGGGACCTCGCCGGCGTGCACCCAGCGGACGGTGCGGGTCAGCTTGTCGGCGCCGGCGAGGACCTCGGGGAGGCCGCTGCGGAGGCCGGGCAGTTCGAGGGCGCGCCGGACGGTGATGCCGGTGCCCTCGGTGTCGAATCTGCGGTCCATGAAGCGGACGCTACCTGTGCCCGCGGCACGGCGGCAGCGTCGGGTGGCCGGAGCGGTCCGGCCGCCCCGAGCCGGAGTGAGCGCCGGGCGGGCGCGCTCGCCCGCCCGGTGCCGGATCAGCCTCCGTAGGCGCCGCTCGCCGTCAGACGCAGGGCCGTGTCGATCAGCGGCACATGGCTGAAGGCCTGCGGGAAGTTGCCCACCTGGCGCTTGCGGCGGGGGTCCCACTCCTCGGCGAGGAGGCCCAGGTCGTTGCGGAGCGACAGCAGCTTCTCGAAGAGCTTGCGCGCCTCGTCCACGCGGCCGATCATCGCCAGGTCGTCGGCCATCCAGAAGGAGCAGGCGAGGAAGGCGCCCTCGTCGCCGGGCAGGCCGTCGACGCCCGCGTGGTCGCCGTCGGTGGGGTACCGCAGGATGAACCCGTCCGCGGTGGACAGCTCGCGCTGGATCGCCTCGATGGTGCCGATGACCCGCTTGTCGTCCGGCGGCAGGAAGCCCATCTGCGGGATGAGCAGCAAGGACGCGTCCAGCTCCCGGGAGCCGTAGGACTGCGTGAAGGTGTTGCGCTCCTTGTCGTAGCCCTTCTCGCACACCTCGCGGTGGATGTCGTCGCGCAGCACCTTCCAGCGCTCCAGCGGGCCGTCCGCCTCCCCGGACTCGATGAGCTTGATGGTGCGGTCGACGGCGACCCACGCCATGACCTTGGAGTGCACGAAGTGGCGGCGCGGCCCGCGCACCTCCCAGATGCCCTCGTCCGGTTCCTGCCAGTGCTTCTCCAGGTACTGGATCAGCTTGAGCTGGAGCAGGGAGGCGTAGTCGTTGCGGGCCAGGCCCGTCATATGGGCCAGGTGCAGGGCCTCGGTGACCTCGCCGTAGACGTCCAGCTGGAGCTGGTGCGCGGCGCCGTTGCCCACCCTGACCGGCGCGGAGTTCTCGTAGCCGGGCAGCCAGTCCAGCTCGGCCTCGCCCAGCTCGCGCTCGCCGGCGATGCCGTACATGATCTGCAGGTTGTCGGGGTCGCCGGCGACGGCGCGCAGCAGCCACTCGCGCCAGGCGCGGGCCTCCTCGCGGTAGCCGGTGCGCAGCAGCGAGGACAGGGTGATCGCCGCGTCGCGCAGCCAGGTGTAGCGGTAGTCCCAGTTGCGCACGCCGCCGATGTCCTCCGGCAGGGAGGTGGTGGGGGCCGCCACGATGCCGCCGGTCGGAGCGTAGGTCAGGGCCTTGAGCGTGATCAGGCTGCGGACCACGGCCTCGCGGTAGGGGCCGTGGTACGTGCAGTGCCCGACCCACTCGCGCCAGAACTCCTCCGTCGCCTCCAGCGACTGCTCCGGCTCCGGCAGCGGCGGCGGCTCCTTGTGCGAGGCCTGCCAGGAGATCGTGAACGCGATCCGGTCACCGGGAGCGACGGTGAAGTCCGCGTACGTGGTCAGCGACTCGCCGTAGGTCTTCACCGATGTGTCGAACCACACCGAGTCGGGGCCCGCCACCGCCACCGTGCGGCCCTCGTGCCGGTGCACCCACGGCACGACCCGGCCGTAGGAGAAGCGCATGCGCAGGGTCGAGCGCATCGGCACCCGGCCGCTGACGCCCTCCACGATGCGGATCACCTGCGGGGCGCCGTCGCGCGGGGGCATGAAATCGGTCACGCGGACCGTGCCGCGCGGGGTGTCCCACTCGGATTCCAGGATCAGCGAGTCGCCGCGGTAGCTGCGCCGGGCCGCCGCGGGCGGCTGTGTGCCGTCCGCGAACACCGGGCCGATCCGCCAGAAACCGTGCTCCTCGGTACCCAGCAGGCCGGCGAAGATGGCATGGGAGTCGAAGCGGGGCAGGCACAGCCAGTCGACTGTCCCGTCCCGGCAGACCAGGGCAGCGGTCTGCATGTCTCCGATGAGTGCGTAGTCTTCGATGCGCCCGGCCACGTGCAACTCCAGTCGAACGGCCACGTCACACCCCGCGAAGGGGCTGTCGCTAGTGCGGTCAAGGGGTGGTTGTAAAGCGTCGTCGAGCGGTGGGGGGATCCGCCGGTCGGCCGCGGGGGCAGAACGACAACCCTTGCTCAACGAACTGACGAGCTCTTGTTGTTCCGGGTCATACGGACAGGGGTGGTGCCGTGTTGCCGGCCGGGCTCCTCAGCGAGTGTCCGAGCAGGATACGACGCACGTAGATGATCTGCGTGCCGCTCCGGGCAACCCGGGTGCGCCGAACGAGTGAGCCATGGGTGAGGGAGCTGTGCGCGGTACGCACACGTGTCGGCTCGTGCGCGGAGCGTGGCCGTGAGCCACGCCCGTCAGGCGCTGATACCCTGGTAGCCCGTGGACCGGTGGGCTCTAAACCCCCGAACCGCAGCGACGGCACCTCAGCCGGACTCCCGGGTTCCCCGGACCGGCCAGCCGTACCGCACGTCCGACCGCGACCACGGGAGCCCCCTCTTGGCCATGCCGCCCGCTGCTTTCCGAAACAGCACAGCCACGACGACCAAGCACATCTTCGTCACCGGGGGTGTCGCCTCCTCGCTCGGCAAGGGCCTCACCGCCTCCAGCCTGGGCATGCTGCTGAAGGCGCGGGGTCTGCGCGTCGTGATGCAGAAGCTCGACCCGTACCTCAACGTCGACCCGGGCACGATGAACCCCTTCCAGCACGGTGAGGTGTTCGTCACCAACGACGGCGCCGAGACCGACCTGGACATCGGCCACTACGAGCGCTTCCTCGACCGCGACCTGGACGGCTCCGCCAACGTCACCACCGGCCAGGTGTACTCCACGGTCATCGCCAAGGAGCGGCGCGGCGAGTACCTGGGCGACACGGTGCAGGTCATCCCGCACATCACCAACGAGATCAAGCACCGCATCCGGCGGATGGCCACCGAAGAGGTGGACGTCGTCATCACCGAGGTCGGCGGCACGGTCGGCGACATCGAGTCGCTGCCGTTCCTGGAGACCGTCCGCCAGGTCCGCCACGAGGTCGGCCGGGACAACGTCTTCGTCGTGCACATCTCGCTGCTGCCCTACATCGGCCCCTCCGGCGAGCTGAAGACCAAGCCGACCCAGCACTCCGTCGCCGCGCTGCGCAACATCGGTATCCAGCCGGACGCGATCGTGCTGCGCTGCGACCGCGAGGTGCCCACCGCGATCAAGCGCAAGATCTCCCTGATGTGCGACGTGGACGAGGCGGCCGTGGTCGCCTGCCCCGACGCCCGGTCGATCTACGACATCCCGAAGGTCGTGCACACCGAGGGCCTGGACGCGTACGTCGTGCGCAAGCTGGACCTGCCCTTCCGCGACGTGGACTGGACGACCTGGGACGACCTGCTGGACCGCGTCCACAACCCCGACCACGAGGTCACCCTGGCCCTGGTCGGCAAGTACATCGACCTGCCCGACGCCTACCTGTCGGTGACCGAGGCGCTGCGCGCGGGCGGCTTCGCCAACAAGGCGCGGGTGAAGATCAAGTGGGTCACCTCCGACGACTGCAAGACCGCGGCCGGCGCCGAGCAGCAGCTCGCCGGCGTCGACGGCATCTGCGTCCCGGGCGGCTTCGGCGACCGCGGCGTGCTCGGCAAGGTCGGCGCCATCCGCTACGCCCGCGAGAACGGCATCCCGCTGCTCGGCCTGTGCCTGGGCCTGCAGTGCATCGTGATCGAGGCCGCCCGCAACCTCGCCGGCATCGCGGACGCCAACTCCACCGAGTTCGACCCGGCCACCGGCCACCCGGTGATCTCCACGATGGCCGAGCAGATGGACATCGTCGCCGGCGAGGGCGACATGGGCGGCACCATGCGGCTCGGCATGTACCCGGCCAAGCTGGCCGAGGGCTCGATCGTGCGCGAGGTCTACGACGGCAAGGAGTACGTCGAGGAGCGCCACCGCCACCGCTACGAGGTGAACAACGCCTACCGCGCGGAGCTGGAGAAGAAGGCGGGCATCCTCTTCTCCGGCACCTCCCCGGACGGCAAGCTCGTCGAGTACGTGGAGTACCCGCGCGAGGTCCACCCCTACCTGGTCGCCACGCAGGCGCACCCGGAGCTGCGCTCGCGCCCGACGCGTCCGCACCCGCTGTTCGCCGGCCTGGTGAAGGCCGCCGTCGAGCGGAAGATCTCCAAGTAGCACGCCCGGTTGTACGGTTGCGGGGGTGCGCACCGGCGAAGGTGCGCACCCCCGTTCTGGTTGCGCACGTCGGAAAGGGCAGGGCATGACGATCAAGGACACCCCGGAGGAGTGGGGGATCCGGGCCACCAGCACCCCGTTCGTCGGGGGCAAGACCTCCGTCCGCACCGACGACGTGGTCATGCCCGACGGCTCCGTGGTCACCCGCGACTACCAGGTGCACCCGGGCTCCGTGGCCGTCCTCGCCCTCGACGAGGAGGACCGGGTGCTGCTGATCCGCCAGTACCGCCACCCGGTGCGGCAGCGGCTGTGGGAGATCCCGGCCGGCCTGCTCGACGTGCCCGGCGAGAACCCGCTGCACGCCGCCCAGCGTGAGCTGTACGAGGAGGCCCACGTCAAGGCCGAGGACTGGCGGGTGCTGACCGACGTCTACACCACCCCGGGCGGCTGCGACGAGTCCGTGCGGATCTTCCTCGCCCGGGGCCTGTCCGAGGCGGTCGGCGAGCGCTTCGCGGCGGAGCACGAGGAGACCGACATGGAGCACGCGCGGATGCCGGTGGACGAACTGGTCAGGGGCGTGCTCGCGGGCGAACTGCACAACAGCTGCCTGGTGGTGGGCGTCCTGTCGCTGGTCGCCGCGCGCCAGGAGGACGGGCTGGACGCACTGCGCCCGGCCGAGGCGCCCTGGCCGGCGCGCCCCTTCGCATCCGCACGTTGAGGCGCGGACGCCTCGCGGCGGCCGTGCTGGCCGTGGCGGTGACGGCGGCGGGCGCCGCATGGGCGGTGGCCGCCGTCAAGAGCCGGACGGTGCACCTGGCGACCGTCGTCTCCCGCTCCGCCGTGGTCGGTACCTGGCAGGTCGAGGGCGGGGACGGCTGGATCCGGCTCGGCGCCGACGGCCGTTTCCGGGCGGTGGGCCTTCCGGCGCAGGTGTTCGCCCCCGGCCCGTGGGTGGGCGGGGTGACGAGCGCCACCGGGACCTGGGCGCTGGGCGACAGCCGTGGCTGGGTACCGCTGAAACGGGCCGGCACGACCGGCACGGAGACGGACGACATCGGTCTGGGTATCGTCCAGACCGGCGGCGCCACGCATCTGTGCGTGGGCTCGGGCGACCCGGGAGTGCTGTGCGACTTCCTGTTGCGGCGTTCGGCTGCCTGACCCGGACGGGCGGCGGCGCCGGACGTCCGCCCCGTCCCGTCCCGGTGTGACGATCGCCTGATCCGATCGGGCGATGTGTCCGCCCTGCTCCGCACGGTACGTCGCAGAGCGTGAACTAGGCTCTGGAAGCGCCCGGACCGGAGTCCCGGCGGGCTTGCGCGTGCGGTGGGACGGGAGTGTGGCCCGTGACGGACCAGGCGGTGGACACAGGCGGCGTGGACCTGTCCGGCGGGGAACGATTCCCCGCCGCCGCGACGAGCCTCTTCCTCGGCCGCACACGGGAGTTGAAGGAGCTGCGCGCCGACATCGAGCGGGCAGGACTCGACACCCTGGCCGGCCGCAAGGAGCCACGCGCGCGCGTCCTGCTGATCGCGGGCAGGCCCGGCTCCGGCCGCACGGCGCTCGCCGAGGAACTGGTGGAGCAGGTCGCGCAGCGTTACCCCGGCGGTGTGCTGCGCGCCAGGCTCTCCGAGCCCGACGGCACCCCCGTACCGGTCGACGCCGTCGCCCGCGGCCTGCTCACCGACCTCGATCTGCCGACCCCGCCGGGCGCGGACGAGGACGACCTGACCGAGGCCCTGCGCACCGCGCTCGCCGAGCGCCGGGCCCTGCTCCTGCTCGACGACGCGGCCGGCGCGGACCAGGTCGACGCGCTGCTGCCGGAGAACGCCGACTGTCTGCTCGTCGCCGTCTCGCGGGGCCCGCTCACCGGGATCGCCGACGTCCGCCCGTGCACCCTGGGCGGCCTGGACACCAAGTCCGGCGTGGAACTGCTGGCGCAGCGCATCGACCCGGTGCGCATCACCGTCGACCCGCGCGCCGCCGAGAGCCTGGTCGAGGTCTGCCAGGGGCAGCCCGCGGCGCTCACGCTGGCCGGCGGCTGGCTCGCCGCCCACCCCCAGGCGGCCGTCGCCGACCTCGCCAAACAGCTGCGCACCGACCCCGACGAGGGCCCCGTCCTCGACCGGGTGCTGCGGTTCGTGCACGGCACCCTGTCCGGTCAGGCCGCCCGGCTGCTGCGCCTGCTCTGCCTCGCCCCGGCCGGTGACGTCGACCCGCAGACCGCCTCCGCGCTCGCCGGCTGCTCGGTCGAGGCCGCCCGCGGCTTCCTCGACGACTTCGCCGACCTCGGTGTGGTGCGCGCCGTCCCCTCGCTGCTGCCGTGCTACGAGGTACCCGGCTGCCTGCACCCGCTGCTGACGGAACTCGCCGAGCGCCAGGACCGCCCCGCCGAACTGCGGCTCGCCCGGGCCCGGATGCTGGAGCGGACCGTTCGGCTGCTCCAGTCGTGCCGGGCGATCACCGAGACCGACAGCCCCGAGACCAGGGAGAAGCTGAAGAGCCTGCCTCCCGGGCTGCGCTTCGCCACGCCGCGGGCCGCCGAGAAGTGGCTGCGCGCCCGCAGGCCCGCACTGCTCGCCGCGGCCCGCCTCGCCGTCGCCGACGGAGAACTGGACACCCTGGCCCGCCGTCTGATGGCGCAGCTGGTGCGGGCCATGGTGGCGCACGTCGGCACCCAGGCGGCCGCCGCCGACCTCTACGGCATCCACCGGCTCGTCCTGGACGTGGCCGAGCGGCGCGGGCTGCCCCGGGAGAAGGCCGCCGCCCTGCTGAACCTCGCCGACCTGGACGCCCGCACCGGGCGCACGGCCGGGGCGCTGGCCCGCTACCGGGCCGCGCTGGACGCCGGACGGGAGGCCGACGACCCGTACGCGATCAGCCGCGCCATGGAATCCGTAGGCAGTGCCCACCAGGAGCTCGGGGACTACGACCGGGCCGCCGACTGGTTCGGCCGGGCCCTGGCGCAGCGGCTCGCGCGCGAGGAGCGCGAGGACGCCGCCCGCCTCTACGGCCGCATCGCCGCCGCGCACACCTACGCGGGCCGCTACGGCGAGGCCCTGCGCAACTGGCGCGCGGCCGCCGCCGCGCACCGCAAGGCGGGCGATGTCGCCGCCCACGCACGGGCGTTGAGCGAGCTGGCGCGCGTCCAGGAGTACGCCGGGCGGCCCGAGGACTGCCTGCGCACCTGCCAGGAGGCGGTCGAGTGGGCCCGCCGCGCCGAGGACGTACGGCTCCAGGCGGCGCTCCGGCTGCGGCTCGCCGACAGCCTGGAGCGGCTGGGCGACACGGCCGCGGCGGCCCTGCACCGCGGAACGGCCCGGCGGCTGCTCGACGCCGAAGTCGAAGGGGTCCCTGCGGCCGAGGACGGCGGCCCGGAGGGCCCATTGACGGAAGAGGAGGCCAATGCCTGCGAAATCCGTAGTGCATCCTCTGAAGATTGATGCAATGGAAGGCTAGACAGAGAGTAAGCCTTCATTAGACTGGTTCTGCCGCTCGTTCTCCTGCGGTGTTCCCTGGTATGCCCCCGCATGCCGGGGTACGTCTGACATTGCCCCACATTCTCTGAGTCAAGGACCGTGATCGACGTGAAGGTCGGCATCCCCCGCGAAGTCAAGAACAACGAGTTCCGGGTGGCCATCACCCCCGCCGGCGTGCACGAGCTGGTGCGTAACGGCCACCAGGTCGTCGTCGAGCGGAACGCGGGCGTCGGCTCCTCGATCCCGGACGAGGAGTACGTGGCCGCCGGTGCCCAGATCCTCGAGACGGCGGACGAGGTCTGGGCCGCCGCCGACATGGTGCTGAAGGTCAAGGAGCCGGTCGCCGAGGAGTACCACCGCCTCCGCAAGGACCAGATCCTCTTCACCTACCTGCACCTGGCCGCCTCCAAGGAGTGCACGGACGCCCTGCTGGAGTCCGGCACCACGGCGATCGCCTACGAGACCGTCGAGCTCCCCAACCGCGCGCTGCCGCTGCTGGCCCCGATGTCCGAGGTCGCGGGCCGTCTCGCGCCGCAGGTCGGCGCCTACCACCTGATGCGCGCCGCGGGCGGTCGCGGTGTGCTGCCGGGCGGCGTCCCGGGCGTTCCGGCCGGCGAGGCCGTCATCATCGGCGGCGGCGTCTCCGGCTGGAACGCCGCGCAGATCGCCATCGGCCTGGGCTTCCACGTGACCCTCCTGGACAAGGACATCAACAAGCTCAAGGAGGCGGACAAGATCTTCGGCACGAAGATCAAGACCGTCGTCTCCAACGCCTTCGAGCTGGAGAAGGCCTGCGTCGAGGCCGACCTCGTCGTCGGCGCCGTGCTGGTCCCGGGCGCCAAGGCCCCGAAGCTGGTCAGCAACGAGCTGGTGTCCCGGATGAAGGCGGGAAGTGTCCTTGTCGACATCGCGATCGACCAGGGCGGCTGCTTCGAGGACTCCCACCCGACCACGCACGCCGAGCCGACCTTCAAGGTCCACGAGTCGGTGTTCTACTGCGTCGCCAACATGCCGGGCGCGGTGCCCAACACCTCGACCTACGCGCTGACCAACGCGACGCTGCCGTACATCGTCGAACTCGCCAACCGGGGCTGGGTGGAGGCGCTGCGCCGTGACGCGGCGCTGGCCAAGGGCCTCAACACCCACGAGGGCAAGGTCGTTTACCGCGAGGTCGCCGAGGCGCACGGCCTGGAGCACGTCGCGCTGGAGTCCCTGCTCGGCTGAGCGGTCGCCAAGTCGCCAAGGTGCGAAAGGCGATACGTCAACACGTGTCGTCAACCTCGCACGACCGGCCGGACCTTGTCCCACAAGGTCCGGCTGATGTGTGTATGGTCACTTCGCCGCACTCGGTCAACTCGCCTCGAACGCAACCATTCGACCGATTCACGCATCGGTGAAACCTGCCGTGCGACGGTCGTACGCCCTTGACAGAGGGATGTTCCATTACCGACACATCGGGCCGGGTCCGGCGGATTGTGTTGCTGCGGACCGCCGACACGCCATAGAGTCGCCAATCGTCGGCATGGTGCCACGCTGACCTGTCTAGAAGTTTCCTGGTCACCAAGGAGGTAAGACGACTTGTGAATGAGTCGACATTTTCTCCCGGGGGTGGTCAACCAGGAATGCCTGCGCCGGGCCAGGGCCCCACGCGGCTCGAGGCTGTCGGCTCCGTTGCTGTGCGCACCTACGCAGCCCACCAGAGTCACCGGACATCAGGAGTGACTCAGCCAGCACCCCCAAGCATGGATGGCCATCACGTGAACGCCATGGCCGGCGACGGAAGTGGCGCGCCCCACAACCACTTCGCCGACTACGACGAACTGCCCGACGGGCACTTCTACGACCCCGACGCCGAGTACGAGCCCGACCCCGAGTACGCGGCCACGCTCGCGCCCGACGCGGCCCGCCAGCGCCGTGAGCGCATCGGCCCGACCGGACGCCCGCTGCCGTACTTCCCGATCCCGGGTCCGCTGACCGACCACGGCCCCGCGAAGATCATCGCGATGTGCAACCAGAAGGGCGGCGTCGGCAAGACCACGTCGACCATCAACCTGGGTGCCGCGCTCGCGGAGTACGGCCGTCGGGTGCTGCTCGTGGACTTCGACCCGCAGGGCGCGCTGTCGGTGGGTCTCGGCGTCAACCCCATGGAGCTCGACCTCACCGTCTACAACCTGCTCATGGAGCGGGGCATGTCCGCGGACGAGGTCCTGCTGAAGACGGCGGTCCCCAACATGGACCTGCTGCCCAGCAACATCGACCTGTCGGCCGCCGAGGTCCAGCTGGTGAGCGAGGTAGCGCGCGAGTCGACCCTCCAGCGCGCCCTGAAGCCGCTGATGGACGACTACGACTACATCGTCATCGACTGCCAGCCCTCGCTCGGCCTGCTCACCGTCAACGCCCTCACCGCCGCGCACAAGGTGATCGTGCCGCTGGAGTGCGAGTTCTTCGCGCTGCGCGGTGTGGCCCTGCTGACCGAGACCATCGAGAAGGTCCAGGAGCGCCTCAACCCGGAGCTGGAGCTCGACGGGATCCTGGCCACGATGTACGACTCGCGCACCGTGCACAGCCGTGAGGTGCTCGCGCGTGTCGTCGAGGCGTTCGACGACCACGTCTACCACACGGTCATCGGGCGCACGGTCCGCTTCCCGGAGACCACGGTCGCCGGAGAGCCGATCACCACGTACGCCTCCAACTCCGTCGGTGCCGCCGCCTACCGCCAGCTCGCCAGGGAGGTGCTCGCCCGGTGTCACGCCGAGTGAGTCTGCCGGGGGCCGACGAACTGTTCCGTACGACAGGGGGAATGGCGCTCCAGCCGTCCACTCCCCGACGCCAGGCAGGCGGCGAGGCCCGGGTGCCCGCCCCCGCGGCGGAGGGCGACGCCGCGGCCGCGGCGGAGGACGCGCCGCACTCGGTGCCCGCGCAGGGCGGCGACGGCGAGGGCGCGGAGCACGTGGCGGTCGACGCGGGCCCGGCGGACGCGGGCGAGTCCCGCAGCCGGTCCGCGACCGCGGAGCGCACCGCGCGGCGTTCGGCGGCGGCGCAGGAAGGTTCTGCCGCCGCACAGCCGCGCAAGCGGGGCCGCGGCGCGGCGCGTCGGCCCAGCGGACGCGAACGGCACGACGAGAAGATCACGGTGTACGTGTCCGCCGAGGAGCTCATGGACCTCGAACACGCCCGGCTGGTGCTCCGCGGAGAGCACGGACTCGCCGTGGACCGCGGGCGCATCGTCCGCGAGGCGGTCGCCGTGGTGCTGGCCGACCTGGAGTCCCGGGGCGAGGCGAGCATCCTGGTACGGCGGCTGCGCGGCCGTTAGCCGTCCGAGCGGGCGGTAAGCGGTAGCCTGCGACGGCCATGACCTCGAACGACGCTCCCACCCCCACCGGCCGCAGACGTACCCTCGGCCGCGGCCCGGGAACGGCATCCCCACCCCCGGCTCACCCACCCGCCCCGCCGGTTTCGCCCGCGCCCCGGGACGAGCGTCCCGAACCGCCGACCGTGCCCGCGGAGCCCGTGCCCGCACCCGGGGACGCCGAGCAGCCTTCCCAGCGGTCGATGCCGGCTCCTGAGCCTTCGGCGGATCTCCCCGCGAACGGCCCGCCGGGCCCGGCCGCCGAGCAGCCGGCCGAGCCGGCGATCGACGTCACCGAGAGCGGGGCGGCCGAGCCGGACGGCCCGGCCGTGCCCCCTGCCGGTTCCGGCGCGGAGGCCGCGCAAGCGGCCGGCGCTGTCGCGCAACCGGCGGGCGCAGACGGTTCCGGGGACGGGGTGTTCACGGTTCGGCTGGCCAACTTCGAGGGGCCCTTCGACCTGCTGCTCCAGCTGATCTCGAAGCACAAGCTCGACGTCACCGAGGTGGCCCTGTCCAAGGTCACCGACGAGTTCATGGCGTACATCCGGGCCATGGGGCCCGACTGGGACCTGGACCGGACGACCGAGTTCCTGGTCGTGGCCGCCACCCTGCTCGACCTCAAGACGGCCCGGCTGCTGCCCGCGGCCGAGGTGGAGGACGAGGCCGACCTCGCGCTCCTCGAGGCACGCGACCTGCTGTTCGCACGGCTGCTCCAGTACCGCGCGTACAAGCAGATCGCCGACATCTTCAGCCGCCGGCTGGACGAGGAGGGCCGGCGCCACCCCCGTACCGTCGGGCTGGAACCCCACCACGCCGAACTGCTGCCCGAGGTCGTCATCGGCATCGGCGCGGCACGCTTCGCCGAACTCGCGGTCAAGGCGATGCAGCCCAGGCCCAAGCCGCAGGTGTACGTCGACCACATCCACGCGCCACTGGTCAGCGTGCGGGAGCAGGCGGGGATCGTGATCGCCCGGCTGCGGGAACTGGGTGAGGCCGACTTCCGGGACCTGGTGGCGGACACCGACGACACACTCACCGTCGTGGCCCGCTTCCTGGCCCTCCTCGAGCTGTACCGCGAGAAGGCCGTGGCCCTGGACCAGGAGACCGCCCTCGGCGAGCTGACCGTGCGCTGGACCGGCCGTGACGGGGACGGGACGCCCACGGTGACGGACGAGTTCGACCGTCCGCCCGAGGCGCCCAAGGAGCCGGAGGACACCGAGCAGCCCGAGCAGCCCGAGCAGCCCGAGCAGGAGGAGAAAGCGTGAGCGAGGAGACCACCGACCCGTCCGCGGGCCCGACCACCGTCGCCGGCCTCGACCTCAAGCCGGCCCTGGAGGCCGTCCTCATGGTCGTGGACGAGCCCGCGACCGAGGAGCACCTGGCGAAGATCCTCGAGCGGCCCCGCCGGCAGATCGCGGACGCGTTGCGCGAACTGGCCGACGAGTACACCGTGCAGAAACGCGGCTTCGAGCTGCGGCTGATCGCCGGCGGCTGGCGCTTCTCCACCCGCCCCGAGTACGCGGCCGCCGTCGAGGGCTTCGTCCTGGACGGCCAGCACGCCCGGCTCACCCAGGCCGCCCTGGAGACCCTCGCCGTGGTCGCCTACCGCCAGCCGGTCAGCCGCAGCCGCGTCTCGGCCGTCCGCGGAGTCAACTGCGACGGCGTCATGCGTACCCTGCTCCAGCGCGGTCTGGTCGAGGAGGCGGGCGCGGAACCCGAAACAGGTGCGATCCTGTACAGGACGACGAACTACTTCCTGGAGCGGATGGGCCTGCGCGGTCTGGACGAGCTCCCGGAGCTCGCGCCCTTCCTCCCGGAGGCGGAGGCGATCGAGGCCGAGACCCAGGAGGGCGTACCGTCGTTCGACCCGGACGCTCCCGATGACGCGCCGGGCGCAGACGGCGACCACACGACGAACACGACGACGGAACTTTGATGCGAAGCAGCGGCAGCGGCAACAACGGCGGGCGCGGCAACTACCGCGGTGCCGGCAACAACAGGGACGAGCGGCAGGGGCAGGGCCGCCCCCGCAAGCCCCGACCCGAGGAGCGCCGCTACGACGTCGGCCCCGGTGCGACGAAGGACGGCCCCAAGGCAGGGCGCGGCGGAGCCGCGCGCGGTGGCGCCAAGGGCGGCCCCAGGCAGTCCCAGCAGGGCGGCCGTACGGCTCCGGCCCGCTCCCGCGAGTACGAGACGCGGATGGAGGAGCGCAACCGCGAGCGGTACGCCGGCAAGAAGGACGTCAAGCTGCCCAAGACCTTCCCGGGCGCCGAGCAGGAGGGCGAGCGGCTTCAGAAGGTGCTCGCCCGCGCGGGATACGGTTCGCGGCGCGCCTGCGAGGAGCTGATCGAGCAGGCCCGGGTCGAGATCAACGGCGAGATCGTCCTGGAGCAGGGCCGCCGGGTCGACCCGGAGAAGGACGAGGTCAAGGTCGACGGGCTGACCGTGGCCACGCAGTCGTACCAATTCTTCTCGCTGAACAAGCCCGCCGGTGTCGTCTCCACCATGGAGGACCCGGAGGGCCGCCAGTGCCTCGGTGACTACGTCACCAACCGCGAGACGCGCCTCTTCCACGTCGGCCGCCTCGACACCGAGACCGAGGGCGTGATCCTGCTCACCAACCACGGCGAGCTGGCGCATCGGCTGACCCACCCGAAGTACGGCGTGCGCAAGACCTATCTCGCGCACATCGTCGGCCCCATCCCGCGCGACCTGGGCAAGAAGCTCAAGGACGGCATCCAGCTGGAGGACGGCTACGCGCGCGCGGACCACTTCCGGGTCGTCGAGCAGACCGGCAAGAACTACCTCGTGGAGGTCACCCTCCACGAGGGCCGCAAGCACATCGTGCGCCGCATGCTCGCGGAGGCGGGTTTCCCGGTCGACAAGCTGGTGCGCACCGCCTTCGGCCCCATCACCCTGGGCGACCAGAAGTCGGGCTGGCTGCGCCGCCTGTCGAACACCGAGGTCGGCATGCTGATGAACGAGGTCGACCTCTAGGGCCGGACGTCTCCCGGGCAGGCCGACGCGTGGCGGACACGGCGCAGGAAGTCCGCCACGCGTCGGTGATCGGGCTCCGCGGGGAGCGGGGTGCGGTCGGCGGCCCGTTCGGTCCCGGTGGCCAGGCACGGGCCGTCCGGGAGCGGATCCTCACAGCAGGTGGATGGAACTGCCCTCCACCTTGATCTGCTTGGCGGCCAGCGGGGTGACCGCCGGTCCGCGGGCCACCGAGCCGTCGGCGATGCGGAACCCGCTGCCGTGGCAGGGGCATTCGATCGTGCCGCCGGCGACCTTGCTCACCGTGCAGCCCTGATGCGTGCAGATCGCCGAGAAGGCCTTGAACTCGCCCTTCGTCGGCTGGGTGACCACGACCTCCTGCTGCGGGAAGACCTTGCCCCCGCCTTCCGGGATGTCGGTCGTGCTCGCCAGCTTGGGACCGGTGGCGGTCCCCTCCATGGTGTGGGTGGGCGACGCCCCCGAGGGGGGAGTCGTCCCCGTGGCGGGTGACGCCTCGGAGGTGCTGCTGCCGTTGGTGCCGCAGCCCGCCGCCACGAGCGCCACCGCGCTCGTGGCGAGAACCGTGCGCCGCGTCGAGCCCTGGGTCATGTCATCACTCCGGGGGTTCCGGGGGGAGGGAAGAGCTCCGAGCGGAGCAGCAGCATCCTCGCATCGAATACGGTGAAGTCGAAGCAAATCCGGGCAGCGCGCGATAAACCACCCATTTCACACGCTGTCTCAGGGGGCGGGCGCCACCCACCCGTCCCACACGGTCTGACTAGGCTGGACGTCCGAGACCCGATTCACCTCAGCAAGGAGCAGCGCCGTGGCGGTACGAGCGGTCCGGGGAGCCGTCCAACTGGAACGGGACGAGGCCGGCCACATGGACGAGCAGGTCGGGGCCCTGCTCACCGCCGTCCTGGAACGGAACGGCCTGACCGCCGACGACCTGATCAGCGTCTGGTTCACGGCCACCCCCGATCTGCACAGCGACTTCCCGGCCGCCGCGGCCCGCAAGCTCGGCATCGTCGACGTGCCGCTGATCTGCGCCCAGGAACTGGACATCGAGGGCGCCATGCCCCGTGTCGTCCGCGTCCTCGCGCACATCGAGTCCGACCGGCCGCGCGCCGAGGTCGCGCACGTCTACCTCGGCGCGGCGGCCGCCCTGCGCAAGGACATCGCCCAGTGAGAAGCGCACTCGTGATCGGCACCGGGCTGATCGGTACCTCCGCCGCCCTGGCCCTCGCCCGGCGCGGGGTGGTCGTGCACCTCGCCGACCACGACCCGGAGCAGGCCCGCACGGCGGCGGCGCTCGGCGCCGGCACGGAGGAGGCCCCGGACGGCCCGGTCGACCTCGCCCTCGTCGCCGCGCCGCCGGCGCATGTGGCAGAGGTGCTCGCCGACGTCATGCGCCGGGGCGCGGCCCGCGGCTACCTGGACGTGGCCAGCGTCAAGGGCGGCCCGCGCCGCGAGCTGGAGTCGATGGGCCTGGACCTGACCGGCTACATCGGCACGCACCCCATGTCGGGCCGCGAGAAGTCGGGTCCGCTGGCGGCGAGCGCCGACCTCTTCGAGGGCCGCCCCTGGGTGCTCACCCCCACCCGGGACACCGACACCGAGGTCCTCAACCTCGCCCTGGAGCTCGTCTCGCACTGCCGGGCGGTCCCGGTCGTCATGGACGCCGACGCCCACGACCGGGCCGTGGCCCTGGTCTCCCACATGCCCCACCTGGTCTCCAGCCTGGTCGCCGCGCGCCTGAAGAACGCCGAGGAGACGGCCGTACGGCTGTGCGGGCAGGGCATCAGGGACGTGACCCGGATCGCGGCCTCCGACCCGCGGATGTGGATCGACATCCTGTCCGCCAACCCGGGGCCGGTCGCCGACCTGCTCTCCGACATCTCCACCGACCTGGAGGAGGCCGTGCAGGCCCTGCGCGCCCTCCAGTCCTCCGACGAGGCCAAGCGCCGCGAGGGCGCCGCCGGCATCGAGGACGTGCTGCGGCGCGGCAACGCCGGCCAGGTCCGGGTCCCCGGCAAGCACGGGTCCGCGCCGCGGGTGTACGAGGTCGTCGCGGTCCTCATCGACGACCAGCCCGGCCAACTGGCCCGCATCTTCGCGGACGCGGGGCTGGCCGGGGTCAACATCGAGGACGTGCGCATCGAGCACGCCACCGGGCAGCAGGCGGGTCTGGTGCAGCTCATGGTCGAGCCGAAGGCGGCACCGGTCCTCGCCTCCGCGCTGCGGGAACGGGGCTGGGCCATCCGCCAGTAAGAGGGCCTCCGGGAAGCCAGTAACCTTGTGCGGGGCGCCCTCGCGTCCCGCACACCACCCACCACCCTTCACCAGGAAGGTGCCCCGCTGTGGAAAACGGCGCCGCCCGGACCGCCCAGCCCGTGATCGTCGCCATCGACGGCCCCTCCGGCACGGGCAAGTCGAGCACATCGAAGGCCGTGGCCGCGCAGCTCGGCCTGAGCTACCTGGACACCGGGGCCCAGTACCGGGCGATCACCTGGTGGATGGTGACCAACGGGATCGACCTGGAGGACCCCACCGCGATCGCCGCGGTGGCCGGCAAGCCCGAGATCGTCTCCGGCACCGACCCCGCCCACCCGACGATCACCGTCGACGGCGTGGACGTGGCCGGTCCGATCCGCACCCAGGAGGTCACCGCCAAGGTCAGCGCGGTCAGCGCCGTGCCGGAGGTGCGGACCCGGATCACCGAGCTCCAGCGCTCGCTGGCCGTGGCCGCGGAGACCGGGATGGTCGTCGAGGGCCGCGACATCGGCACCACCGTGCTGCCCGACGCCGACCTGAAGATCTTCCTCACGGCCTCCCCGGAGGCCCGCGCCGCCCGGCGCAGCGGCGAACTCAAGGGCGCCGACGTCCACGCCACCCGCGAGGCACTGGTCAAGCGGGACGCGGCCGACTCCAGCCGCAAGACCTCCCCGCTGGCCAAGGCCGGCGACGCGGTCGAGGTGGACACCACCGAGCTGACGCTGGCACAGGTCATCGAGTGCGTGGTCACCCTCGTCGAGGAGAAGCGGGCCGCGAAGTGAGCCGTCCGCCGGAGCCCGGGGCGGGCCCTCCGTCGGAGCGCGGAGCCGACGTCGGCCGGCGGATCGGCGTCGGGCTGATGTACGGGCTGTGGCGCCCGCGCGTGCTGGGTGCCTGGAAGGTGCCCGCCACCGGCCCGGTGATCCTCGCGGTCAACCACGCGCACAACGTCGACGGCCCGATGGTCATGGGCGTGGCACCCCGGCCGGTCCACTTCCTGATCAAGAAGGAGGCGTTCGTCGGCCCGCTCGGCTCCTTCCTGACCGGCATCGGCCAGCTTCAGGTGGACCGGCACTCCGCGGACCGTTCGGCGATCACGCGGGCGCTCGGCGTCCTGAAGCAGGGCGGCGTCCTCGGGATCTTCCCCGAAGGCACCCGGGGCGACGGCGACTTCGCCTCGCTGCGGGCCGGGCTCGCCTACTTCGCGGTCCGCAGCGGTGCCCCGATCGTCCCGGTGGCCGTGCTGGGAAGTTCCGAGCGGCGCGGACGGTTGATAAAGGGGCTGCCTCCGTTGCGCCACCGGGTCGACGTCGTCTTCGGCGACCCGTTCGAGGCGGGCGACGACGGCGGCCGGCGCACGCGCCGGGCCCTGGACGAGGCGACCGAGCGCATCCAGAAGCAGCTCACCGACCACCTGGAAAACGCCCGGCGACTGACCGGGCGCTAGGGCATCTCCGGCGGGATCCGCCGGACGGCCCTGGACGACACTTGAGTAGTGGATCACCGCGAACCGGTGGTGGTCCACCGACCACCACGATGAACGACGAGGTACGGACTTCATGAACGACGACATCCAGCCCGACGGCTCGGCAGAGCACGAGTACGAGCACGGGGCGCTCGGCGACGTCGAGTACGCGGAGTTCATGGAGCTCGCCGCGGTAGAGGGCTTCGACATCGAGGACGTCGAGGGCGCCATCGAGGCCGCCGGACACGGCCCGCTGCCCGTCCTCGCCGTCGTCGGCCGCCCCAATGTCGGCAAGTCGACTCTGGTGAACCGCATCATCGGCCGCCGCGAGGCGGTCGTCGAGGACAAGCCGGGCGTCACCCGCGACCGCGTCACCTACGAGGCCGAGTGGGCGGGCCGCCGCTTCAAGGTCGTCGACACCGGCGGCTGGGAGCAGGACGTCCTCGGTATCGACGCCTCCGTGGCGGCGCAGGCCGAGTACGCCATCGAGGCCGCCGACGCGGTGGTCTTCGTCGTCGACGCCAAGGTCGGCGCCACCGACACCGACGAGGCCGTCGTGCGGCTCCTGCGCAAGGCGGGCAAGCCCGTCGTGCTGTGCGCCAACAAGGTGGACGGCCAGAGCGGCGAGGCGGACGCCGCGTACCTGTGGTCGCTCGGCCTCGGCGAGCCGCACCCGGTCTCGGCCCTGCACGGCCGCGGCACCGGCGACATGCTGGACCGCGTCCTGGAAGCGCTGCCCGAGGCGCCGCGCGAGACGTTCGGCGGGGGCGGCATCGGCGGCCCGCGCCGGGTGGCCCTGATCGGCCGCCCGAACGTCGGCAAGTCCTCGCTGCTGAACAAGGTGGCGGGCGAGGAGCGCGTCGTCGTCAACGAACTGGCCGGCACCACCCGCGACCCGGTCGACGAGCTGATCGAACTGGGCGGAAAGACCTGGAAGTTCGTCGACACGGCCGGCATCCGCAAGCGTGTCCACCTCCAGCAGGGCGCCGACTACTACGCCTCGCTGCGCACCGCGGCCGCCGTCGAGAAGGCCGAGGTCGCCGTCATCCTGATCGACGCCTCCGAGTCCATCTCGGTGCAGGACCAGCGGATCATCACCATGGCCGTGGAGGCGGGCCGCGCGCTCGTCATCGCCTACAACAAGTGGGACACCCTCGACGAGGAGCGCCGCTACTACCTGGAGCGGGAGATCGAGACCGAGCTCGCGCAGGTCACGTGGGCCCCGCGCGTCAACGTCTCGGCGCAGACCGGGCGGCACGTGGAGAAGCTGGTCCCGGCGATCGAGACGGCGCTGGCGGGCTGGGAGACCCGGGTGCCGACCGGCCGTCTGAACGCCTTCCTCGGCGAGCTGGTCGCCGCCCACCCGCACCCGATCCGGGGCGGCAAGCAGCCGCGCATCCTGTTCGGCACCCAGGCCGGCACCAAGCCGCCGCGGTTCGTGCTGTTCGCCTCCGGGTTCATCGAGGCCGGCTACCGGCGGTTCATCGAGCGACGGCTGCGCGAGGAGTTCGGCTTCGAGGGCACGCCGATCCACATCTCGGTGCGGGTGCGGGAGAAGCGCGGCGCGAAGAAGAAGTAGAGGAAGCAGAAGGAGAAGCCGGAGCGGATACGGCGAAGGGGCGGCCCGGAACCTTGGGTTCCAGAGCCGCCCCTTCGCCGTGGAAGGGATCAGATCCCGCGGCGCGGAGCGGGTGGCAGGGCCGCCGGAACGTGGTGCGTCCCGCTCTCCTGCCGCCCGATCGTCCCGACCCGCTGCCACTGCGACTGCTGCCGTCCCGTGACATGGCGGGTGCTGTAGGCCCCCAGACTGTAGGCGCCGTACACGGTGGAGCCCGTGTCGTGCGGCAGGTTCCCGAAGGCTACGAAGCCCAGATCCTCCTCGCCGCTGCGGTCGCCCGGCAGGGTCCGGTAGGACTTGACGTACTCGGCGTAGAGCGCGTCGTAGATCGGCGTGGCCGATGGACCACCGTGATAGTCCTGGGGCGCCCGCGGCGGGGGTACCTCCCTGCCCGAGCGCAGTCGAGAACTTGGGGGAGGGGGCGGCGGGTAGGACTGGCGGCGGGGAACGTCATATGCGTGCACGTATCTCCAAACGACCCCGAACCGGAAGAGATGCGGCTCAGGTCCCGGCGAGCGGCAGCGTCGCCGCGACCAGCCTGCCACCCGCCGCGGCCCTGTCCAGCGCGTCCCGCAGCAGGTCCTCCCGCGGCTGCCGGCCGATGGACCCGACCGGCGCGGCGAACATGATCACCTGCTGGTGCTTGTTGGCGGCAGCCCGCCAGCCGTCGGTGACCTGGAGCGGCTGGTGCGCCTGCCACCAGGCCACCGGCTGGCCGCCGCCTGCCTGGGGCTGGAGGACGGCGTGCAGCTGGCCCATGGCGAGCAGCACCGACCAGCCGTGCAGCACGGGCGGTACGGCGGCGAGTTCGGTCACCGGGACATAGCCCTGCTCGACGAGCAGCGGCAGGAACTCGTCGCTGGTGCCCAGCGAGCCCGGACGCGCGATGGGCGCGGTCGGCTCGACGACCAGGGCGGGGTGCAACTCACCGCTGATCAGGACGAGTCCGCTGGTCACCCCGAGCACGGCCTGCTCCGGCACCACCTTCTGGGGCACCTGCTCGGCCGCGCTCCACTGGGGCGGGGTCTGCTCCGGCACCCTGCCGGGGGGGTTCGTGTCCGCGTTGATGGAGCGGACCGCACCCCGCAGCTGCTCCTCGGTGACCTGGACGACCTGCGAGGGCAGGCAGGTGGCGTGGGCGAAGGCGAGGACGGCGGTCTCGTCCCCGACGAACAGGACGGTGCTGGTGCGCTCCTGTGCGGAGTCGCCGGGGGTGCGGCAGGACGTGCAGTCGTAACTGCCCGGGGCGTTCTGTCCGGCGAGCAGCCGGTCGGCTTCTTCGTCGCCGATCTCGGCGCGTACGGCGTCGCTGACGTCGAGCATGCGCGGCACGGGTGGCTCCCTCGGGATGCGGTGCGTGGCGGAGCCGGGTGGCTCCCGGCCCATGAGCCGGGAGGGACCCGGCTCATGAAGAAGACAACGGGTGATCTGCGGCGTGAGTCACGCCCTCCGGCGAACGGAATCGAACCGTCCCGTGCACGACGGCGGCTCTCGCCGGAGAGGCGCTGCTCGCCCCGCCCGGTCCGCCGTCCGGGCGGGGCCCGGTCGCTGTCCGGCGGGGGCTCGCTCCAGCAGCGGGACGGCGGAATTCCCCTGCCGCGTCAGATCCCGGGGAACGCCCGCGGATTCGGAATGCGAGGGCGTCCCGGTGAGGTTCGGAAACGCTTCTCTCGGCGCATTCCGCCGGATATCCCCGGCGGGCCGTCCCGGCCGTTGGGAATTGTGTTCGTAGGGCTGCGGAAGAGGGACGGATCCGCCCGTCCGTGTGACGGAGTGAGATCGCACGCCGGGCCCGGCCTGTGACAGAAGTGTGACAGGAGGGGGTGCGGTGAACCGGAGTGACCCACGTGCCGGGGTGGGCTTTCCCTGCCGCGGGACGGCGCCTAGCGTGGCGGTATGGCACCGATTCCCACTCCGCCGGCGGAACCCCAGGACAACCCCGACGCGTACGTCGGCCTCGAGGCCCCACAGGCCGAACGGCTCGCGCGTGAACGGGGCTGGAGCACGGTCAGGTCACTGCCGCCGGGCGCGATCATCACCATGGAGTACCGGTTCGGACGGCTGAACTTCGAGGTCAGGGAAGGCCGCGTGGTGCGGGCCTGGAAGGGCTGAACCGCCGCGGGCGCTCCGGGTGCCGCGGCGGCCCGTCGTCAACTGCCCGTCAGGGGGCGGGCCGCCGAGGCCGTGCCGCGCGGGACGCGGTCGGGGTGCGGCGGTCTGCGGCCGCCGGCCGGGGTGCCCGGTGTGCGCTCCGGGCGGTTCGTGTACCGCCCGGGGGTGAGGTGGCCCGACGTCCGGGACGTGCGTCCGGCGCCGACCGTCTCGCGGGCCGCCGGCTTCTCGTCCGAGGCGGAGGCGCGCGGGGTGAGCACGACGGGGGCGCCGACCGGCGCGGCGGGGGCGGGCGCGGGTACCGGTGTCCGGCGGCCGCGACGGGCGCGCCAGCGGTCGCGCAGGTCGAACAGGGTGACCTCGACCCGGGCGATCAGCGGCTCGAACCACGGCAGTGCCAGCAGGATCAGCAACCCCGCGGCCCAGCCGAGGAGCACGTCGCTCAGCCAGTGCGTCCCCAGGTAGACCGTGGTCAGACCGACGCCGAGCGCCGTCACCGCGGACAGCGCCGACAGCCAGCGGCGCGCTCTCGGGGTGGAGGCCAGATAGGCCAGGATGCCCCAGGTCACCACGGCGTTGGCGGTGTGGCCGCTGGGGAATATATCGCCGCCCAGGCCCATCTCGTTCGAGCCGATGACGGTCGCGTAGTGCGGACCCAGGCGCCCCATGCCGATCTTCGCGGCGCCGACCGTGACGTTGAGCAGCAGCAGCGAGGTGGCGAGGGTCAGCAGCGGGCGCAGCGTGTGCTGCCGCCACGAGCGCCAGCCCAGCCACGCGGCGACCATCACGGCGGTGGGGCCGCGCTGGCCGAGCACCACGTAGTAGTCGAGGAACGCGTGGATCTGCGGCCACTGCTGGTACGGCCGGAAGAACATGACCTGCCAGTCGAGCCGGACCAGCCACGAGGTGGTGATCACCGCCCAGACGATCGACAGGTAGAAGGCCAGGGTCGCCGAGAAGAGCACGAACCGGTGGCGGCTCATGCGCGGCGTGTCGATGTGCGCCGGCCGCTGCGGCTCACGGTCCAGCCTGGCGAACACCCGGTCCAGGCGGGTGAGGGTTCGTTCGGTACGCACCCAATCGACGTTACAGCGAGTGAGGTGTGTTCCCTGACGAAGCACGTGATTTGTGATGACGACGTGATGTGGGATTGCTCTCAACGGGGCTTTATATCCGCGGAATCCGCAATCACGGTCGAACCCCGTCCCGCATTTCCTTTGATCATTCCGGTGGATGCTTATGCGGTTCTTATGAATGTGTTAGCCGCGCACCCGGATGGAATTCCGCCCCCTCGGCCGGTCGGGGCCGGTCACGGGGGGCCTGAACCGTTCAGCCAGAACGCCCCGTAGAGCGCCGAGGCCACCGCGACGCCGCCCACCACCAGCGCCGACCGGGCCACGTGCCGCCGGGCGAGGGCCGACGCGAGCGGCAGCAGCAGCGGGAAGGCGGGCAGCAGCAGGCGCGGCTTGGAGCCGAAGTAGCTCGACGCGCACAGGGCGAGCGCGGTCACGACCCCCGAGTACACCAGCAGCGCGAGCGGCTGCCGCTGCCGTACGCCGATGACGTACAGCCAGATCACCCCGGCGGTCCCGGCGATCAGCCCGGCCCCGGCGAGGGCCGAGGGGAAGGAGGTGAACTTGTCGGCGACGAAGCGGGCGAAGGCGTATCCGCCGTCGAAGCCGTTGCGCCAGCCGGCCTGGACGGCGAGATAGCCGAAAGGGCCCTTGCCGGTGCGGTGTCCGACCCACAGGACGTAACCGGCGGCGCCGAGCGGGGCGAGCGCCATGCCGAGCAGACGGCGGGCGGTGGCCTGCCCGGTGACGGCCGGGGCGCGAAGGGCGTCCCGTGCGCCGTCCGCCGCCGTCGCGCTCCGCTCTCCCACGAACGAGGCAAGGGCCGTCACCCACACCGCCGCGACCACCGCGAGACCCGCCGGCCGGGTCAGTCCCGCCAGCAGGGTCAGGGCGCCCGCCGTCACCCAGCGGCCGGTGAGCACGGCGTACAGCGCCCAGGCGGCGAGCGCCGTGAACAGCGACTCGCTGTAGGCCATCGACTGCACGATCCCGACCGGCAGCACCGCCCACAGCAGCGCGGCCCCGATGCCGACCTCGCGGCCGTACACGTGATCGGCCACCGCGAAGATCCCCCAGGCCGCGGCGAGCGAGGCCACCAGGCTGACGGCGAAGCCCGCGTCGGCGTACGACAGTGGGCCGACCGCGGCCAGCAGCCGCTCAAGCCAGGGCAGCAGCGGGAAGAAGGCCAGGTTCGAGTGCACGTCCCCGTTCGGCAGGCGTACCTCGTATCCGTAGCCGAGCCCGGCCACGCCGGTGTACCAGAGCGAGTCCCAGCGGGCGGTCAGCAGGGTGTACCAGTTCTTGCCGTGCCCGGCGCTCCACAGCGCCAGGACGATCAGGCCCGTGGCGCGCACGGAGGCGTACCCGAGAAGTGCCGGGGCGGCCCGGCGCAGGGCCCCGGCACGTGCCACCGCCACGCGCGTCGCAAGATCGCTCACGGACTCGATTATCGGCGCTGCCGGGAACCGGACCGGCCACCGGGGCGCGCGCCGAGGGGGTGTCCGGGGGGACGCCAGGGGGACGTCCGGGGGATTTCGGGGAAACTCGGGGGGCGGGGGAGTGGCGTACGCCACACCGGTTGATCGCGTGCACTGAGAGGTGGGCCACGCGGCATTCGGGCGAATGAGCGTACCCTGACGTGTCACTCGCACGCCGTCGCGCAGGTCGGGGGCCACCGCTCCGCCCCGGCCGGGTCGCGGGGAGTCCCCACCCCGCGGGTCGCCGCACGCGAGGGCTCATCTGGGAGGTACGTACATGTCCGGGACGACCGCGGCCACCGACCGGCTGCGCCGTCGGGCGGCCGGGGCCAACCGCTGGGTCGTCCTGATCGTCCTCTGCACGAGCCTGCTGCTGGTGGCGGTGGACGCCACCGTGCTGCACGTGGCGGTGCCCGCGGTCACCGAGGATCTCAGGCCCGGCGCCATCGAACTGCTCTGGATCGTCGACGCCTATCCCCTCGTCTGTGCCTCGCTGCTGATCCTGTTCGGCACGCTGGGCGACCGGGTGGGCCGCAGACGGATCCTGCTGCTGGGTTACGCCCTCTTCGGCATCGCCTCCGCCGTGGCGGCCTTCGCCCCGACCCCCCAGATGCTGATCTTCGCGCGGGGGCTGCTCGGCGTCGGCGGCGCCATGATCATGCCCGCCACGCTGTCGCTCCTGCGGCAGGTGTTCCCGGACCGGCGCGAGCGGGCGCTGGCGATCGGGGTCTGGAGCGCGGTCGCCGCGGTGGGCGCGGCGGTCGGGCCGCTGCTTGGCGGCTTCCTGCTCGAGCACTTCTGGTGGGGGTCGGTCTTCCTCGTCAACATCCCGCTGATGCTGGTCAGTCTGCCGGTGGGCCGGCTGCTGCTGCCCGAGTCGACCGGCGACCGGGACGGGCCCTGGGACGTGGTCGGGGCGTTGCTGGCGGCGGCCGGACTGTTCGGTGTGGTGCTGGGCGTGAAGCGGCTCGGCGGCGGGGAGCCGGTGCTGAGCGTGCTCACCGTGGGGCCGCTGGTGGTCGGCGCGGTGCTGCTGGTGATGTTCGTACGGCGGCAGCGGTGGCGGACGCATCCCCTGGTGGACCTCAGGATGTTCGCGCGTCCGGCGTTCAGCACGTCGGTGGGCTGCATCGTGCTGGCCATGCTGGCGCTGGTCGGGCTGGAACTGATCGCGGCGCAGTACCTGCAACTGGTGCTCGGTCTGTCGCCGCTCGCCACGGGGCTGCGGCTGCTGCCGCTGACGTTCGCCGCGATGGCGGCCGGGCTGGCCGGGGCGCGGATGCTGCGGCGGTTCGGGCCGCGGCGGATGGTGTGCTTCGGGTTCTGCCTGACCGCCGCCGCGGTGGTGGTGCTCACGGCGATGGGCGGGCGCGACAACCCGGGACTGCTCCTCGCCGGCTTCGCGCTGCTCGGCTTCGGCCTGGAGACGACGCTGTTCGGGGCGTACGAGTCGATGCTGAGCGAGGCGCCGGCGGCGCAGGCGGGCGGAGCGGCGGCGATCGGCGAGACGTCGTACCAGTTGGGCGCGGGGATGGGCATCGCCCTGCTGGGCACGGTGATGAACGCGGCGTACGCGCCCGGGCTCGCCGATGTCCCGGGGGTGCCGGCGAAGGCGTCCGGAGCGGCGGCGAACTCGCTGGGGGAGGCGTACGGGGTCGCCGAACAGCTCGGCGGGCCGGTCGGGGCCGCGCTGCGGCGGGCGGCCCGGGACGCCTTCGTGCACGGACTGCACGTCACGCTGCTGGTGAGCGCGGGGCTGTTGCTGCTGGGGGCGGTGATGGCGCTGCGGCTGCCGCGGGTGATGCACTGCGAGGAGCCGGCGGTCGAACTGCCCGCGCAGCGGGAGGCCGAGCGGCCCCGCGTCTCGGCCTGAGTGCCCCTCCGCTCCGGTCCCGTGGCGGTGCCGCGGCAGAGGAGCACGCTGGACGTGGGCGGCTCCACGTCGTAACGTCTGGCCGGAGTCGTTTAACTAGCGGTGCTAGTGCCGCGGCGGGCAACGTTTGCCCGTCAAGGAGCGGCGTCCGGTGCGTGCTCTGGGGGTCCCCCCTGCTCGAAGAGCTTGGGGGAGTGCCGGCCGGAAGTCCTCGTACTGGATGTACTCGGGCTTTCGGCCGGTGCGGCGAGTGGGGGTCCCCCCTGCTCGAAGAGCTTGGGGGAGTGCCGGGCGTCGCGACGGGGCCAACGTTGCCTGCCGGGGCACTAGGTTTCAGTTGCCGTCGCCGGAGGGTGTCCTCATGTCCTCGCAGTCGTCCCCGTTGCCCCCCTTCGATCCCGCCGACCCGCTCGGGATCGACGACCTGCTGGACGCGGAGGACCTGGCCGTCCGCGACACCATGCGGCAGTGGGCCGCCGACCGCGTCCTGCCGCATGTCGCCGAGTGGTACGAGAAGGGCGAGCTGCCCGTCATCCGGGAACTGGCCCGCGAACTGGGCGGCATCGGCGCTCTCGGCATGTCCCTGACCGGATACGGCTGCGCGGGCGCCACCGCCGTCCAGTACGGGCTCGCCTGCCTGGAGCTGGAGGCCGCCGACTCCGGCATCAGGTCCCTGGTCTCGGTGCAGGGCTCGCTCGCCATGTACGCCGTCCACCGGTTCGGAAGCGAGGAGCAGAAGCAGAGGTGGCTGCCGCCCATGGCCGCCGGCGAGGTGATCGGCTGCTTCGGGCTCACCGAGCCCGACCACGGCTCCGACCCCGCCTCCATGCGCACCCACGCCAAGCGCGACGGCACCGACTGGATCCTCAACGGCCGCAAGATGTGGATCACCAACGGCTCCGTGGCCGGCGTCGCCGTCGTCTGGGCGCAGACCGAGGACGGCATCCGCGGCTTCCTCGTGCCCTCCGGCACCCCTGGGTTCTCCGCCCCGGAGATCAAGCACAAGTGGTCCCTGCGGGCAAGCGTCACCAGCGAGCTGGTCCTGGACGACGTACGGCTGCCCGCCGACGCGGTACTGCCAAAGGCCACCGGTCTGCGCGGACCGCTCGGCTGCCTGTCCCACGCCCGCTACGGCATCGTCTGGGGTGCCATGGGCGCGGCCCGCTCCAGCTTCCAGGCCGCCCTCGACTACGCGACGACGCGCGAACAGTTCGGCAAGCCCATCGGCGGCTTCCAGCTGACCCAGGCCAAGCTCGCCGACATGGCGGTCGAACTGCACAAGGGGATTCTGCTCGCCCACCACCTGGGGCGGCGCATGGACGCCGGCCGCCTGCGTCCCGAGCAGGTCAGCTTCGGCAAGCTCAACAACGTGCGCGAGGCGATGGACATCTGCCGCACGGCGCGGACGATCCTCGGGGCGAACGGGATCTCCCTGGAGTACCCCGTGATGCGGCACGCGACCAACCTCGAGTCGGTGCTCACCTACGAGGGCACCGTCGAGATGCACCAGCTCGTGCTGGGCAAGGCGCTCACCGGGCTCGACGCCTTCCGGTGAGCCCCGGACGGGGCAGGGCCGGTGTACGGCCCTGCCTCAGCTCTGGTTGAAGAACCCGTCCGAGCGATGCACCGCCGGGTCCCCGTTGACGATCTCGGTGTCGGCCGGCGACAGCAGGAACACCCGGGTGGAGACGCGTTCGATGGAACCGCGCAGACCGAAGACGAGCCCGGCCGCGAAGTCGACCACGCGCTTGGCGTCGGAGGCTTCCATGGCCGTCAGGTTCATGATGACGGGCACGCCCTCCCGGAACAGCTCGCCGATGGCGCGGGCGTCCCGGAAGCTGTCCGGTGTCACCGTGCCGATCCGGCGGCCCCTGTCCTCTGCCGTGTCCGTCGCCACCTTCACCCGGGGGTCGGTGACCCAGGCGTCCCCGGACTCGGTCCCCTCCGTGTAGTCGTCGTCGTAGTAGCGCTCGTCATCGTTGTCGTCGACGAGGCCGAGCCACGCACTCGCCTTGCGCACCGATCCCATGGACGCCTCCTTTCACAGCGGTCTTTTCTGCATTCCGCATCCCTATGGTCATCCATGATGCTGACAACGCGCCAAGCGAACAGGCGCCGCACGGGGGGTTTGTGACGGTACTGGTGCACGGCGAATACGTCGAGAGCCCGTGTGCCCCAAGGGTTCTGCGCTACACGGCTGCTGACTGAGAGTGAAATATGATTGTCCTCGGCACATGGGTGATGCACGGTGCGTACGGGTGAACGAAGGGGTCGATACGATGCCGCGACTCAACGTTCAGCACACCAAGGGGGATGGTCGTGTTCGGAATCGTCAGGCCCTGCCGACACCGCCTCGGGGAAGCACTCGGCGCGCAGTGGATGGCCCATTTGTGCGGGCTGTGCCTGGCTCTGCGCGGTGACCACGGACAGTTCGCGCGAATCGTGACGAACTACGACGGGCTGCTGCTCTCGGTCCTGACGGAGGCTCAGGCGGAACGCCCGGGCGGGGCCGACGGCTTGCGGCGGACCGCCGGGCCGTGCCCGCTGCGCGGGATGCGCACCGCGTCCGTCGCCCTGGGGGAGGGGCCGCGGCTCGCGGCGGCCGTCTCCCTGGTGCTGGCCTCGGCCAAGGTGCGCGACCATGTCGCCGACGGTGACGGACTGCTGGCGCGCCGGCCGGTGGCTCTCGCCGCGCGCCGGGTCGCCGGCCGCTGGAGCCGGGCGGGCGCCAGGACCGGGGCCGGTGTCGGATTCGACACCACCGTCCTCCTGGACGCGGTGGACCGGCAGTCCGGCGTCGAGGCGCTCGCCGGCCCCGGGACGCCGATCCTGGCCGTCACCGAGCCGACCGAGACCGCGACCGCCGCGGCCTTCGCGTACACCGCGGTCCTCGCCGGACGGCCGGGCAACGCCGCCCCGCTCGCCGAGGCCGGGCGCCTGTTCGGGCGGCTCGCGCACCTTCTGGACGCCGTGGAGGACCGCGCGTCCGACGCCGCCACCGGCGCCTGGAACCCGCTCACCGCCACCCGGACGCCGCTCGGCGAGGTGCGCCGGCTCGCCGACGACGCGGTGCGCGGCATCCGGCTCGCCCTGCGCGAGGCGGAGTTCGGCGACGGGCGGCTCGTCCATCGACTGCTCGTGCACGAACTCCCGCGCTCCGTCGACCGCGCCTTCGGTACCGACTCCTGCGGGCACACGCCCGAGGGGGCGTTCGGACCGCCGCAAAGCCCGTACACCCCGCAGGCTCCGTACGACCCGAACGCCCCGTACACCGGGGGCGGTGAGCCGCCGCGGCCCCGCGGGCGCGGATTCTGGGCCGGGTGCGCGGTGGCCGTCGGGCTGTGCTGCACCTGCAAGGTGTGCTGTGCCAACGAGTTCGAGGGGCCGTGGTCGGGCAAGAAGCGCTCGGGCTGCTGCAACTGCGACTGCTCGTGCTGCGAAGGGTGCGACTGCTGCGACGGCTGCGAGTGCTGCTGTGACGGCTGCGACTGCTGTGACGGCTGCTCGTGCTGCGACTGCTGACCGCGGCCGGCCGCCCGCGGGTCACGGGTCCGGACGGGGTGCGGGTGGCGGGGTTTGGCCGCCGGGCCGCGTATGGAAGGGCTCATCTCATGAGGGACCTGTCCGACCAGTGGAAGCAGTGCCGTGGGCCCCGTACCGGGGCGGTGGCCGCGTTTCCGTCCCGCCCGCCCGGAGCGGCGGGTGCGGGCCCGTGGACTATCCGGAGCGTCGAGTTCCGGACATCTCCCGGGCCTGGACGATCGCGGGCGGGGCGGTCGTGACCGCCACCGCCGAGGCGGGCGAACCGACCGTCGGCGAGCGGCCTTTCGGCGGCCGGGTGCGACCCGCCGCCGGCGCAGGTCCGGCGCGGGCCTCCCGGGCCGACCTGGGAGAGTGCCCGGCCGGACGGCGCCGCGAGGGCATAGGGGGCGCGGGGGTCAGGACGTCGTGACGGCGGCCGGAGAGCACGGCCGGCCCCGGGGTCGTTGCCGCGCTGTTGACCGCATGTCAATTCGGCCTGATCGCGCATAGTTCACTCGAATCGCTCATGGTCGCACGGCCGAAAGGCACCCTTGCGCCGACCGGTCGTTCGGCCGAATACTCCCCCACAGCGCTTGTCAGGGGCACGGCATGTTCGGAATCCGAACGGCAGTCCTCTGACTGCGCCTCACGGGCCCCGACCCCACGCGGGCCCCCGACTTCCTTTGTGGAGGAACGTAAAGTGAGGATCAAGCGCACCACCCCCCGCGGCGGCATGACGAGACGAACCCGGCTGGTCGCCATCGCCTCCGGCTTCGTGGCCGCAGCCGCGTTCGCGGTCCCCAGCGCGAACGCGTCCGACGCCCCCACCACCTTCAGCGCGGCGCAGCTCACCACCGCGAGCGACTCCGTGCTCAAGGCCGACATCCCGGGCACCGCCTGGGCCGTCGACAGCAAGACCAACCGGGTCGTCGTCACCGTCGACAGCACGGTCTCCCAGGCCGACATCGCCCGGATCCAGCGGCAGGCGGGGAACAACTCCGGCGCCCTGACCATCAAGCACACCCCCGGGAAGTTCAACAAGCTGATCTCCGGCGGCGACGCCATCTATGCGAGTAGCTGGCGCTGCTCGCTGGGCTTCAACGTCAAGGACAACAGTGGCAACTCCTACTTCCTGACCGCCGGTCACTGCACCGACGGTGCGGGCACCTGGTGGGCGAACTCCTCCGGCTCGACCGTGCTCGGTACCACCGCCGGCTCCTCCTTCCCCGGCCACGACTACGGCATCGTGCGCTACACCAACTCCTCGGTGGCCCACCCGAGCGCCGTCGGCAGCGTGAACATCACCAGCGCGGCCACGCCGTCCGTCGGCACCACCGTCTACCGGCGCGGCTCGACCACCGGCATCCACAGCGGCCAGGTCACGGGGCTCAACGCGACGGTCAACTACGGCAACGGCGAGATCGTCAACGGCCTCATCCAGACCACGGTCTGCGCCGAGCCCGGTGACTCCGGCGGCTCGCTCTACTCCAACAGCGGTATCGCCTACGGTCTGACCTCCGGTGGCAGCGGCAACTGCTCCTCCGGCGGCACGACCTTCTTCCAGCCGGTCACCGCCGCGCTGAGCGCGTACGGGGTCCACATCGGCTGATCTCCCCCTGTGCCGGGCCGTGATGTGCGCGGTCCGGCGCCCGCCCCGCGCTCGACAGCGAAGCCCCCGTACGCAACCGGCGTGCGGGGGCTCGCCCTTGGGCGCGGCGCGGGTTACGGTCGAAGGACCGTGAGCCGGCGCGCCCGTGCCGGATTGGGGGGCCGTGATGGTCGAGGAACTGGTGACGGCGGGGGTGGCGCTCGCGTCCGCCGGAGCGGTGGGCCTGATGGTGGCGGCGCGGGTCGTCAAGCAGTACGAGCGGGGCGTGGTGTTCCGCCTCGGCAGACTGCGCCCGCAGGTGCGCGGACCCGGGTTCACACTGGTCGTCCCGTTCGTGGACCGGCTTCACAAGGTCAACATGCAGATCGTGACCATGCCCGTGCCGGCACAGGAGGGCATCACCCGGGACAATGTGACGGTGCGTGTGGATGCCGTCGTCTACTTCAAGGTGACCTCGCCCGCCGAGGCACTGGTCCAGGTGGAGGACTACCGCTTCGCGGTCTCGCAGATGGCGCAGACCTCGCTGCGGTCCATCATCGGCAAGAGCGAGCTGGACGATCTGCTGTCCGACCGCGAGAAGCTGAACCAGGGTCTGGAGCTGATGATCGACAGCCCGGCCGTGGAATGGGGCGTCACCATCGACCGGGTGGAGATCAAGGACGTCTCCCTGCCCGAGACGATGAAGCGGTCCATGGCCCGGCAGGCGGAGGCCGACCGGGACCGGCGGGCGCGGGTCATCAACGCGGACGCGGAGTTCCAGGCGTCCAAGAAGCTGGCCGAGGCGGCCCAGCAGATGGCGGACACGCCCGCGGCGCTGCAACTGCGCCTGCTCCAGACGGTGACGGCGGTCGCCGCCGAGAAGAACTCCACCCTGGTCCTGCCCTTCCCGGTCGAGCTGCTGCGGTTCCTGGAGAGGGCGCAGCAGCAACTGCCCGCGGCGGCCCCGGCGTCCGAGCCCCGGGGGGATGCCGAGCCCGAGGGGTCGAGTTCGAGCCAGGACTAGTGCCGCGACGGGGCAAACGTTGCCTGTCGCGGCACTAGAGAGGGGAACGCGGGCCGGACGTCCGCACGGGGTGTTTGCGCTGTGAATGTTGCGTGAACGGCCCCGCGGTGACCTTGGTCGACGGGCCGATACGCAGGGGGAGTACGTCCGTTGACGTACACACGTCCAGAAGTCGACCTTGTGTGCTGCCGGGAGGCATCGGAATAGTGGGCGCCGTTCCACCGCCTTTCGGCTCGTCGGGCCCCCACTGCCCCCCGGGCCGATCCCCCCACAGGAGGACGACAGTTGAAGCACCGACGCATACCCGGACGCCGTGCGGCCGTGGCGGGAGCGGGCGTCGCCGCCCTGCTCGTCGCGGGATTCACCTTCCAGAGTGCGAACGCCAGTGAACCCGTGAAGACCCCCGAGGCCCGGACTCTTTCGGCTGTGGCGGCCGGAAAGCTCGCCTCGACACTCGTGCGGGATCTCGGCGCCGACGCCGCGGGCACGTACTACGACGCCGAGACGAAGAGCCTCGTGGTGAACGTGCTCGACGCGAGCAGCGCCGAGACCGTCGAGCGGGCGGGCGCCACGGCGAGAGTCGTGGGCAACTCCCTCGCCGAACTGGCCGGCGCCCGCGCCGCGCTGGAGAAGGACGCGACCATCCCCGGCACCTCGTGGGCGACGGACCCCGTGACCAACAAGGTCGTCGTCACCGCCGACAGCACGGTCTCCACGGCCGAGTGGACCACCCTGAGCAAGGTCGTCTACGGGCTCGGCGAGAAGGCCGAACTCACGCGGTCGAAGGGGGAGTTCAAGCCCTTCGTCGCGGGCGGTGACGCGATCACCGGGTCCGGTGGCCGCTGCTCGCTCGGCTTCAACGTGGTCAAGGACGGTCAGCCGTACTTCCTCACCGCGGGCCACTGCACGGCGGCGATCTCCACCTGGTCGGACGCCTCCGGCACGGTGATCGGCCAGAACGAGCGGTCCAGCTTCCCGGGCGACGACTTCGGTCTGGTCAGGTACACCGCGAGCGTCGACCACCCGAGCGCGGTGAACCTCTACAACGGCTCGACGCAGGCGATCACCAGGGCGGGCGCGGCGACCGTCGGCGAGAGGGTGACCCGCAGCGGCTCGACGACCCAGGTGCACAGCGGCACGGTCACCGGTCTGAACGCCACCGTGAACTACGCCGAGGGCACGGTCAGCGGCCTGATCCAGACCGACGTGTGCGCCGAGCCCGGTGACAGCGGAGGCTCCCTGTTCGACGGCGACACCGCGATCGGCCTCACCTCCGGTGGCAGCGGTGACTGCACCTCGGGCGGTGTGACCTTCTTCCAGCCGGTCACCGAGGCCCTCTCGGCGACCGGCGCCCAGATCGGCTGACCCCGGCCCCGGCCTCCCCACAGCCGACGAAAGCCCCGCCCCCCGAGTCCGGAGGCGGGGCTTTCGCATGGCCGTCACGCCCCTCGGCAGGTGGTGCGCCGGCCCTTGTCGCGGTGTTCACCAGCTGATCCCGGCCGCCACCGGCAGGTGGTCACTGCCCGTGTCCGGCAGGGTCCACGAGCTCTCCGGCTTCACGCCGCGCACCAGGATCTGGTCGATCCGCACCATCGGGAACGTCGCAGGCCAGGTGAAGCCGAAGCCCTTCCCCGCCACGTCCTGGACCGAGCGCAGCCGCGCGGTGATGCCGGCGAACGCGCGGTCGTCCATGGTGCCGTTCAGGTCGCCGAGCAGCACCACCCGCTCATTGCGCTCGGCGGCGACGGCCTCGCCGAGCGCCTGCGCGCCTCTGTCCCGTGAGGCCGTCCAGAAGCCCGCCCGGGGATTCACCCGTGCGGACCCCAGGTGGGCCACGTACACCGCCAGCGGACCCCGGTCCGTGGCCACCGTGGTGCGCAGCGCCCGGTTCGTGGTCATCTTCTTGTCGAGCGGCTTGGTGTCCGCCAGCGGACCGTAGTCCACGATGTCGATCGGCCGGGTGTCCGACAGCGGCAGCTTGCTCCACAGCCCGACCGTGCCCTGCACCGTGTGGTACGGGTACGCCTTCGCCAGTTCCTTCTCGTACAGCGGCTTCGCCTGCGGGGTGATCTCCTCCAGAGCCAGCACGTCCACGCCGGAGGCGGCCAGGTCGCGGGCGGTGCGGGCCGGGTCGGGGTTGTCGGCGTTGACGTTGTGGGCGGCCACGGTGAGGTCGCTGCCCGGGTGGGACTTGTCGCTGAGCAGCCCGCCGAACAGGTGCAGCCACACCAGGACCGGCAGCAGCAGCGCGACCACCGCGGAGGCGGAGCGGCGCCACAGCGCCCCGGCCAGCAGCACCGGGACGAACAGGCCGAGCCAGGGCAGGAAGGTCTCCGCCAGGCTGCCGAGGTTCCCGATCCGGTTCGGGATCTTCGCGTGCAGCAGCATGACCAGGCCCAGCAGCAGCGTCAGCGCCGCGAGCAGCGGGCCGCGCTTCCACGGCCCCGGCCGGGAGACGGCGTGTGTCGCCCGGCGGACGCGCGCGCGCCAGGTCCCGATGCCCGTCTCCCGGCGGTCGGCGCCGCCCTGTCCGGTCTCCGCCTCCGCCGTGTCCACCTGCGCCATCGTCTGTCCGCGCTCACCGCCGGTCACCGCAGCGTCCTCGGATCCTGAGCGGGGTCGGTACAGGGTCGTGCCGCGGGTGGGGTTCGAGTCATGCCGCCAGTCAAGGCGGCGCGGTGTTGCCGGCGCGTATGCGTTTTTCGATACGCCGACGATATGCGCGGGCTCGTAGCATCGACAGCATGCGCGTGCTGATCGTCGAGGACGAGCCCTTTCTGGCGGAAGCCATCCGCGACGGCCTGCGTCTGGAAGCGATCGCGGCCGACATCGCGGGTGACGGCGACACCGCGCTGGAACTGCTGAGCGTCAACGCCTACGACATCGCCGTCCTCGACCGGGACATTCCCGGACCGACCGGTGACGAGATCGCCCAACGTATCGTCGCCTCCGGCAGCGGCATGCCGATCCTCATGCTCACCGCGGCCGACCGTCTCGACGACAAGGCCTCCGGGTTCGAACTCGGTGCCGACGACTACCTCACGAAGCCCTTCGCACTTCGCGAGCTCGCGCTCAGGCTCAGAGCGCTCGACCGCAGACGTGCCCACAACAGGCCGCCCGTGCGGGAGATCGCGGGCCTGCGGCTGGATCCGTTCCGCCGCGAGGTCTACCGGGACGGCCGCTACGTGGCGCTCACCCGGAAGCAGTTCGCCGTGCTCGAGGTCCTCGTCGGAGCCGAGGGCGGTGTCGTCGGTGCCGAAGAACTCCTGGAACGCGCGTGGGACGAGAACGCCGACCCGTTCACCAACGCCGTGCGCATCACCGTCTCGGCACTGCGCAGGCGCCTCGGCGAACCCTGGATCATCGCCACCGTGCCGGGCGTCGGCTACCGCATCGACACGCAACCGGAGGCCGGACACGAGGGACACGAGGGACACGAGGGACATGAGGGAGAGGAGCGTGGATCCGGACCCGGGGGAGGCGAGCGTGGATAGAGCACCCGGATTGAGCGTGCGCCTCAAGCTCACCCTCAGCTACACCGGATTCCTCATGCTGGCCGGCGTCCTGCTGCTCGCGGCGGTGTGGGTGTTCCTCCTGCGGTACGTCCCCGAGCGTGCGCTCATCGTCCCCGGCTCCACCGGCACCCTCACCCCTGGGGTTTTTCCCGTCCGGTTCAACCTTCTGCGCGTTTTTGCCCCGAGGGCGGCCGTGGTGCTGGCGTTCCTGCTGGTGTTCGGCCTTGTGGGAGGGTGGATCCTCGCCGGCCGGATGCTCGCCCCGCTGGCCCGCGTCACGGGTGCCACCCGCATGGCCACGAACGGATCGCTCTCCCACCGGATCCGGCTGCCGGGCCGCAGGGACGAGTTCCGCGAACTCGCCGACGCCTTCGACACGATGCTCGAACGGCTCGAAGCACACGTCGCCGAACAGCAGAGATTCGCGGCCAACGCCTCGCACGAGTTGCGCACCCCGCTGGCGATCTCGAAGGCGCTCCTCGACGTGGCCCGCACCGATCCGGACCACGACTCCGGCGAAGTCTTCGACCGCCTCCACGCCGTCAACACCCGGGCGATCAACCTCACCGAGGCACTGCTCCTGCTCAGCCGCGCCAACCAGAGATCCTTCACCCGGGAACCCGTCGACCTGTCCCTGCTGGTGGAAGAGGCCGCCGAAACGCTCCTCCCCCTCGCGGAAAGGCACGGCGTCACCCTCGAGACCTCCGGCGACATCACCCCCACGACCGGATCGCAGGCGCTCCTGCTGCAACTGACCACGAACCTCGTGCACAACGCGATCGTCCACAACCTGCCGGAACAGGGCACCGTGTGGGTCGATACCAGCGTCCGCCCCGGGACGGTGGTGCTCACCGTCGAGAACACCGGCGAGAAGCTCACTCCCGAGCTGGCCTCGACACTCACCGAACCGTTCCAGCGCGGCACCGAGCGCACACACGCCGACCAGGCGGGCGTCGGCCTCGGCCTGGCCATCGTCGAGACCATCGCCCACGCACACGACGGAACACTCACCCTCACCCCGCGCCCTGCCGGCGGGATCCGCGTCACGGTGGAACTGCCCGCGACGGCCCCGCACACCGACAGGTGACCTGAACCCGACCGGTCACGGAAAGTGCCGTCTCTGCTGCAAGCCGTTGCCCGGCAGTCGTTTCCGGTGGTGCCCTCCTCGCCTGGTAATCGCTGATATGTTCGAATCGAAGTCGCCGACCAAGGGTGACGAGGGTTAGAGTAATCGAACGAGCGTACGATGAACGTATCGGGCATATAGCTGAAAAGGGGTGGAGTGGAGGAGGTGTGACATGGCGGGCTTCGCTCATCTGCATGTCGCCTCCGGTTACTCCGCCCGCTATGGCGCCGCCCATCCGGAGCACCTGGTGCGAAGGGCGGCCGAGCGGGGCGTGGCGGCGCTCGCGCTGACCGACCGGGACACGGTCACCGGTGCCGTTCGCTTCGCCCGGGCGTGTGCGAAAGAGGGGGTCCGGCCGGTCTTCGGTGTCGACCTGGCCGTGGCGGCGCTCGCGCCTCCACCGCCCGGGCAGCGGCGCCGTACTCCGGTGCGTGGTGGTGCGCACGTGGTCGAGCCGCCGCTGCGGTTCGTGCTGCTCGCGCAGAACCGGGAGGGCTGGGCCCGGCTGTGCCGCATCACCTCGGCCGCCCACGCCGACGCCCTCGGGGGCAGGGCGCCGGTGGTGCCGTGGGAGGCGCTGCGCGAGTACGGCGGTCCCGGCCTGGTGGCCCTGCTCGGGCCGCTCTCGGAGCCGGTGAGGGCCCTGTCGGTGGGGCGGGAGGACGTCGCGGTGAGGCTGCTGGCGCCCTGGAAGGAGATCTTCGGGAGGGGGGTCCGGCTGGAAGCTGTTGCGCAGAAACGTTTCGGCATGGGTCCGGGATCCCTTCGACTGGCTGCCCGGACGTTGGCGCTGGCCGACCGCACCGGTACGACCGCCGTGCTCTCCAACGCCGTCCGCTACGCCGATCCCGAACAGCATCGGCTCGCCGATGTCCTGGACGCCGCGCGGCTGCTGCGCCCGATCGACCGGCGCCACCTGGACGGCGGACAGCGCTGGCTCAAGGACGGGAGGGCGATGGCGGGCGTGGCGCGGATGGTCGCCGAGTGCGCCGGGGCGGATGTCCGGCGGGCGCGTCGTCTGCTGGCGGACACCGCCGCCACGGCGGCCGCGTGCGTCGTCGATCCGGCGGCGGACCTCGGGCTCGGCGCCCGGCACTTCCCGGAACCGGCCCTCTTCGGCGCCGGACCCGGAGCGGGAGAAGCCGCGCGGCTGCTGCGCCGGCGGTGCGAGGAGGGACTGCTCCGGCGTGGCCTGGACCGCGACCGTGCCGTGCTGGAGCGGCTGGAGGAAGAGCTCGACGTGATCTCCCGGCTGTCCTACGACTCGTATTTCCTCGCGGTGGGCCAGGTCGTCGCCGATATCCGGGCGAAGGGCATCCGGGTCGCGGCCCGCGGGTCGGGTGCCGGGTCGATGGTCTGCCACGCGCTGGACATCGCCACCGCCAATCCACTCGACCACCGCCTGCTGTTCGAACGCTTCCTGAGCGTGCGCCGGGGCTCGCTGCCCGACATCGACATCGACGTGGAGTCCGCCCGGCGGCTGGAGTGCTACGACGCGATCTTCGAACGGTTCGGGAAGGAACGGGTGGCGGTCACCGCCATGCCCGAGACCTACCGCGCCCGCCGGGCCCTGCGCGACACCGGGCTCGCGCTGGGGATCGCCCCGGCCGACGTCGACCGGATCGCCAAGAGCTTCCCGCACCTGCGGGCCTGCGACATCACCGGCGCGCTCGCCGAGCTGCCCGAGCTGCGGCAACTGGCCGGTGAGGCACACCGGTACGGGCCCCTGTGGGAGCTTGCCGAAGGCCTCGACTCCCTGGTCCACGGCATGGCCATGCACCCCTGCGGCGTGGTCGTCAGCGACGCGACCCTGCTGGACCGGCTGCCCGTGCAGCCCACCCCGCAGGGCGACTACCCCATGGCCATGGCAGCGAAGGAGGAGATCGAGGCGCTGGGCAACATCAAGCTCGACGTCCTGGGCGTGCGCATGCAGTCCGCCATGGCCCACGCCGTCGCCGAGATCGAACGGGCCACCGGCAACCGCATCGACCTGGACGACCCCCGGCAGGTGCCGCTCGACGACGTCTTCGCCTTCAAGCTCATCCAGGAGAGCCAGACCCTGGGTCTGTTCCAGCTCGAGTCGCCCGGGCAGCAGGATCTTCTGGCCCGGATGCAGCCGCGTGATCCGCAGGACGTCATCGCCGACATCAGTCTCTTCCGGCCCGGTCCGGTCGCCGGTGGCATGCCCGAGCGGTACATCGCCGCCCGGCACGGCGGCACACCCTCGTACGCCCATCCGGATCTGGAGCCGGTGCTCGTCGATACCTACGGCGTGACCATCTGGCACGAGCAGATCATCGAGACGCTGTCCGTGATGACCGGCTGCGACCGGGCGCTGGCGGAGATCGCCCGGCGGGCGCTCGGTGACAAGGACCGGTTGCCCAGGATCAGGGCCTGGTTCGATCGGCTGGCATGCGCGCGCGGCTACAGTGCGGCCGTCCGGGACGAGGTCTGGAAGACCGTCGAGGCCTTCGGGGCGTACGGCTTCTGCCGGGCGCACGCGGTCGCCTTCGCCGTACCGGCCCTGCAGAGCGCCTGGCTCAAAGCGCACTACCCGGCGTTCCTGCTGGCAGGCCTACTCGAACACGACCCCGGTATGTGGCCCAAGCGTGTTCTCGTCTCCGACGCCCGCCGACGCGGCGTGCAGGTCCTGCCCGTCGACATCAACCGCTCCAAGGTGAAGCACACCGTGGAGAAGGCCGAGGGGGAGCAGTGGGGAGTGCGGCTCGCGCTGTCCGCGGTGCACGGCATCAGCGAGGAGGAGTGCGCCCGGATCGAGGAGGGCCAGTCGTACGGATCGCTGTCCGACTTCTGGCAGCGGGCCCGCCCCAGCAGGCCCACCACCGAACGCCTCGCGGAGATCGGTGCCTTGAGCTGCCTCCACGACGGCCGGCTCACCCGCCGCGACCTGCTGCTGCAGATCGCCGAACTCCACCGGCAGTCCCGCAACCGGACCGCGGGATCAGGACAACTGCCCATCGAAGCGGGCGCGGTCGGCGGCGCGGAGCCGAGCGGTCTGCCGGAGATGACCGGTCGTGAGGCGCTGAGCGCGGAGCTGAACACCCTCGGCGTCGACGTCTCCAGGCATCTGATGGGGCACCACCACCGGCTGCTGCGCGAGATCGGCGCCACCGACGCGGCGCACCTGGCCGGGATGCGCGCCGGTCAGCAGGTGCTCGTCGCCGGTGTGCGGGCCTCGACCCAGACCCCGCCGATCGCGAGCGGCAAGCGGATCATCTTCGTCACCCTGGAGGACGGCTCCGGGCTGGTCGACCTGGCGTTCTTCGAGGACTCCCACCCGGCCTGCGCGCACACCGTCTTCCACAGCGGGCTGCTGCTGGTCCGCGGCACGGTCCAGGTCCGCGGCACCCGCCGCACCGTCGTCGGCACGATGGCGTGGGACCTGGACGAGATCGCGGCGGCCCGCCGCGACAACGGTCCCGAGGCCGCGCTCGCCCTCCTCGGCGCCGACCGCCCGCACCCGACCCCCGCGCAGCCGCGGCGCACCCTGGTGAACGGCACCACCGGTGCCCGGCTGCACCCGTACGCCGATCTGCAGCCCGCCGGCAGCCGTTCGGCCGACCTGAAGAAGTTCGGCCACCGCAGTCCGGGGAGTGCGGGATGACCTCACGTCAGCGGCACATCGCCCACCTCCATCTGCATGCCTCGCTGACCGAGGACCAGTACGCCGATGTAATCGAACTGATGTCCGGAATCACGCCCCACGTCCAGGCCGTCCCGCCCAACGCCGTGCAGTTGGACCTGACGTCGGCGCTCCGGTACTTCGACCTGTCTCCCTACGACGTGGTCCAGCTGGCGAAGATCAGGCTGAAGGCCCTCTACGGCATCGACAGCAGCGCCGGGCTCGCCGGCAACCGCATGCTCGCGGCCATGGCGGCCGACGCCTCCGCGCCGGAGGAGACCACCTGGGTCCCCGTGGACCGGGCCGCCCAATGGCTGTATCCGCGCCCGCTCACCGCGCTGCCCGGGGTCGGCCGCGCCACGGCCTCGACGCTCGCCAGGTACGGCCTGCACACCATCGGTCAGATCGCCGACCTGCCCCCGGTGACCCTGCAACGGCTCCTCGGCGCGGGTCCCGCCCGTCTGCTGACCGAACGCGCCCGCGGTCACGATCCCCGCCCGGTCGCCCGCACGGAACCGGCGGAGCACCTGGTCGCCGATCTCGTGCTGGAGCGGGACTGCCTGGACCCCGCACAACACCACCGGGCGGTCCTGGGACTTGCCGACCGGATCGGCCAACGCCTGCGCGGTGAGAGCCGGGTCGCCGGCCGGCTCACCCTCACGGTGCGGTACGCCGACCGCAGTTCCACCACGCGCACCCGCACGCTGCCGGAACCCACCAATCACTCTCCGGTCCTTGCCGCGACCGCCCTGGGGCTGCTGGCCGTGCTCGGGTTGCAGCGGGCGCGTGTGCGCGCCTACGCGATCCGTGCCGACGACCTGCTGTCGGCCGGCAGTGCCTACGCGCAGCTCTCGCTGGATCCGGGCGACGCCCGGGCCCGCGCCGCCGAAGCGGCCGCGGACCGGGCCCGTCGCCGCTTCGGACCCGAGTCCGTACGGCCGGCCGCTCTGGCGGACTGACCGTTCGTCGGTGCGGGCGTGCACGTCGGCGGCGCCGTTCATGGCGTGGGCGCACAGCCGGACCCGCCAACTGCCCGCGCGATCTCCTACCGTGACGCCATGGTCGCGAGTACGCTCCGTGCGGTCGTGCCGTCCGGCCAGGTCCACCCGGCGACGAGGCATCCGGACGACTCCCGCGCGGCCTCCGCCGGCCGCAGGACGCGGTTGATGCGAACGTCGAGCCCGCCGTCAGGGTCAGTGCCGTGCACGGTGACGGTCGGGTCGGGGGTGTCACTCCTGCTCTGGTGCTGCGGTATCGCCTCGCCGCGCAGGAGCGCGCGCAACTGCGCCATCACCACCGCGTCGTGGACGCCGTCGTAGATCCACCGAGTACCGAGCACCCCGTGCTCGGAGGTGCCGATCAGTGCCTCACCGGGGACGCCCTCCAGCGCCGCACCGCGGTAGCCCATCGGCACCAGATACGCCACCGGCTCCTGCGCGGTCGCGTCCACCACGACCATGAACTCGATCCCGACCGCTCCCTCCGGATCGTCCAGGCGGAACCCGCCGGCCTTGACCAGTTCCGGCGTCGGTGCGCCGCCCACGTACCAGCTCTGCTTCGGCAGCCAGTCGGCAAGCAACCCCAGCTTGGTGGGCGTCATGGTGGTGCGGTGGATGTAGGCCATGCGAGCTCCCTCGCGCGTGGGTCCGGGCCCGTCCTCCAACGGGATGTGATCGAACCTATAGGAAACGGCCGTGCCTCCCGAGCCCATGGCAACGGGCCCTCGGCGACGTATTCGTGACGGTCCGTCAGGAGTGTTATCACGACCCCCGGTCACCCGCGGAAGTTTTTACTGACGCGTAACTTCACAGTTGGGCTACTCGTCCGTAACTTGACGAGTGAACAGCATCCCGTGATCCGGATCACAGGGCGTAGTGCCGTCGCACCTCCCTTGAGCCGCAAGGAGATCACTCGATGCTGCCCTTCAAGCGCGCCCTCAGACCCCTCGCCGCCCTGCTGCTGGCCGCCGCCCTCGCCGTCGCCCCCGCCGCCACCGTCCATGCGGCCGGCGCTCCGAGCAGGGGCTGGAACGACTACAGCTGCAAGCCCTCCGCCGCCCACCCCCGCCCCGTCGTCCTCGTCCACGGCACCTTCGGCAACTCCGTCGACAACTGGCTGTCCCTCGCGCCGTACCTGAAGGACCGCGGGTACTGCGTCTTCTCCCTCGACTACGGCCAGTTGCCGGGCGTCCCGCTCTTCCACGGCCTCGGCCCCATCGACCAGTCGGCCGAGCAACTGCCCGCGTTCGTCGACCAGGTGCTCGCCGCGACCGGCGCCGCCAAGGCCGACCTCGTCGGCCACTCACAGGGCGGGATGATGCCCCGCTACTACCTGAGGTTCCTCGGTGGAGCCGCCAAGGTGAACGCCCTCGTCGGCATCGCACCCGACAACCACGGCACCACCCTCAGCGGCCTCACCAACCTCCTGCCCTACTTCCCGGGCGCGAGCGACCTGCTCAAGTCCGCGACCCCCGGCCTCGCCGACCAGATAACCGGGTCCGCCTTCCTCACCAAGCTCAACGCGGGCGGCGACACCGTGCCCGGCGTGCACTACACGGTCATCGCCACCCAGTACGACGAGGTGGCCACGCCGTGGCGCAGCCAGTACCTGAGCGGCCCCGACGTGCGCAACGTCCTGTTGCAGGACCTGTGCGCGGTCGACCTGTCCGAGCACGTGGCGATCGGCACGATCGACCGCGTCGCCTTCCACGAGGTGGCCAACGCGCTCGATCCCGCGCACGCCACCGCCACCACCTGCCTGTCGGTCTTCAGCTGACGTGCCGCGGGGCCTGCCCGTCCTGAGCCACCGGGCGGGCCCCGCCCGCCCCCGGCCGCGACCGCCGCCCGGCAGGCCGCCGGCTTCGGGCTCTTCGGGCCCTTTGCGGTCCGGCTGCGAGTCCAGTGCCGCAAGCGGCTGGTCCGACACGTCTTACGGCCCGGCCGCCGGTCATGTGTCCGGCCACCACGTGCGCGCGATGTCCTTGCGGACCTCGGGCCGTCCTGCGGGGCGCTCGTCGGCCTCCTCGCGGACGCGGCGGGTGTCCGTCTTCCTCAGGGGCTTGTGCACTGTCGCTCGGCGCATGGCTGCCTCCTTCGAGGCCTACCGGATCCGTCTGCGTACGGAGGTAGGACCTTTCGGGCGAGAGTCGCTTATCGGTGCGGGTCTGTCTGTGGCGGCTGTCACGATTCGGTTGTCAGTGGTGGGTGTCACTCTGGGGCTGGTCGGTGACGCGGTGGACCCGCCGGTGGGCGGGCAGTGCTTCGGGTGTCTGGGGCACGCTCACCCCCGTCGGCATACCCCCGGACCGGCTGACCATGCTTCTTCGGCCACTCGCCGCACACATCCACCTGGAGTCACTGTCGGCCGACGCACGGCTGTGGGGCCGGGAGGTGGACGACGAGCGGTACGCGGTGGTGGCCTCGAACTGAGCCGGCGCGCGTCGGCGCGGGAATCAGGTCAGCAGCGACTCGAAGCCGCCCGCGCGGGCCAGCCCCTCCAGTTCGTCGAGGGCGGCCAGGGCGGCGGCCGCGGCCGCGGGGTCGCTGTCCGCCAGGCCGCTCGCCGTGAACTCGTCCTCGTCCAGACGCCGTACGTCCGCGCCGTCGGCGGAGCGCCAGAGGTCCAGGTCGAGGTCCTCGACGACGAGGTCAGTGCCGGAGCGGGTGGCGGGGCGGGTGACGTCGCAGTACCAGCCCTTCAGCGCGCCCCCGGCGTCGCGGACCTCCTTCACCGAGTACCACCGGTCGCGCCAGTAGTGCTCGGTGAAGACGTCGCCCGGCTCGAAGCGAACGAAGCCGAAGTCGCGGACGCCTTCGCCCGCCCAACCGGCCCGGACGGTGACGCGCGTGCCGTCGTCGGACACGAGCACGCCTCGGTAGCGGATCTTGACCCGGCCGCCCTTGACGAGGACGACCTCCACCTCCGCCGGCGCCTGCGGGCGACCGCCGGTCTCAGCCGAGTTCGCGGACATGGCGCACCTCCGTCGCGCAGACCTCGTACCCGAACCACTCGTTGATCGCGATCATCGGGGCGTTGCCGGTGTCGTTGCCGGTGAACGCCTCCGTGTACCCGGCGGCCCGGGCGCGGTGCAGCGAGTCGTTCTTGGCGAGCTTGGCCAGGCCCCGGCCGCGGAAGGCGCGGGCGGTGCCCGTCATGCCGGTGCTGTAGCGGGTGCCGCCGTCGGTGCGGGCCGCGGTGAAGGCCGCGGGCCGGCCGTCGGCCACCGCCACCGAGGTCAGCTCCAGATCGAGCAGCGGGTGCCGCCAGGTCTCCTCCAGCCAGGCCTCGTAGTCGGTGAACTCGAAGTCCACGTCGCCCGGCTCGTCCGCGGTCGTCTCCGCGTCCAGCTCGAACAGGGGACGCGGGTCGTCGGCGTAGTCGGAGGCCCGGCGCAGCTCCACGCCCGGGGGCGGGTCCTGGAGCGGGGGGAGCGTGCCGTTCGCCAGGTCCAGGCGCAGGAAGTAGGCGGAGCGGCTGGGGCGGTAGCCGTGCGACCGGGCGAAGGCACGGTTGCCCGGCTCGTCCAGGACCCAGGAGTGCAGCCGGGCCGCCCCGTGCGTCGCCATGTGCTCCTCGGCGGCCCGCACGAGCAGTGTGCCGACGCCGCGGCGGGTGTGCCCGGGGTGCACGTACACGTTGACGTTGCCCTGGCCGGGCTCGGTGCTCTCGTGGGACAGGTGCACCTGCGCGGTGCCGATCACCTCGCCGTCCGCCACGGCGACCAGCGGCCGGTAGTGGGCGTCGGGGTGCATGCGGGTGAGGTCGTGGACGAGCGAGTCGGGGGTGACGAGTATGTACGGCAACGCGAGGTGCCGGACGCGGGCGAAGCCCTCGAGGTCGGCCGGCACGTCGGGGCGCAGCTCCCGGATCATCACGGTCATGGTGGGGCACGCTACGGCGGGGACCGCCGGGGCGCCTCCTATTTTCCGCTGGGTCGGACGCGTACGCGTGCGGGACAATCACCCCGTGACCTTGAAGATCCACATCGAGGACGGGGCGCCCCCCTACGAGCAGGTGCGGGCGCAGATCTCCGAGCAGGCGCGGTCGGGGGTGCTGCCGGTGGGGTACCGGCTGCCCACGGTGCGCGGGCTGGCCGAGTCGCTCGGGCTCGCGGCGAACACCGTCGCCAAGGCCTACCGGGCGCTGGAGGCGGACGGCGTGATCGAGACGCGCGGGCGCAACGGCACGTTCGTGGCCGCCGCGGACTCGGCGGCGGCGCGGGAGACGGCGGCCGCCGCCCACGCGTACGCCGAGCGGGTGCGCCGGCTCGGGCTCACCGAGGACGACGCGCTCGCCGCCGTCCGGGACGCCCTGCGGGCGGCCTACGGGGAGCGGTAGGGCCCTCAGGGGCGGCGGCCGTGCGACGTCACCGGCCCGGCGGGACCTTCGGCCGGTCACCCATGAGCGCCGGGGTGCGGGTCACCGCCAGGCCCGCCCTCCCGGCCGCCCGCGCGAACACCACCGCGTCCTGGACCGCCGCCCCCGTCGGGTCGTTGTTGAAGTAGGCGTACACGTCCCGCTCGCCCGGCCAGGTGGTGGCGATCCGGTCCACCCAGGTCTCCAGCGACCGCCGGCCGTAGTGCGGCCAGGCCCGGGCGCGGCCCACGTGGAAGCGGACGTATCCCCAGCCGGCCGTCCGCCACAGCGGCGTGACCGGGCGGGCGTAGGCGTCGGCCCAGCACAGGGCGGCGCCCCGGGCCCGGAGGACCTCGCGCACCCGCGGCGTCCACCACGACGCGTGGCGCGGTTCGACCGCGACCCGGGTGCCGGACGGGAAGCACGCCAGGCACGCGTCCAGCAGGTCCGGATCCGCGCGCAGGTTGGGCGGGAGCTGGAGCAGCACCGGACCGAGCCGGTCGCCGAGGCCCGCCGCGTGCGACATCAGGCGGTGCACCGGCTCCTCGGGGTCCTTCAGCCGCTTGATGTGGGTGAGGTACCGGCTCGCCTTCACCGCGACCACGAAGTCCGCCGGGACCCGCTCCCGCCAGGCCTCGAAGGTCTCCCGCGCGGGCAGCCGGTAGAAGGCGTTGTTGACCTCCAGGGTGGCGAAGGCGGCGGCGTACTCCTCCAGCCACAGCCGCGTGGGGCACCCCTGCGGGTACAGCACGCCCCGCCAGTCCTTGTACTGCCAGCCCGACGTCCCGACGAACAGGGTCATACGCCCATCAAAGCACCGGTGCCCACCCGGGGACCCGTCACAGGTACAGGCCCGCGTCGGCCCCCTCGCGCGGCTCGGGCAGCGCCGTCGGCGACGTGCCCCGCCGCAGCGCGTACAGCTCGGCGAGGGTCGCCCCCTCGCGGCCCACGCCCTCCTCGGTGCCCAGCCAGTCCACCGCCTCGCGGCGGGTCAGCGGGCCCACCTCGATGCGGGCCAGGCACCGGCCCGGGCGGACCACGGCCGGGTGCAGGCGCTCCAGGTCCTCGTTGGTCGTCACCCCGACCAGCACGTTGCGCCCCTGGCCGAGCAGGCCGTCGGTGAGGTTCAGCAGCCGGGACAGCGCCTGGCCCGCGGTGTGCTTGGCCTCGCCCCGGATCAGCTCGTCGCAGTCCTCCAGCAGGAGCAGCCGCCAGCGCCCCTTGCCCGCCGTGTCCTCCTCGCCGATGGCGATGTCCATGAGGTAGCCGACGTCGCCGAACAGCCGCTCCGGGTCCAGCACGCAGTCCACCTGGCACCAGTCGCGCCAGGACCGGGCCAGGGTCCGCAGCGCCGAGGTCTTGCCGGTGCCCGGCGGGCCGTGCAGCAGGAGCAGCCGGCCCGCGATGTCCTCGGGGGTCGTCTTCATCAGCCGGTCCATGGCGTCGGCGACCGGGGCGGTGTAGTTCGGCCGCAGCTCGTCCCAGGTGCCCGCCGAGATCTGCCGGGTGGTGCGGTGCGGGCCGCGCCGGGGCGAGACGTACCAGAAGCCCATCGTCACGTTCTCCGGCTGCGGCGCCGGCTCGTCCGCGGCGCCGTCCGTCGCCTCCTCCAGCACCTTCTCGGCCAGCTCGGCGCTGGTCGCGGTGACCGTGACGTCGGCGCCCCGGTTCCACCGGGAGACCAGCAGCGTCCAGCCCTCGCCCTCGGCGAGGGTCGCGCTGCGGTCGTCGTCGCGGGCCGCGCGCAGCACCCGGGCGTCCTGGGGCAGCAGGGCGGCGCCGGGGCGCACGCGGTCGATGTTCACCGCGTGCGAGTACGGCTGCTCGCCCGACGCGAAGCGGCCGAGGAACAGCGCGTCGACGACGTCGGACGGCGAGTCGGAGTCGTCGACGTTGAGCCGGATCGGCAGAGCGTCGTGCGGGTTCGCGGACATGCCGCCATGATCTGTCACACGGCCGCCGTGCGCACCCGGTTTCCCCGCGCGTCCCGCGCCCGGCGCTCCGGCAAAGTACCCGGCGGGCCGAGCCTGCCCGAACCCTGTCCCGTGGATGATGTCCGCCCGTACTGTTGTCCTTGATGAGACGTCATGGGGGGAATCCGGAGGCGGGGCGGTGGCGGCTCACCGCGCTGCTCGGCGCGGGAGTGACGGCGGTGGCCCTGGTCGTGGCCCTGCTCAGCACGCTTCCCGGCGGCGCGAGCACCGAGGGCACCACACGCGACGGCGGCAGGGTGCACGGGACACCGGCGACCCCGCCCGAAGACGACGGGCCGGACGTCGGCTGGGGCTTCACCCACACCCAGTTCAGCGCCGACGAGGGCAGCGCCGCCGCGACCGGCCGGGCCGGAGAGCTGCTGGCGCGGGACGGCGGCCTGCCGCAGAACCAGGCGATCATGGGCTGGGGTGCCGACAACCCCGAGCCGGTCAAGGGGCGTTACGACTTCGAGGCACTGGACCGGCGGATCGACTTCGTCCGCGCCTCGGGCGGCACCCCGGTGATCACGCTGTGCTGTGCGCCCGACTGGATGAAGGGCGGCCGGGCCGGCGTGGACAACACCGACTGGAGCCAGGACGCCCTGGAGACCGCCCCGACCCGCGGCCACTACAAGGACTACGCGGCACTCGCCGCGACCGTCGCCAAGCGCTACCCGGACGTACGCCACTTCATCGTCTGGAACGAGTTCAAGGGCTTCTGGAACAACGCCGAGGGCCGCTGGGACTACGAGGGCTACACCGACCTCTACAACCTCGTCTACAAGGCGCTCAAACGGGTCGACCCCAAGATCATGGTGGGCGGGCCGTACCTGGTGATGGACAGCGTCGACCCGCGGCAGAAGCAGGACGCCTCCACCGTCCTGCGGGGCCCCTGGGGAGCCATGGACCAGCGGGTCCTGGACGCCTTCGCCTACTGGAACGAGCACAAGGCGGGCGCCGACTTCGTCGTCGTGGACGGCTCCAGCTACACCAAGGACGACGACCTGCTGCCCGACGAGTTCCGCGCCACCGACAAGCTCACGGACGTCGGCCGCTGGGTGCGACGGCAGACGGGCGGCCTGCCGTTGTGGTGGGCTGAGTACTACGTCGAGCCCGCCGACCGCAACGACGACCGCAAGGACTGGTCCGAACCGCACCGCGTCGCCGTCCAGGCCGCCGGCCTGATCGCCATGGCCAGGGGAGGCGCCTCCACCGGCTTCTACTGGAACCCCGAGAACCGCACGGGCGACTGCCCCGGCTGCCTGTGGACCCCGACCGACTCCTCCGGGGGCGGCCGGGCGCTGCCCATGCACGACCTGGTCTCCCGCTTCCACCGGGCGTTCCCGCCGGGCACCGGGTACCGGACGGTCTCCGTCGCCCCGGACGACGTGCCCAACGTGCGCGTCCTGGCCGACGACCGGACGGTCCTGGTGGTCAACACCCTGAACCGCACGATCAGCGCGCAGGTCGACGGCAGGCGCTTCGACATGAAGGCGTACGAGGTGAAGTGGCTGCGGCGGTAGCCCGCCGCAGCCGCTCCGCCCGCCGTCCGCTCAGCCGCCTCCCAGGGTCAGGAACCGCTGCACCAGCGAGGCGAACAGCACCGCAAGCAGCGGCAGCGAGAACCAGAAGCTGCCCTGGAGCCACCGCAGCCGGCGCACACTGGGCCGCATCACGACCCGGGTGAGCTCCCGGGCCGTCAGCATCACGGTCAGCGCCAGCGCCGCCAGCGCGCCGACCACCGACCACGGCGTCCACGTCACCCGCGGCCCGATCGGCCCCGGGTTCGGCTCGGGCACGGGACCGGAGGGCTGCTCGCGCAGCCCGTACAGGCTCACGTCGTCGTTGCCGAGGACCTTCCTCAGCTCCCGCCGGTCGTCGAGGTGGCGCACCAGCCGCGACTCCCAGGAGGCCGAGTAGCCCACGTCCATCCGCAGATACGTCACCTGACTGCGGTTGACCATCAGGTACGCGTTCGGGCCCGCGTCCTTGAGCGACTTGACCAGTCCGGAGACCAGCACCGGGTCGGTCGGCGCCAGGGTGGGCACGTAGTCGACGCGCTCCATGTCCCGCGCGCCCCACGGCATGGCCGGAGTGACGTTGGTGGCCGGGTCGTTGCTCAGCCACAGCAGCCGTACCGTCGGCCTGTCGTGGGCGTACACGTAGTCCATGGCCGCGACCTCGCCGGGCCGGATCCGCTCGAAGGTCTCGTTGCCCCACCGGGCGACGAGGAAGCCGCCCATGAGCAGCAGGCCCGCCATCAGCGCGGCCAGCGGCGCCAGGCTCACCCGGTCCTTGTCCCGTTCCTCCGCGGTGGCGCCGGTGCGCGGGAAGAGCGCGAGCGCGGCGAGCAGGGCGGCCCCGGGCAGGGCGAACATGAAGACCCGCAGCGCCATCTCGCCGCCGTAGGACTGCATGCCGAAGCCGAGGAACGGCACGAAGGCGAGCACCGGCAGGGACCGCTCGCGGTACTTGTGCTCGCGCCGCCGCCACCAGCCCCAGCAGGCGAAGGCCATCACGGAACCGGCCAGCAGCACGCGCGTGTACAGCACCAGCTTGTGGGTCGAGTCGCCGCCCTGGATCCGGCCGGAGACGGACGTCGAGACATTGCTGCCGACCCCGCCGACCCCGCCGAACAGCTCGTCGAAGTGCCCGGACCAGTACGGCTCGGCCATGAACCCCAGCCAGAACGCCGCCAGCACCGCGAACAGCACCGGCAGACCGCGCAGTTCGGACCTGCGGACCAGGACAAGAACGGCCAGCACGCCCAGCATCACGAACGGGGTGAGCTGGTGCGCCGGGACACTGGCGGCGAACAGGCCGATCAGCACCAGGAGCAGCACCGCCCGCTGCCGGCGGTCGGTCGGCTCCACCTCCGCCTCGCCGGGCCGGGCCTTGGTCCACAGCATCCGCGGCGCCCGGAACCAGACGAGGAGGATCGCCACGAAGGCCAGGTACAGCAGATAGGTGAAGCCCTGCGGGGAGAAGTAGTCCTGGCCCACCCAGCCGCCGAGCACGAAGATCCACACGCCGGTCCACCTGGCCCGCCAGCTCGCCCGCAGTGAGCGGGTCAGCAGGAACATGGGCGGCAGGTAAAGCAGTTGGACGGTCAGCGGCCACCAGCGGATGACCTCGGTGAGGTCGCTCAGACCGCAGGCGCGGGCGACGAAGGCGGCCACCGCGAAGAACCCGGGCCAGCTCCACCGCGCGTCCAGGTCCGGTACGGCCGCTCCGGTGCGGTCGATGAAGTCGAGGAAGCCGAGGTGCTGCCAGGCGGTGGCGAAGCGCGGCTCGCTCTCGATCACCGCGGGCAGCGCGTGCAGGGAGACGACGGTGGCGACCAGGGTGACCAGCAGCAGCGCCCGGTGTTCGCGGCGCAGCCACAGCAGCGCGGCGAACACCCCGATCAGCAGCGCGGCGCCGGCCAGGGTCGGCAGCGGCAGCACCGAGACGAGGCCGAGGCCGCCCATCCGGTCCAGGTCGGAGTCGTCCAGACGCAGCGCGGGCTCCCAGTACAGCAGCAGGGCCGCGGTCAGCAGACAGCCGAGCAGGACGCCGGCCCGGGTGGGCACGAGCCGCCGCCGCCAGGACGGGCCGGGCCCGCTCGGGGCGACGGCGTCCTCCTGAGCCGCGACCTCCCGCGGCGAGGTCCCCACCCCCACCTCCGACACGACGCCCCGGCCCCCGGCCGCCAAGCCAGCCTCCGGTACGACGGCACGCTCGCCGGTGGAGTACGGGCCGTCCGGTGCGACGGCCGGATCGGTGGTGCATGACCCGTCCGGTGCGGCGGCACGCTCGTCGGTGGTGTACGGCTCGTCCGGTGCGGCGGCCCGTTCGCCGGGGGAGCAGGGGCCGTTCGGTGCGGCGGCACGCTCGGCGGGGGAGTACGAGCCGTCCGGTAGCACGGCCCGCTCCTCCGTCCCGAACGGGGCGTCCACCTCCCGTTCGGCCGGTTCCGGCGAGGAGGGCGGGTCCGGCTTCCTCTCCTCCACCGGCAGTCCCAGCGCCTGCGGGCCGTGCGGCCCGGCCGGCGGCAGGTCGGGGTCCGCCGCGGCGGTGCCGCCGGTCGGGGTGCCCGGTCCGGGGCGTACGTCAGGCCGGCGCTCCACGTGGTCGAAGTCGACGTGGAGGCCCAGGGCGAGGGTGTCGGAGTCCAGCGCCCAGGTGGGCCGCCGGGGCGGCGAGGTGTCGGCGGGGACCTCGCGCGCCCCCAGGTCGGCGAGGTCCCCGTCGGGCGCCGCCTCGTCCAGGACGCCTGCGGCGGGCGCGGCCCTGACGGTCCGGTACAGCCTCGGCGCGGCGATCGCGACGATCACGGCCAGGCTGGAGATCTCCGCGACGCCGGCACCGGTCAGTCCCATCCGGGGGAGCAGCAGCACCGTCAGGCCAAGGACCAGCGCGCACAACAGACCCTGCAACCAGGCCAGTCCGGCGGTACGGCTCTGGGCACGCAGCACGGCGAAGTACGTCTCCATCACGACCCGCAGCAGCGCGCCGACGGCGAACCAGCGCAGCAGCGGGGTGGCCGCGTGCGCGTAGCCCTCGCCGAAGACGTGCAGGATGTACGGAGCCAGCAGGAACAGCAGTCCGCAGATGGGCAGCATGATGCGGGCCATCCGCTTCAGCGCCGCGCGGGTGTTGGCGGCCAGCCGGGCCGGGTCGTGCGACCCCTCGACGGTCAGCGAGGCACCCATGTTGATGGCGAGCAGGTTGACCGTGCCGCCGATCGTGGTCGTGATGTAGAAGTACGCGTTGTCGGCGGAACTGACCTGCGCGGCGATGATCACCGGCACCAGGTAGACGACCGCGAGGGAGAACAGCGAGCCGGTGTAGTCGCCGGCCAGGAACCGCCCGAGCTCCTTGGCCGTCGGCGGCTTGGCGTGGTCCTCGGTCGCCCGTACGTGCCGGGGCACCAGACGCCGGAACACCAGCCAGCCCAGCGGCACGATGGAGAAGGCGATCGCCGCGACCCAGGAGACGAAGACGCCGGTCGTCGGGATCGCGGCGGCGAGTCCCACCAGCAGGGCCAGCTTCACCGCCGAGAACACGGTGTTGCCCACGGGCACCCAGGGCGCGTTGCGCAGCCCGGTCAGCACCCCGTCCTGGAGGGTGAGCAGGTTCCACGCCATGACGGCGACGACGAAGCCGAGGCCGTGGCTGAGCCCGTGCAGGAAGCGGTACGACGGCCCCCACATGTCGAGGGTCAGCAGGAACACCCCGGCCGCGCACGCCACGATCACCGAACTGCCGGCGTACGTACGGGCGATGAGGCGCCTGGTGGCGTAGCCGGCGATGGGGATGAAGCGGGCCAGGGCGCCGGTGAGCGTGACCGCCGTCAGCCCGGCGAGGAGCTTCATGGCGGCGATGGCGGCCGAGCCCTGGCCGACCGCGTCGTCGGAGTAGTAACGGGCGGCGACCAGCCAGTAGCCGAGGCCCAGCACCGCGGAGATCCCGGTGTTGAGCATCAGCGCGTAGGCGTTGCGGAACAGCGGGTTGCCGCCCGGGGACCGGCCCCGTCCGGGCAGCCGCAGACGGCGCCCCTGCTGCTCGGGCGCCTCGGGCCCGGTGGCCGATGCCTCGGTGGTGGTGGTCGTGTCAGACACGGGTACGGATGGCCTTCCGGCGGACCTGTCGGGCTCTGCGGACCATGGCGTAACCCTTGGTGAGGGCACGGTCCCTGGCGAAGTTCCGGGTGATCGCGCGGCCCTGGACGATCCGCTCGAACTCCTCGGTGGTGGTGGTGCGGCGCACGGTGAGTCGGCGCAGGGCGTACGGGCCCTGCCGTCGGCGGGCCAGGGCGTTGCCGACGGCGAGGGCCTGGGTGAAGCCCGCCGCCCGCACCCGGGCCCGTACCCGGCTGCTGGAGTAGCCGTAGGGGTAGGCGAACGAGGCGGGCATGGTGCCCAGTTCACCGGCGACGATCTCCTTGCAGCGGATCAGCTCCGACCACAGGGTGGCGTCGTCGAGCTGGTCGAGCTGCGGATGGGTGTGGCTGTGCCCGCCGATCTCGACCCCGCCGGCCGCGAGTTCGCGCACCTGGTCCCAGTCGAGCATGGTGTCCAGGCCCCCGCCGGTGTCGTGGGCGCCGCGGATCCAGCCCGTGGAGACGAACAGCGTGGCGGGGAAGCCGTAGTGGTCCAGTGTCGGCAGGGCGTAGCGGTGCACGCCCTCGTACCCGTCGTCGAAGGTGATCAGGACGGGGTTCGGGGGCAGCGGCGGCAGGCCCGTGCCGCGCCAGTGCCCGGCCAGCCGGGCCGTGGTGACCGGCTGGAAGCCCCGGTCCTTGAGCACGGCCATCTGCTCCGCGAACGCCTCCGGCGCCACGGACAGTTCGCGGGTGGCCTCGTGGGGCTCCGGCGCGACCGCGTGGTACATGAGCACCGGCACGGGCACGTCGATACGGCCGTTCATGCGGTAGGTCCCCCCTTGTCCTGCGCGGCCCTTCCATCCGGCGCCGTCCGCGCGGTCGTCCCGCTCGGCGGGGTCTGGTCGATTGCGGTCGCCGAGAACGTCGTGCCGGTCCGCCGGGCCCTGGCGCTGCCGACGGCGTAGCCGCCCGCGGCCGTGAGTACCCCGGCGACGATCGCTCCGGCCCGGCCCGCGCCGCCCGGTCGGGCCAGCAGCGCGTCCCGCAGCCCGCGGGCCACCCCGGCGGGCAGCACCCGGGTGCTGTAGCGGCGCTCGGACTCGAGGCCCTTCTGCGCGCCGACGCTCCGCGCGACCAGCGCCTTGGACAGGCCCTCGGCGTAGGCGCGGGTGCGGAAGTAGCGGAAGTGCTCGCGTGCCTCGGGCACCCGGTGGTGGATGACGGCCCGGTCGTCGATCAGGAGGACCGCGTCCGGCCGGGCCCGGGTGAGCCGGATGCACAGCTCCGTCTCCTCGCAGCCCAGCGGGCGCTTGTCGCCGTCGCGGCCGATGCCGGTGGCGAAGCCGCCCGCCGCCTCGAACGCCGTGCGACGGAAGGAGGCGTTGCCGCCGAGCACGTTGCGCACCCGGACCCGGCCGGGCGGCAGGCCGCGGTAGGTGCAGCCCACCACCCAGTCGAACTCCTCCGGGAACCAGGCCGGCCGGCGGCCCGACGCCCAGACCGGAACCGTCCGGCCGCCCACGGCCATGACCCGCGGGTCCGCGTACCCCTCGGCGAAGTACCGCAGCCAGTCGCGCTCGGCCACGGCGTCGTCGTCGAGGAAGGCGACGATCTCGCCGCGGGAGGCGGCGATGCCGGTGTTGCGGCCGGCGGACAGGCCGCGCGGGCCCGCGTTGGCGAGCACCCGCACCCCGCCCCCGTCCCGGTACTCCCTGTACTCCTTGTACTCCTCGGCCAGCCTCTCCAGCAGCGCCGGGTTGTGGTCCACCACCAGGAGGGTCTCCAGGGCGGTCCGGGACTGCGCCCGCACCGAGGAGACCGCCGCGAGGATGTCCTCCCAGCGGTCCTCGGTGTAGACGCAGATCACGACGGAGATGCCGAGACCGCTCAAGACACCTCTCCCCGCAGCGCTTCGAGCATCGGGGACCGGCGGACCCGCCGGCGCAGTTCACGCCGGTTGGAGCGCTCCGCGAGGATCACCTTCAGCACCCGCAGCCCGTCCCGCACGGCGCGCAGATTGCTGGTGCCGTGGATGCGCAGGTACTCGTGGCTGGGGATCTCCTGCACCTTCAGTCCGGTCTTGACCACTCTGATGTTCATCAGCGTCTCGACCTCGAAGCCGGTGCAGTCCAGCTCGATCTTGTCCAGGCAGTGCCGCCAGAACGCGTTGTACCCGTAGCACAGGTCGGTGTAGCGGGCGCCGAACTTGCGGTTGACCACGGCGCACAGGGCCCGGTTGCCGAGTTTGCGGATGAAGGTCATGTCGTCGGTGCCCCCGCCGTTGGCGAAGCGGGAGCCCTTGGCGAAGTCCGCGCCCGAGACCAGGGCGGAGACATAGGAGACGATCTCGCCGCCGTCGGCCGAGCCGTCCGCGTCGACCATCACGATGATGTCGCCGGTGCACTCCTCGAAGCCGGTGATCAGGGCATCCCCCTTGCCCTTGCCGTGCTGCCCGACGACCTTCACCTTGGGCCACAGTTCCCGGGCCACCTCGACGGTGCCGTCGGTGGAGTTGCCGTCCACGAGAACCACTTCGTGGATCCACTCCGGAAGCGTCTTGAAGACGTAGGGCAAGTTCTCCGCCTCGTTCATGGCGGGGATCACCACGCTCACCGGCGGTGTGATGGCCAGGTGCGAGGAGATGGGCCGGTATTCCGTGGTGAGCGTCGGACCCTGTCCCGACGAAGGCGGGCGCAGAACGGAGCTCATGAGTCGTGTTCCCTCTCGTCCGGCGGGTCGCCCGCCCCTCGGGCGGCCCGGCTGTGTGTCCGGTTCGAAAGGGGGGTTGATCACCCGGGGCGCGCCGGAACGGTTCTCCTGACACGCCGGGTGAGCTGGCGAAGCTGCCCGGCCTGCCGGAAGAACGGCAGCCGGTCGCGCGGCACGGCCCGGTCACACCTGCGGTCACCGAGCACGGCACCCCCCTACCGCGCTCCGCGCCGGAACGTCTCGGCCCCGAGCCCTCCCCTTGAGCCGCTTGCCGACGATCCGATGCGGGTGAGATGTATGACGGTATTGATGATTGAACCAGTATGGCAAGACCTGGAACGAGGCCTCACGTTTTTGTTGGTTTTGCCGTAACGCCACCCTGTATGTGCGGTTCAGTGCCTGGAGCGAAGGTGCCCCACGCGTCGGAGGATCCTGTCCGCGGGCCCGAACAGTTCCGGCCGCGACAGCACCGTGTTGCGCAGCGCCCGGACCGGGGCGCGGCGCGCCCGATGCCCGACCGCTACCGGGTGACGTCTGGTCACCCATCCTTCGGACACGCTGAGTTCGCGCGTCTTCAGGGAGTCCTTGTACTCCTTCTGGCCCCGGCCGAGATCCAGGTACGCGATGCCGTCGGCGGCGGCCGCCTCGGCCATGCGCAGATGCAGGACCAGCCCCGGGGAGAACTTCGCGAACGCCGGGTCGTAGGCCGGGAACCAGCAGGCCAGGACCCGTTCGGTGCGCAGTCCGAAGTGGGCGGCGACCGGCCGGCCGTCCGCGTACAGCACCGACAGGATTCCCGCGAAGGGATCGGAGCGGGTGTGGAACAGCCGGGTGGCCAGACGGGTGATCCACTTGTGCGCGAAGCGGTCGCTGCGCCCGGTGCGCCGGTACTGGGCGGACTTCCAGGCCATCAGCTTGTGCAGCACGGCGGGGTCGCGCTCGTCGTGGACGTAGCGCACCGGGCCCGTGTCACGGCCCAGCCTGCGCTCCTTGGCGAGCGTGGTCCGGGTGAACTTCGGTGAGCGCGCGCGCAGTTCACTCAGATAGGTGGCGTAGCCCCGGTCGACGTCCATGACCGGGGACGGGAAGCTGCCGGAGGCTCCCGCCTCGAACGGCTCCTGACCGGTCACCAGGTGGTCGAACTCCCAGACGGCCAGTGAGCAGGCCCGCAGCAGTTCGCGGGCGTCCCAGGTGAAGCCGGGCCGGTGCACCAGGCCCTGGCAGTCGGAGACGCCGAGCCCGACGGCCCGGCCGACGCCGGCGGCCGATCTCTGGAACGGGAAGAACGCGGCGGGTTCGCCGTCCTCCCGGACCACCGCGATCCGCACCCCGCGTCTGCACCGGCCCACCGCGAGCGCGAACTCGGGGGACAGGAAGGGGTTCGCCAACTCCTCCGCACCATGCAGATGGGCCTTGGACTGCATCGCGGTCCACGCCGTGCGGTCGGCGGCGGTCAGCTCGCCGGGGCGGTACACGCTGATGTCCACGTCAGGAGCCCTGTCTTCTCGCCGTACGGCCGCGCCGCCGCACCAGAACCAGCAGGAGAACGAGGGAGCTGAACGCGGTGACGGCCAGCAGTCCGCCGCTGACGGACCATCGGTGCACGGCCAGCATCCCCTGGGCCACCAGCATGTCGAGAACGACGGCGCCCGCCACCGAGACGAGGACACGGCCGAAAGGATCCAGCCCGCGCAGGGCGGCGGCGATGGCCGCGGCCGGCGCCGTGAGCAGGAAGAACAGCGTCAGCGGACCGCGCAGCGATGAGCCGGAGCCGGTGAGCGCGAGCAGCGCGCCGATCCCCGCGACTGCCGTCGCGGCGCCCGCGAGCAGCGGTGACAGGTCCCTCCCCGGCCCTGGCCGCGCCCGCTGTGTCCCCGGTGTTGAAGCTGTCTTGATGCGTATGGTCTGCATTGGCGACTTTGCCCCCCGAAGCGCCGGATGCCGGGCTTCAATGTCGCGCAGCCCACGGCGCCCGTCAAGATGCGGAAGCCGCCCGTACGGGCTCTCGCCCGCCCGCGCAACCCTTTCGAGTGGCCGGTTCCCGACCTCCCGGGCCTCGTGCGTCACAACGGTTTTCGTTGATCGCATAAGAGTTTTGACATGGACACTTCCCAGTCAACACGCGTAGCTGCTACCACGGTTACCGCAGAGTTCCTGCTAATAGGGAGGTTCCATGAGACGAAGTTCCCGCGTTTCCGCCTATGTCGGCTCTCTCCTCCTGGCAGTCTGCCTCGCCCTGACAGGGGCGGCGGCGGCCCAGGCATCCCAACTGGCGGCGAGCGGCCCGTATGTGGCCCTCGGTGACTCCTACTCCTCCGGGGTGGGCGCCGGCAACTACATCAGCTCCAGCGGCGACTGCAGTCGCAGCACGAACGCCTACCCCTACCTCTGGAACGCGGCCCACTCGCCGTCCTCGTTCGACTTCCAGGCCTGCTCGGGCGCCCGTACGGACGACGTGCTGGCGAAGCAGCTCGGCTCGCTCAACTCCGCCACCTCTCTCGTCTCGATCACCATCGGCGGCAACGACGCCGGATTCGCCGACGTCATGACGACCTGTGTGCTGCAGTCCGACAGCGGCTGCATCGACCGCATCAACACCGCCAGGGCGTACATCGACTCGACGCTGCCCGGCAAGCTCGACAACCTCTACTCGACGATCCGCGGCAAGGCGCCGAACGCGCGCGTGGTCGTGATCGGGTACCCGCGCTTCTACCTGATCGGGCAGCTCTGCCTCGGACTCTCCGACACCAAGCGTTCCGCCATCAACGCCGCCTCCGACTACATGGACACCGCGATCGCCAAGGTCGCCGCCAACCACGGCTTCACCTTCGGTGACGTCCGCTCCACCTTCACCGGCCACGAGATCTGCTCCGGCAACTCCTGGCTGCACAGTGTGGACTGGCTCCACATCAGCGACTCGTACCACCCGACGGCGGCCGGCCAGTCCGGCGGCTACCTGCCGGTGCTCAACAGCGCTGCCTGACCTTCCGTCACCGACAGAACGCCCTTCGCGCTTGAAGCGGGGGCCCTGACCGCGGGGGCCTCCGCCCGCTCACGCGGCTGCGCGTGCCGGCCATGGGTCACTTCGGCCCACTGTGGGCGCAATTGTTCAACTCGCCTTGAAATCTGTTGGATTCGGAGAATATTCGTCAACACCCCTCCACAGAAGGTGAATCCTGCCACCGCGATACACGAGTGCCCGGCCGGGGCGATAGGGTTACTCTGCCCGGGCCGGGTGGACTCGTACGGGTGGGGAGTGACATGGAGCAGATAACAGTGCGCAGCAGGGCCAGAGTCCCTGCGATCACCTGCGGGAGCAGCGCGACCAGCTCGCGTCTCGACCGCCATCTGTCGGTGCTGGCCGGCCCCGCCGTGCCGCAGCGGGAGACGGTCGAGGCGACGTCGCTGATGCGCGAGCTGACCGCACGCGGTCCGCACGACCGCACCGGCAGGCGCGCTCGGGTCCACCGTGTGTCGCTGTTCGCACCGCTGCGCCGGCTGCGCCGCTCGCTGTTCGGCGCGCGCTGAGTCCCGACCGGCGCCCCCTCGGCCCGTTCACCTGACCCGCGCTCAGGCCACCACGCCGTCCCGGCGCAGTTCCGCGATCTCGCTGTCCGTCATCCCCACGGCGCGCAGCAGCGGCCCGGTGTGCTGTCCGAGCGCGGGCACGTCCCCCATGCTCGGCCCGGTCCCGCCCGGCAGCGTGATCGGGGGCAGCAGCGCCCTGAGCGGCCCGACCGGCGTCCCCACCTCCCGCCACCGCTCCCGGGCCGCCAGCTGCGGATGCTCCGCGAGCGCGTGCACGTCCCTCAGCCGCGCGCAGGCGATGCCCGCGCCCTCCAGCCGGGCCATCGCCTCGTCGGCGTCCAGCGCACCCAGTGCCTTTCCGGCCAGCTCGTCGGTGCGCTCCCGGTTCTCGACCCGCGCCGCGTTCGTCGCGAAGGCCGGATCCGTCCCCAGCTCGGGCCGGCCCAGCACCTGTTCGGCGAGCCTGCGCCACTCCCGGTCGTTCTGCAGCGACAGCAGCACCAGGACGCCGTCCGCGGCCGGAAAGGCGTCATAGGGGGCGATGACGGCGTGCGCGAGGCCGGTGCGCGCCGGGGCGGTCCCGGCGTGCAGCGCGTGATGCAGCGGATGCCCCATCCTCCCCCACTGCCTCAACGGCGTGGGGGGGGGACCCCCATGGCGAGCGCCTCGAGCATCGACACCTCCACCGGACCGCCGCGCCCGGTCGTGCCGCGCCGCACCAGCGCGGCCAGCACGCCGGAGAACGCGTACATGGCCGCCGCGACGTCCGCCGCCGGGATCCCCGCCTTCACCGGCTGCTCCGCTGTGCCGGTCACGGACACCAGCCCCGCCTCGCACTGCACGAGCATGTCGTAGGCCCGCTTGTGAGCGTACGGACCCCCTGACCCGTAGCCCGAGATGTCGACGGCGATCAGCCGCGGATGTTCGGCACACAGCGTCGCCGCGTCCAGCCCCAGCCGGGCCGCCGAGCCCTGGGCGAGGTTCTGCACGAACACGTCCGCCTGGGTGACCAGACGCCGTACGACGGCCAGACCCCGCGGGTCCTTCAGGTCCAGCGCGATCGACTCCTTGCCCCGGTTGCACCACACGAAGTGCGAGGCGAGTCCGCCCGCCGCGGTGTCGTACCCGCGCGCGAAGTCACCCCCGTCCACCCGCTCGACCTTGATGACCCGGGCTCCCAGATCGGCGAGCTGCCGGGTGGCGAACGGCGCCGCCACGGCCTGCTCGACAGCGACCACGGTGATGCCCTCCAGGGGCGGCGGAAGCTGATCCATGCCCTGGATCATCACCCGCGCCCGGTGGCTTTGTCAGCAGCGGGGCGTGGCCGGTCACCGACGGGATCGCCCTGCGTGCCGGGGGCACGGCCGGGGTGCCTGACCGCCGACCGGGGGCACGCGCCGACAGGCGGTCAGGGCGTTCGGGCGGCCGCTGTCAGCCCTCTCCGCGGGCGTAACGCCGGACGGCGAGGGGTGCGCACACGGCGATCAGGAGCGCGCACCAGGCCAGCGATCCGGCGACGGGGTGGGCCACCGGCCAGGCGGCGCCCTCGGGGACGGGGGCGTTGCCGAAGAGGTCGCGCAGGGCGGTGGTCACCGCGCTGATCGGGTTCCATTCGGCCGTGGTGCGCAGCCAGCCCGCCAGGTTGCCGGTCGGGATGTAGGCGTTGGACAGCAGCGGCAGCACGAAGGTGGCGGCGCCGAGCTGCCCGGCGGCCTCCTCGCTGCGGGTGAGCAGCCCGAGGAGGATCCCGATCCAGGTGCACGCGAACCGGAACAGCAGCAACAGGCCCACGGCGCCCAGAGCTTCGGGTGCCGACCCCTCGACCCGCCAGCCCACCGCGAGCCCGACCAGCAGCAGCGGCACCGTTCCGGCCGCGGTGACGACGAGGTCCGCCACGGCCTGCCCGAGCGGCACCGCGGAGCGGCTCACCGGCATCGTGCGGAACCGGACCATCACGCCCCGGTGCGTGTCCTGGGCCGCCTGGAACATCCCGGTCATGATCCCGCCCGCGGCGGTCGCCGCCAGCAGCCCCGGCACCAGGAAGGAGCGGTACTCCCCGCCGGGCATCGCGAGCGCGCTGCCGAAGACGTAGCCGAAGAACAGCAGCATGTTGATCGGCATGACCTGGGTCAGGATCGCCAGTCCCGGGTTGTTGCGGACCCGGCGCAACTGCCGGCCCACCATCGCCATGCCGTCGTACGTCAACGCGCTCATGCCACGAGCTCCTCGGTGTCGGGGGAGGTGCCGGCGGAGGTACCGGGGGAGGTGTCGGCCGACTGCCCGGTCAGCCGGAGGAAGACGTCGTCGAGGGTCGGCGGCCTCAGGCTCGCGTCGAGCAACGGCACGCCGGCCGCGTCGAGTTCGCGCACCAGCCGGGGGAGAGTGAGCGTCGGATCGGTGGTGACCGCGCCGACGGTGCGCCGTTCGTGGTTGAGAGCCGGCTCGGAGCCTGTGAGACGGTCGAGGACGCCCGTGGCCCGCACCATCGCGTCGGCCTGCGCGACGACGACTTCCGCGTACGAGCCGATCAGCGACTTGAGCTGGGCGGGCGAGCCGGTGTGTGCGACCCGGCCCCGGTCCACCAGGGCGACGTCGTCGGCGAGTTGGTCGGCCTCCTCCAGGTACTGGGTGGTCAGCAGCACCGTCGTCCCCTGTTCCCTCAGGTCGCGCACCGCGTCGTGGATGTGGTTGCGGCTGCCCGGGTCGAGCCCGGTGGTCGGCTCGTCCAGGAACAGCACGTCCGGGCGGCGGATCAGGCCGGCCGCCAGGTCGAGCCGGCGTCGCATGCCGCCGGAGTAGGTGGCCGCGGTCCGGTCGGCCGCCTCGGCGAGGTCGAACCGCTCCAGCAGTTCGTCGGCGCGCGCGGCCGCGTTCCCGACCCGGTGCAGCCGGGCGAACAGCCGCAGGTTCTGACGCCCGGTGAGGTCCCCGTCGACCGACGCGTACTGCCCGGTGACGCCGATCCTGCGGCGCACCGCCGCCGCCTCCCGGACGAGGTCGTGCCCGGCGACCCGGGCCGATCCCGCGTCCGGGCGCAGCAGCGTGGTCAGCAGCCGTACGGCCGTGGTCTTGCCCGCCCCGTTCGGCCCCAGCAGCGCGCAGACGGTGCCCTGGGCCACGGCCAGGTCCAGCCCGCGCAGGGCGTGGACCGGGCCGAACCGCTTCTCCAACCCCTCACTAAGTACAGCGTACGTAGTCATCATGTGGGGATGGTAGCGCACTACGTACGGTGTACGTAACTACGATGGTGGGGCGAGGTGATGATCGATGGCTGGCCGAGGGGCCGTACCCGAAGTGATCTGGGCCCGTCCCGAGCGGGCGGGCCGGGGGCCGAGGCCGGCGTACAGCCGCGCCGACGTCGCGGCCGCCGCGGTGCACATCGCCGACGCCGGTGGCCTGGACGCGGTCTCCATGCGGCACGTGGCGGCGCACCTGGGCTGCGGGACCATGTCGCTGTACAACTACGTCCCCCGCAAGGAGGACCTGTACGAGCTGATGGTCGACGCCGTCGGCGGTGAGCACGAGCTGTGGGAGCCCTCGGGCGACTGGCGCGCCGACATGCTGCGGGTCGCCCACCAGACCCGCGGCCTCATGCACCGCCACCCCTGGCTGCCGCGCCTGATGTCGGGCATCTACGGCTTCAGCCCGAACGCCCTGCGCTACCTGGAGCACTGCCTGGTCTGCCTCGACCCGCTCGAGGTGTCCTACGGCACCAAGATGGAACTGGTCGCGATGCTCAACGGCGTGGTGACCACGTACGTGGCGAACGAGTTGGCCACCGCCGAGCGGGCCCGGTCGTTGCCCTGGTCGGAGGAGGAGGAGAACGCGGTGCGGATCGCCTATCTCGGCGGGCGGATCGCCACGGGCGCGTATCCGCGGATGGCGCGGGCCTTCGCGGAGGACGCCGGGCCGATCGACCTGGAGGCGGTGTTCGAGCGGGCACTGGAGCGGGTGCTGGACGGGTTCGCGCCGCGCGGCTGAGGCGGCCCTCTCAGAGCAGGGCGAACTGGCCCTCCGGGCCCTCCTCGCGGTGATCGAGGACCGAGGCCGGCCGGCGGGCCGCGTCCGGTACCGGCAGGACACCCGCGGACCGCAGGCCGGCCGCGGTGATCACGTCCGTCATCTCCAACGCCTCCCGGCGCGGCCGCAGTTCCGCCAGCAGCGCGAGCACCGTGATCAGCTCCAGGAGCTCGGACGTCCACGCCTGCGGCCAGGCCGCGGGGCCGACGGCCGCGAGGGTGCCCGCGGCGCCCCGCGCGGTCCGCGCGGCGAACCACTGCTCCAGGACCCGCACCGAGCCGGCCTCGAAGTCCCAGGCCTCGGGCGGGACTGGGGAGACGCGGCCCTCGTCGAGGTGCAGGGTCTCCTCGTCCCGGTCGTAGCGCAGGGTCAGCGGGCGTGCGGGCAGCGGGGCGCGGACGTAGGGGCGGCGGCCGCCGGGGAGCTTGGGGCGCTCGCCGTCGCGGCGCATCAGCCACAGCGTCCGGCGGCCCAGTTCCACCCCGGCCGCCCAGACCCCGGTGTCCCCGGTGAGCGGGACCACCGGGCCGCCCGGACCGGGGCGTGCCGCCGCGAGTGTCCAGGCGAGGACGTCCTCCGGGTCGGGGCGGTGCCCGAGCCGGGTGGCGAGGTGGTCCAGCAGGCCGGGCGCCAGGTTGGGCTCCGCCGCCGCCGGGCGGCGGTACAGGGGCCGGACGCGGCCCGGGCGCAGGAGGGGGAGCAGGGACGTCGCCTGCAGGGGCGGTCCGGCGCCGGGCGCGGCGGTCGTCTCCGCCACGAAGACCTGCCGGGCGTCCGCCACCCGCCACAACTCGGGGCGGGCCGCGTCGATCAGACGGTGGTCGGGGATCAGCCACTGCTCGTCGAAGGGCGCCACGAGCACACGTACCGGCTCCGGGCAGGGACCCGAGGCGCGGATCAGCCTCCCGGTGCCGCCGGTACGGCCCGGCAACTGCCCGACGGCCGTGTACGGCGTGCGCGAGCGCGTCGGCTCGAACAGGGCCGCCCGGTCGGGGCCGTCGGCCTTCAGCAGGGCCTCCCAGCGGGCCCTGAGGCAGTCCGCGTCGGGAGCCACCGGCCACCCCCGGCCCAGCCGCGGCGGTGCGACGGACCACGGCATGAGGTCGGCCAGCGGCACCGCGTCGTCGTGCGTCACGCCGGGCATCGTACGACCTGGCCCGGGCGGCCGGGTCAGGTGGCGTCGAGGGTGACCGTGAAGGAGAAGCGGTCCCCCCGGTAGTGGATGACCGCCACGTCCAGCGGCCGCCCCGCCGCGTCGTAGGTGATCCCCGTGTAGTGCAGGATCGGGCTGAGCAGCGGGACCTGGAGCAGCCGCGCCGTCTCCGGGTCGGCCAGCCGGGCCTGGACGGTGTCCGTGATCCGGCTGATGTCCGCGCCCACCACGTCCCGCAGCACCTTGGTCATCGGCCACCGCACCAGGTCCTCCGGCGCCATCCGGCGGGCCAGCTCCGGACGGACGTAGTTGCGGGCGTGGTTGGTCGGCTCACCGGTCTTCTCGTCGCCGCGCAGCCGGTGGTACGTCGCCACCTCGCCCAGATCCGGGAAGAACTCGGCGAGTTCGGCGGGCACCGCCTGCGTGCCGTGGGCCAGCAGCTCGGTGGTCATGCCGGACTGCTGGGCCACGATGGCGTCCACCGAGCCGAGGAGCCGCACCGGGGCGCCCCGCCGGGCACCGGGCTCGATGAACGTGCCGCGCCGCCGGTGCCGGGTGATCAGCCCCTCGTCCTCCAGCTCCTTCAGCGCCTGCCGCATGGTCAGCACGCTCACGCCGTAGTGCCCCGCCAGTTGTTCCTCGGTGGGCAGGCGCAGCGGGTCCTGGGGCGAGCGGCCGAGGATCGAGGCGCGCAGCGACTGCGACACCTGGTACCACAGCGGCAACTTGCGGTTCAGGACGATCGAATCGGGGGCGAAGGAGGTCACGGGTCATCCGTACCGGTAGACGATCGATCAGGGCAAGGGAAGGTCCTAGGCCCTGTCGTCAAACTCCCGTCTGCCTCGCCACGCCATGCACGCTCCCCCAAGCTCTTCGAGCAGGGGGGACCCCCACTCGCCGCACCGGGCCCTGACGCAAGTACATCCAGTACGAGGGCCAGGGCCCGGCACTCCCCCAAGCTCTTCGAGCAGGGGGGACCCCCAGAGCACGCACCTGACGCCGCGAGGCCCGCCCTCCGGGCGGACGACGGGAGTTTGACGCCAGGACCTAGGGCCGGAAGTTCCGCTCGAGCCCCTGCCAGACGTCGTCGTACCGCCGCTGGAGGTGCTCGGCCCCGGCCGCGTGCGGCGTGAGCGTCAGCGGCCAGCGCGTCTCGAACATGAACGCCAGCCCGTCGTCGATCTTCTGCGGCTTCAGCTCCGCCGCGCTCGCCCGGTCAAAGGTCTCGCGGTCCGGACCGTGCGCCGACATCATGTTGTGCAGCGAGCCGCCGCCCGGCACGAAGCCCTCCGCCTTGGCGTCGTAGGCGCCCTCGATCAGGCCCATGTACTCGCTCATCACGTTCCGGTGGAAGTACGGCGGCCGGAAGGTGTCCTCGCCGACCAGCCAGCGCGGCGCGAAGACGACGAAGTCCACGCCGGCCAGGCCCGGGGTGTCGGAGGGCGAGGTCAGCACCGTGAAGATCGACGGGTCCGGGTGGTCGTACGAGATCGTGCCGATCACATTGAAGCGGCGCAGGTCGTAGACGTACGGCACGAGGTTGCCGTGCCAGGCCACCACGTCGAGCGGGGAGTGGTCGTAGGTCGCGGTCCACAGGTTGCCGCAGAACTTGTTCACCACCTCCACCGGGCCCTCGGTGTCCTCGTAGGCGGCGACCGGAGCGCGGAAGTCCCGGGCGTTCGCGAGGCCGTTGGCGCCGATCGGGCCGAGGTCGGGGAGGCGGAAGGGGGCGCCGTAGTTCTCGCAGACGTAGCCGCGCGCGGTGGCGTCGAGGAGCTCCACGCGGAAGCGCACCCCGCGCGGGACGAGCGCCACTTCCCCCGGCCCGGCCTCAAGCAGCCCGAACTCGGTGTGCAGCAGCAGCCCACCGCGCTCCGGCACGATCAGCAACTCGCCGTCCGCGTCGCTGAAGACGCGTTCCATCGAGGAGTCGGCGTGGTACAGGTGCACGGCCACGCCGGTGCGCTGGGTGGCGTCGCCGTTGCCGCCCAGGGTCCACAGTCCGGCGAGGAAGTCCGTGCCCGGCGCGGGCTCCGGCAACGGGTTCCAGCGCAGCCGGTTGGGGTCGGGCACCGTCTCGGTGAACGGCGCCGTGCGGATCGTGCCGTTGCCGGTCCGGGTGAACGCCGGGTGCGCGGCCGACGGGCGGATCCGGTACAGCCACGAGCGGCGGTTGTGGGCCCTCGGCTCGGTGAAGGCCGTACCGCTGAGCTGCTCCGCGTACAGCCCGAGGGGGGCGCGCTGCGGGGAGTTGCGGCCCTCGGGCAGTGCGCCCGGAACCGCCTCGGAACTGTGCTCGTTGCCGAAACCGGAGAGGTAGGTCGGTTTTCCGGCGGTCCTGCGTGCGTCCCCGCTCATGATCGCTCCCTTGCAACCTGATTCCTATGGGACACCGTAGGATTGCGTTTTCCGGGGCGCAAGACCCCCTACTCCGGGCGGAGGAGGGAACCCGACTCCAGGGGGATCCGGCGGGGCCTGCCCCTGCTCTACGCTCCCCGTCATGTCGTCGTGGACGCGGGGATCACTCGCTGCGCTCGCGGCCTCGGCTCTGCTGTTCGCCGGGGCGGTGGGCTGTGGACCGAAGGCCGCGCACGGGCCGGCGGACGGGAAACCGGCCGAGCCCGTGGGCAAGCTCCTCGACCACACCGACGAGGAGGGCCGGCGCTACCGCGAGGTGGACCGGAAGACCGCTCCCGAGGTCCGTGTCGAGGTGTGGCCGGACACCGACGGCGACTGGGACGTACGGCTGACCGTGCGCCGCTTCCGTTTCTCCCCGGACGGCACGGCGGCCCGGGCGGCGGCGGGCCGCGGCCTCGCCCATCTGCTGGTGGACGGTCGGCTCGTCGTCCGCCTGCGCGCCCCGGAGTACCGCCTCCCGGGCCGGTTCGTCCCCCACGGCACCCATCACGTCACCGTCCGCCTCCACGCCGACGACGGCACGGTCTGGGCGGTCGCCGGCCACCCGGTGCAGAGCACGGTCGACATCACGGCCTCGTCCCCGGAGCCGCCGGAGCCGTCCCGGGCCGCGTCGTCGAGGGACTCCTCCCCGGTGCCGCCTCCGCAGGACGCGTCCCGGGCCGTGATCGCGGAGCCGCGCCGGGGCGCGGTCCGGCCTGCCGCCGGGCGCGCTTCACCCGCTCGCCGGGGAAAGGCATGATGAAGCCGTGTCCCACTCGACCCCGCTTCGCCGTGCGCCCGTGCAGCGGCGCAGCGCCGAACGGCTGGCCAGGATCCTCGACGCCTGCGCCGAACTCCTCGACGAGGTCGGCTACGACGAGCTGACCACGCGTGCCGTCGCGGTGCGCGCCGGCGTGCCCATCGGCTCGGTCTACCGGTTCTTCGGCAACAAGCGGGAGATGGTGGACGCGCTCGCCCAGCGCAACCTCGACCGGTACACGGAGCGCGTCACCGAGCGGCTGAGGAAGGCGGGGGAGGCGGGGGACGGCGGGTGGCGCGCCGCCATGGACGCCGTCCTGGACGAGTACCTGGCGATGAAGCGGACCGCCCCCGGATTCTCCCTCGTCGACTTCGGCAACCAGATCCCCGTCGGCGCCCGTTGCGCCGAACCCAACCACCGCGTCGCCGACCGGCTCACCGACCTCCTGTCCGGCCATCTGCGCCGCCCGCCCGACGACGACCTGCGCCGGACCTTCCTGATCGCCGTCGAGACCGCCGACACCCTGGTCCAACTCGCCTTCCGCGTCGACGCGCAGGGCGACGAGCGGATCATCGAGGAGATGCGGCGGATGCTGCGTGCCTACCTGGCGCGGGTGCTGGACTGAGGCCGATTCCCGCCATGCCGCGCGGCCTTCGGCGCCAAGGGCGGGAAACGGTTGCGCCGGGTGGGGGAAAGCTGACGGCGCGTCGGGTGCCGCTCGCCACGGGTCGCGAACGCATGTGAAAGACAGTCAGACGAAAGAGCGATTTGTATGAAAATCGTCTGACTCGGAGGAACGCGCATGCCCACCCTGACGAACCCACGCACCTTCGGCTCCCGCGTCGGTGCCGCCGCCCTGACGGCCCTGACCGCTGCAGGCGCCGTGTGGCTGGCGGCGCCGTCCGCCGCGGCCCAGGGGGAAGCCGGCGACATCAAGATCCATCGGGTGGGCGTGCCCTTCGGTGTCTCGAAGGACGACCCCGTGGTCTGCCGGTTCTACCTGGACGCCGTCAACTTCGACGTCCTGCCCAGCATCGGCTACACCATCCAGCCGCAGCCACCGCTGCCCAACAGTGCCACCGTCACCGGCACCATCCCCCTGGCCACCGGGGCCGGCCACACCGACCCGCTGGGGCTCGCCGACGGTCAGTACAAGCTCGCCTGGACCGTCGCCGGCACCCCCAAGGAGAAGATCTTCCGTGTCAACTGCCGTGAGGAAGGCCGGCGCGAGGGGGCGCACGGTCCGGGCGGCCGGATCGAGGACCCGGGCCGCGGCCACGAGGTGCCGGGCGCGGGCCGCATCGACCGCGGCGGCCCGCTGGGCGGCGTCCACGCGGGCGGCGGCGGACTCGCCTCCTCGGTCGCGGCCTTCTCGCCGGTGACCGGGGCCGCGGCCGTGGGGCTGGTCGTGGTCAGCGGGGTCGTGTACATGCGGCTGGTCCGCCGGCGCCCGCATGGCGCCGCGTAGGCGCGGACGCAGGCCCTGGTACCGGACCCGCACCTACCGCCTGACCAGGACGACCGTGCTCGCGGTCGTCCTGGTCACGGCAGGGAACCGGTGCGGTGGGCAGCACGACGGCAGCGCTCCGGAGCGAGCCGCCGGGCCGGGCGCCGTGGCCCCCGCCCACCCGGGTCCTTCCGGGACGGACGGCGGCGGGGAGGACGGCGGCAGGACGGACGACGGCGGCCGGGACGACCGCGGCCCGGACCGCGGCGGTCCCGATCGCGGAGCTTCGGGCACGGACGGTGCGAACGGCTCCGGCCCGGCCCGCGGGACGTCCGCCTCGCCGGCGCCCGCAGCCTCCTCCTCCCGGCCGCCCGTGCCGCTGCCCCGGTCCCGCGCGACCACCCTGCGCATCCCCTTCCTCCGCGTCGACGCGCCGATCATCGGGGTCGGCCTCGACGGTCACCGGGAGCTCGGGACGCCGCCGCTCGACAAGCCCAGGCTCGTCGGCTGGTACGACGGCGGCCCCACGCCCGGGGAACCCGGCACGGCGGTCGCGGTCGGGCACCGCGACACCAGGTCCGGCGCCGCCGTCTTCGCCGCGCTCGGCCAGCTGGGGCCGGGCCACCGCATCGAGATCCGGCGCCAGGACGGCCGCACCGCCGTCTACACCGTCGACAGGGTGCGGGTCTTCGACAAGGCCCGCTTCCCGGACAAGGAGGTGTACGGCACGTCCCGCCGCCCCGAGCTGCGCGTCATCACCTGCGGCGGCCTCTACACCCACAGAGCCGGCTACTCCAGCAACGTCGTCGTCTTCGCCCACCTGACCTCGACGCGCTGACCCCGCGCGGCGCGGCGGGCGGGTGGTCCACCGCCGGCCGCCCGCCCCTGAACGCGATCGTCCGCTTTCTCGCCGGGCGGACGGCGGTATCGGATCCTGCCCGGTCTCTTCCCCCAGGTGCGTACATTCCGTTAACTTCCGTGACTCATACGCCCCGTACGACCCGCACGAGGCGTTCGACCCGCGGAGCCTCAGTGCTCTGGTGAGTCCCGGGGGAATGCCTCATGACACGCGCCATCTCTCTGCACGACGTGAGCAAGACCTACGCCAAGGGCGTCCGCGTGGTGGACCGCCTCTCGCTCGACATCGCACCCGGCGAGTTCCTGGTGCTGCTCGGCCCCTCCGGCTGCGGAAAGTCCACCGTGCTCAGGATGATCGCCGGACTCGAGGAGATCACCGAGGGGCAGCTGCTGCTCGACGGCGAGTACGGCAACGACCTGCCGCCCTCCGGCCGGGACATGGCGATGGTCTTCCAGAACTTCGCGCTCTACCCGAACATGACCAGCCGCGACAACATCGGCTTCCCCCTGCGCATCGAGTCGCCCGGCGCGGACCCCGGCGGCCGCGTCGACGCCACCGCCCGGATGCTGGGCATCGAGGACATCCTCGAACGCTTCCCCAGCCAGCTCTCCGGCGGTGAACGCCAGCGCGTCGCCATGGGCCGCGCGATCTCCCGGCACCCCTCGGCCTTCCTGATGGACGAGCCGCTGTCCAACCTCGACGCCAAGCTCCGCAACCACCTGCGCGCCGAGATATCCAAGCTGACCCGGGAGTTGGGCGTCACCACGGTCTACGTCACCCACGACCAGTCCGAGGCCATGTCCCTGGGCGACCGGGTCGCCGTCCTGCGCGGCGGCGTCCTCCAGCAGGTGGACACCCCGCGCGCGGTGTACGCCCTGCCTCGCAACGTCTTCGTGGCCGCCTTCATCGGCACCCCGCGCATCAACCTGCTGCGAGGTCTGGTCCGCGCCCCGCTCGACGGCGCCATGACCATCAGCCTGGGCAAGCAGTTCCTGCGCCTGCCCGAACCCCTCTCCCTGGACCACCAGTTGCTGCGCGTGCAGCAGGGCCGCGAGGTGATCGTGGGCCTGCGCTCGGAGGCGGTCCGGATCGCCCCCAGGCTCTCGGCCTCGTCCCGGCGAACGGGAGCCCCCGCGCCCGTCGCCCGGCCCGGGGAGGTGGCGATCACCGGGCTGGTGGAGCACGTGGAGTTCCAGGGCCACGAGGTCCTCGTCCACTTCAACACCGGCTCCCGCCCCGCCGTCGTACCGGATCTGGAGGCCCCGCGCCCCGTCCGGCGCCCGACCCGGCGGCGCCGGCGCGAGGGCACGGTCCTCAACCGGCTGCGGGACCGGGCGGACGCCCTGCGCGCGGGCCCCGTGGTGGTGCTGGAGCACCCCGCCGACACCGCGCCGGAACCGATCGCCGCGCCCGAGCCGCGCCTGCCCGGCGACCTGGTCGTGCGGACCACGCCGGACATCGAACTGCGGCAGGGCATGCAGGTGCCGCTCCTGGTCGACCTCGCCCGCCTGTTCGTCTTCGACCAGCGCGGCGAGCGCATCTGCCCGGCCCCGGACCGCCTGCCCGACCTGGAGGAGTGACGGCGCCGGCGCGGGCCGCGGGCCGGCCGGGTGAGGGGCGTGCGGCGGCCGAAAGCTACCGGCGCTAGTTTGTGGGCTGTCAGTAGGTTGTCCACGCGGAAGCCTGTCCACGCGGACACGACCGGCGACGGCCCCCGCCCCGGAGGAGCACGATGAAGGCACACGACGGCATGTACATCGACGGCGCCTGGCGTCCCGCCGCGGGCCCGGACGTCATCGAGGTGGTGAACCCGGCCGACGAACGGGTGATCGGCACCGTGCCCGCGGGCACCGCGGAGGACGTCGACGCGGCCGTACGCGCGGCCCGCGCCGCCCTGCCCGGCTGGTCCGCCACACCGCCCGCCGAACGGGCCGCCCGCCTGGCCGCCCTGCGGGACGCGCTGGCGGCCCGCGAGGAGGAGATCGCCGAGACCGTCACCGCCGAACTCGGCGCCCCGCCCGCCTTCGCCCGGACGGTCCACGCGGGCCTGCCGATCGCGGTCGCCGGCTCCTACGCCGACCTGGCGGCGACGTACGCCTTCGAGGAGAAGGTCGGCAACTCCACCGTGTACCACGAGCCGGTCGGAGTGGTCGGCGCGATCACCCCCTGGAACTACCCGCTCCACCAGATCGTCGCCAAGGCCGCCCCCGCGCTGGCCGCCGGCTGTACCGTCGTCCTCAAGCCCGCCGAGGACACCCCGCTCACCGCCCGGCTGTTCGCCGGGGCGGTCGATGAGGCCGGACTCCCGGCGGGCGTGTTCAACCTGGTCACCGGCCTCGGCCCGGTCGCCGGGCAGGCGCTTGCCGAGCATCCGGACGTGGACCTGGTCTCCTTCACCGGCTCCACGGCCGTCGGCAAACGGATCGGCGCGATCGCGGGCGGCGCCGTCAAGAGGGTCGCTCTGGAACTGGGCGGCAAGTCCGCCAACGTCATCCTGCCGAGCGCCGACCTCGCCAGGGCGGTGAACGTCGGCGTCGCCAACGTCATGTCCAACTCCGGCCAGACGTGCAGCGCCTGGACCCGCATGCTCGTCCACCGCGACCAGTACGAGGAGGCCGTCGCCCTGGCCGCGACCGCCGCCGCCAAGTACGGCGAGCGCATCGGCCCCGTGGTGAACGCCAAGCAGCGGGCGCGTGTGCGCGGTTACATCGAGAAGGGTGTCGCCGAGGGCGCCCGCCTCGTCTCGGGCGGCCCCGAATCCCCGTGCGAGCGGGGCTACTTCGTCAGCCCCACGGTCCTCGCCGACGTCACCCCCGGCATGGCCGTCGCCCAGGAGGAGATCTTCGGCCCGGTCCTCACCGTCCTCCGCTACGACGACGAGGAGGACGCCCTGCGCATCGCCAACGGCACGGTCTACGGCCTCGCCGGCGCCGTCTGGGCGGGCGACGAGGCGGAGGCGGTGGCCTTCGCCCGCCGGATGGACACCGGCCAGGTCGACATCAACGGCGGCCGGTTCAACCCGCTCGCGCCCTTCGGCGGCTACAAGCAGTCCGGCGTCGGCCGCGAACTCGGCGCGCACGGCCTCACCGAGTACCTTCAGACCAAGTCCCTCCAGTTCTAAGGGAGTCCCGCGTCATGGCCGTACGTGCCGCCGTCCTGCCCGCCATCGGCTCCCCGCTGGAGATCACCGGGATCGAACTGCCGGAGCCCGGGCCCGGTCGGGTCCGCGTCCGGCTCGCCGCTGCCGGGGTCTGCCACTCCGATCTGTCCCTGACCAACGGCACCCTGCGGGTACCGGTGCCCGCCGTCCTCGGCCACGAGGGAGCGGGGACCGTCCTCGCGGTCGGCGAGGGCGTCACCCATGTCGCTCCCGGCGACCCGGTGGTGCTCAACTGGGCGCCGTCCTGCGGGAGGTGCCACGCCTGCTCGCTCGGCGAGGTCTGGCTGTGCGCCCGCGCGATGGACGGCGCCGCCGACGTGCACGCCCGCACCGGCGACGGCACCGAACTGCACCCCGGTCTGAACGTCGCCGCCTTCGCCGAGGAGACGGTGGTCGCCGCCTCGTGCGTGCTGCCCCTGCCGGACGGCGTCCCGGTCACCGACGCCGCGCTCCTCGGCTGCGCCGTCCTCACCGGCTACGGCGCCGTCCACCACGCGGCGAAGGTGCGCCCCGGCGAGACGGTCGCGGTGTTCGGCGTCGGCGGAGTGGGCCTCGCCACCCTCCAGGCCGCCCGGATCGCCGGCGCCGAGAGGATCGTCGCCGTGGACCTCTCCCCGGACAAGGAGGAACTCGCCCGCCGGGCGGGCGCCACGGACTTCCTCCCGGCCACCGCGGACACCCCCCGCGAGATCCGCGCCCTCACCGGGAAGCAGGGGGTCGACGCCGCCGTGGAGTGCGTGGGCCGCGCGGTCACCATCCGCGCCGCCTGGGATTCCACCCGCCGCGGCGGCCGCACGACGGTGGTCGGCATCGGCGGCAAGGACGAGCAGGTCACCTTCAACGCCCTGGAACTCTTCCACTGGGGCCGCACCCTGACCGGCTGCGTCTACGGCAACTCGGATCCGGCCAGGGACCTGCCCGTGCTCGCCGAGCACGTCCGCACCGGCCGGCTGGACCTGACCACCCTGGTCACCGACCGGATCTCCCTGGACGACATCCCGGCCGCCTTCGAGAACATGCTGGCCGGCAAGGGCGGCCGGGCGCTGGTGGAGTTCTGAGGCGCGCTGCCCGGGCCCGGGTCAGGACACGCGTTCCGGCCGGGGCTCCTCGCGCGCCGTTCGCGGGGTCCGGCGGAGCGGGCGGGAGCGGGACACCGCCACTCCGGCCAGGCACAGGGCCCCGCCCACCAGAGTGACGAGCCCGGGCACCTCACCCAGCGCCAGCCACGACATCAGCACCACCAGCGCGGGGACGGCGTACGTCGTCGCGCCCATCCGGCTCGCGGTCGTACGGGACAGCGCGTACCCCCAGGTCGTGAAGGCGAGCGCGGTCGGGAACACGCCGAGGTAGACCATGTTGAGCGTGGCCGGCAGCGGGGCCCGGGCGGCCTCGTGGAGCAGCCGGCCGGCGAAGGGCAGGCAGGCGACCGCACCGACCAGGCACCCGAACGTCGTCACCTGCAGCACGCTCGCCCGACCCAGCGCCGGCTTCTGGGCGACGACCCCGGACGCGTACGCGACCGCCGCCAGCAGGCACAGCACCACGCCCAGCACCGAGGAGCCGCCCTCGCCCGACATCGACAGGCCCACGGTCACCGCCCCCGCGAACGACACCGCCATGCCCGCCAGCAGCTGCGGCGGCATCGGATCCCCCAGCAGCCGCGCCCCGAGCAGCGCGATCAGCAGCGGGCCGACGTTGACCACCAGGGCCGCGGTACCGGCGTCCACCCGCTGCTCGCCCCAGTTCAGGGCCACCATGTAGAAGCCGAACCACAGCAGCCCGGATATCGCGATCCCGCGCCAGGCCGCCCGCGGCGGCCACCCCTCCCGCCGCACCAGGCAGATCGCACCCAGCGTCAGGGCCCCGGCCAGCAGCCGCCCGAGGGCCAGCGCGCCCGGTGAGTACGCGGCGCCCGCGCTGCGAATGGAGACGAAGGCGGAGGCCCACAGCACCACGGTGACCGTGGCGGCCGCGGCGGCCAGGCGGGACGGGGGGATGCTCATCATGCTTCCTGAGGCTAGGCGGGTGAAAAGGGCAGGGCTCGCGGATTTCGGACGGCCAGGACCGGCCGGCGGCGCACTCAGCGCGGCGGTGTGCTCACGCGCTCCGCTCCATCTGCTCGTACTGTCGCGCCAGCCCGTCCAGCAGGGCCGCGAGGCCGGTCTCGAAGGCGCGTTCGTCGATCTTCTCCTGCTGCTCGGCCAGCAGATGGGCCTGCCCGAGGCGCGGGTAGTCGGCCGGGTCGTAGGCGCCGGCGTCGTCCACGAAACCGCCGGCGAAGGAGCCGAGCGCGGAGCCCATGATGAAGTACCGCATCAGCGCGCCGATCGAGGTCGCCTGCGCCGGGGGCCAGCCCGCGTCGGCCATCGCGCCGTAGACCGCGTCGGCCAGCCGCAGCGCGGCGGGACGGCGGCCGGGGCCGCGGGCGAGGACCGGCACGATGTTCGGATGCGCGCGCAGGGCGGCCCGGTAGGACACGGCCCAGTCGTGCAGCGCGGTCCGCCAGTCCCGGCCGTCCTCGAACATCGACAGGTCGACCTGGGCGCTCACCGAGTCCGCGACCGCCTCCAGGATCTCGTCCTTGGTCCGGAAGTGGTTGTAGAGCGAGGGCCCGCTCACCCCGAGCTCGGCGGCGAGCCGGCGGGTGGAGACGGCCGCCAGGCCCTCCGCGTCCACGAGCTCCCGCGCCGTCGCGACGATGCGGCCGGTGCTGAGGAGCGGGGTGCGGGGTCGGGCCATGGCGCACATCGTAGAGCCGCGGGACCGCACGGGCGCCGTCCGCACGGGCGTCGCCCGCGCGGACGCTCCGGGCCCGGCGCCGGTACCCGGGTTGCTGAGTACGCGAGCTGAGTATCCGGGCGGATGCGGCGGCGGGACCGTGGGCCGACGCTGGTCGCCATGAGTGACACACCGGTCAAACAGCAAAGCACGGCCGCCTTCTACGGCCAGTCGGTCGCCTCCTTCGCCATCGCCATGGCGGCCACCACCGTCGGCATCTTCAGGCTGAACGCCGACGCCTGGGTGCGCGCCTTCCTCGCCATCGCCGTCCTGTACCTTGTCACCTCCTCCTTCACGCTCGCCAAGGTGATCAGGGACCGCCAGGAGGCGGGGCGGATCGTCAGCCGGGTCGACCAGGCCCGCCTGGAGAAGCTGCTCGCCGAACACGATCCGTTCGAGAAGCTGTGAGGCCGTGGGTCGCGCACGGTGCCGACCCGGCAGGCTAAGCGAGCGCTCACCCTCGGCGGTATGGTGGACCCCCTGACGCGACCAGGAGGGGCGAGCGAGCGATGACTACGGCGGAGGAGACGGCGGGCGGTGACCCGGAGCCGTGGGGCGAGGTCACCCCGGACGCGGCCCGGCGGCTGCTCGTGGCCGCCGTGGAGGCCTTCGCCGAGCGGGGCTACCACGCGACGACGACCCGTGACATCGCGGGCCGGGCCGGAATGAGCCCGGCCGCCCTCTACATCCACTACCGGACCAAGGAGGAACTCCTCCACCGCATCAGCCGGATCGGCCATGAGAAGGCGCTGGAGGTCCTGCGCACCGCCACCCGGCGCGACGGCAGCGCGACCGAGAGGCTCGCCGACGCCGTGAGCTCCTTCGTGCGCTGGCACGCGGGCGGGCGCACCACCGCCCGGGTCGTCCAGTACGAACTCGACTCGCTGGGTCCGGCCGCCCGCGCGGAGATCCTCGCGCTGCGCCGCCAGGTCGACGCCGAGGTGCGCGAGGTCATCGAGGAGGGCGTGGCCTCGGGCGAGTTCGACGTGCTGGACGTGCGCGGCACCACGCTGGCCGTGCTGTCCCTGTGCGTGGACGTCGCCCGCTGGTTCGACGTCGACGGCCCCCGCACCCCCGAGGAGGTCGGCGCGCTGTACGCCGACCTCGTGCTGCGGATGGTCGGGGCCGGGTAGCACGTCCCCCGGGGGCCGGCCTACCGGTAGTACCGCACCACCGACTCCGCCACGCACACCGGCTTGTCGCCGCCCTCGCGCTCCACGGTGAAGGCGACGGTCACCTGCACCCCGTCCGGCACGTCGTCCACGCCGGTGATCACGGCGGTGCACCGCAGCCGTGAGCCGACCGGGACGGGGGCGGGGAAACGGACCTTGTTGGTGCCGTAGTTGACGCCCATCCGCACACCCTCGACCTCGATCAGCTGCGGCCCGAAGACCGGGAGCAGCGACAGGGTCAGATAGCCGTGGGCGATGGTGGTGCCGAAGGGACCGGCGGCGGCCTTCTCCGGGTCCACGTGGATCCACTGGTGGTCGCCGGTCGCGTCGGCGAACAGGTCGATCCGCTTCTGGTCGATCTCCAGCCAGTCGGTGTGCCCCAGCCGCTCACCCACCGCCGCCCTGAGTTCACCGGGGGACGTGAAGATCCTCGGCTCTGCCATGTGTCGGGCCTCCCACCTCGGGGACGAAGTCTAAGCAACTGCTTAGCATGGTCGGCCGCGAGGCCCCTGTCAACGGACCGGGCGGGTAGCGCGGTGGGTAGGCTCTGAGAGGTGCCCCAGATCCCCGAGAAGATCCACGAGCTGACCGTCGGCCAGCTGGCGGCGCGCAGCGGCGCCGCCGTCTCCGCCCTGCACTTCTACGAGTCCAAGGGGCTGATCAGCAGCCGCCGCACATCGGGCAACCAGCGCCGCTACTCCCGCGACACCCTGCGCCGGGTCGCCTTCGTCCGGGCGGCGCAGCGCGTGGGCATCCCGCTCGCCACGATCCGTGAGGCGCTCGCCCGGCTCCCCGAGGAGCGCACCCCCACCCGGGAGGACTGGGCCCGCCTCTCCGAGGCCTGGCGCTCCGAACTCGACGAGCGCATCAGGCAGCTCAACCGCCTGCGCGACCACCTCACCGACTGCATCGGCTGCGGCTGCCTGTCCCTGGACACGTGTGTGCTGTCCAACCCGGACGACGTGTTCGGCGAACGTCTGACGGGCTCACGTCTGATGGCGGAGCGGGGGAGCGGTACCGGCCGCGCGTAGCCTCGGTCGGTGCGCGGGCGCGGACCGGTGGCTCGACGAACCGCGCGCCGTGGCCGCCAGGCCCGCGCCGCCGGCGCGCCGCCGATCCGCCGGGCGGGCTCCGGACTGCCGGGCGGGCTTCGCGGCGTCCTCTCGTCCGTCCGGCAGGACCGGCGCACCCCTCGTGGAGGGCCTGTCGTCGTGGGTCAGGCGGACATCAGCAGCCGCCCGCGCCTCGTGTACGCCAGGGCCTCGGGCTTGAGGACGGGCAGCGGGACCAGGATCCCGCAGTCCGCGCAGACCGGTCCGGACGACGGCTCGTGATCCAGGTCGTACGTCCAGGCCAGCCGCTCCCCGCCGCACACCGGGCACGCGGCACCCGGTTCGCGCTCCAGTGCGGCGATCAGCCGGCGCAGCACCTCGGCCAGCGGTTCGCGCGGGTGCACCCGCGGGTCGTCGCACCAGGCGACCCCGAAGCCGCCCCAGGTCATCCGGTGCCAGTCGTCGACGCTGCCCGGCCTGCGCAGCCCGTCGTGCTTCTCCTGCTTACGGCGCCTGGCGAACCCGGCCTCGTAGTCGAGCCACACCGAACGCGCCTCCTCCAACTCGTCCAATGCGGCCACGAGCCGCACCGGATCGGGGGACCTGTCCTCGGGACCGAACCCGGCCCGGGAGCACAGATGGTCCCAGGTCGCCCTGTGCCCATAGGGAGCGAACCGCTCGAGGCACTTGCGCAGCGAGTAACGCCGCAGCGCCAGATCGCACCGCGGGTCCCTCACCTGTCTCGCCAGACTCCGGAAACCGGCCATCGCCCTGCACCTCCGTCACACCTGCATCCGCACTTCGGTCACTGCGGCGTCGTCGTACGGAGCCGTCACGACTGCTCCGCCGGATAGACGTGCCGACGCCCGATCCGGCTCCATCCGTTTTCCGATGTCCGCCATAACGCCGCCCTGGTTGACCTTCACGGGGTGCCGCCAAAAAGTGACGCATGTTCATCTTCCCTCGGGGGGATACCGGCGGTAACGTCCGGCACCACCCCCGTCAGGGAGGAGTTGCCATGCCACGGCGCACCCCACGCATCGCGCTCGACAGACTGAGAACTCCCCGCGGATTCCCCGGGTTCCTGAAGACCGCATCGGTATGCGTCCTCATTGCCGGTCTTTTGTCACCCTTTTCCCAAGCCGCGGCGGCCGGGACGCCGGCCGGCACCGCGGGCGCGGCCGACCACTGCGGCGGCCAGTGCTCCGACATCCTGCCGCCCGGCGAGAACGGCAACGCCACCCTCGCCGAGATCCTCCTCAACCAGGCCTTCGGCATCCAGCCCGGCCACGCCGAGGACCAGCTCGGCCCGTACGCCGACCTGGCCACGGGCTACCCGGCGCTCACCGACGCGAAGATCAACTCCTTCTTCAACGACGCCTCGTTCGGCGTCCCCTCCGGACAGGTCGCCTCCACCGTGCGGCCCGCGGGCCGCGCCGACGTGACGATCGTCCGCGACAGGAAGACCGGCGTACCGCACATCACGGGCACCACCCGCTACGGCACCGAGTTCGGCGCCGGGTACGCCGCCGCCCAGGACCGGCTGTGGCTCATGGACGTCTTCCGGCACGTCGGCCGCGGGCAGCTGACCTCCTTCGCCGGCGGCGCGGCCGCCAACCAGGGCCTGGAGCAGGAGTTCTGGCGCAACGCCCCGTACACCGAGGCCGACCTCCAGGCGCAGATCGACCGCGCCGTGGCGGGCAACGGCGCCCGCGGGCAGCAGGTCCTCGCCGACGTGACCGCCTACCTCGACGGCATCAACGCCTACATCGACGCCTCCGACTCCGGCCGCTATTTCCCCGGCGAGTACGTCCTGACCGGCCACAAGGACTCGATCACCAACGCCGGCACCATCGCCCACTTCAAGGTCACCGACCTGGTGGCGCTGGGCTCCGTGGTCGGCGCCCTGTTCGGCTCGGGCGGCGGCGGCGAGGTGGACAACGCGCTGTCCCTGCTGGCCGCCCAGGCCAAGTTCGGCGTCGAGGAGGGCACCGGGGTCTGGGAGTCCTTCCGGGAGCGCAACGACCCCGAGGCCGTCCTGACCGTGCACGACGGCAGGAGCTACCCGTACGCGACGAAGCCCGACGCCCCCGAGGGTCTGGCCCTGCCCGACGCCGGCTCGGTGACCCAGGAGCCGCTGGTGTACGACCGCACCGGCAGCGCGGCGACCGCGGCCGCGCGGGGCGCCACCTCCTCGGCCGCGAAGAGCGCCCTGTCCTCCGCACGGCGCGGCATGTCCAACGCCCTCGTCGTGAGCGGCGAGCACACTGCGAGCGGCCACCCGGTCGCCGTCTTCGGCCCGCAGACCGGCTACTTCGCGCCCCAGCTGCTGATGCTCCAGGAGATCCAGGGTCCGGGCATCAGCGCCCGCGGCGCCTCCTTCGCCGGCCTGAGCATGTACGTCGAACTCGGGCGCGGCCAGGACTACTCGTGGAGCGCCACGACCTCCGGCCAGGACATCATCGACACCTACGCCGTCGAACTGTGCCAGGACGACCACCACTACCTGTACCGAGGCACCTGCACGGCCATGGACGAGGTCGAGCGGACCAACTCCTGGAAGCCCACCGTCGCCGACGGAACGGCGGCCGGCTCCTACACCATGCGCGTGTGGCGCACGAAGTACGGCCCGGTCGAGTACCGCGCCACCGTCGGCGGCAAGAAGGTCGCCTACACCACCCTGCGCTCCTCCTTCCTGCACGAGGCCGACTCGATCGTCGGCTTCCAGATGCTCAACGACCCCGACTTCGTCCAGGGCCCCGAGGACTTCCAGAAGGCCACGCAGCACATCAACTACACGTTCAACTGGTTCTACGCCGACTCCCGGCACACCGCGTACTACAACAGCGGCGACAACCCGGTGCGGGCGAACGGCGTGGACGCCGAGTTCCCGGTGCGGGCGCGGCCGGCGTACGAGTGGCGGAACTGGGACCCGGCGGCCAACACCGCCGACTACACCCCGCCCGCCGCCCACCCCGCCTCCGTCGACCAGGACTACTACGTCTCCTGGAACAACAGGCAGGCCCTGGACTACTCCGCGGCCTCCTGGGGCAACGGCTCCGTGCACCGCGGCGACCTGCTGGAGGACCGGGTGAGCAAGCTGGTCGCGGCCGGCGGGGTGACCCGTGCCTCGCTGGTGAAGGCGATGGAGGACGCGGCCGTGACCGACCTCAGGGCCGAGGACGTGCTGCCGAACCTGCTGAAGGTGATCAACAGCTCGCCGGTGACCGACTCCGCGGCCGCGGCGGCGGTGGGCAGGCTCCAGACATGGCTGTCCGCGGGTGCCAGGCGCACCGAGACCTCGGCGGGCTCCAGGACCTACGCCGACGCCGAGGCCATCAGGATCCTGGACGCCTGGTGGCCGCTGCTGGTGAAGGCCGAGTTCGAACCGGGGCTCGGCAGCGACCTGTACGGCGCCTTCACCGCCGACCTGCCGGTCGACGAGTCCCCGTCGGCCGGGCACGGCCCGACCGGATCACACGCCGGAAGCGCCTTCCAGTACGGCTGGTGGAGCTATGTCGACAAGGACATCCGGGCGGTGCTCGGTCAGCCGGTGCGGGGTCCGCTGGCGCGGACGTTCTGCGGCGGCGGCAGCCCGAGCGCCTGCCGGGACACCCTGATCGGCACCCTGAAGCAGGCGGCCGCGGCGACCCGGGCCCAGGTCTACCCCGGCGACGACCAGTGCTCCGCGGGCGACCAGTGGTGCGCCGACTCGATCGTCCAGCGTGCCCTGGGCGGCATCGGGCACGGGAGGATCGGCTGGCAGAACCGCCCGACCTTCCAGCAGGTCGTGGAGTACACCAGCCACCGTTAGGCGCCGGTGGACGAGGGATGGCGGCCGCCCGGTCGACCCGACCGGGCGGCCGGCCGGCCGGGGGCACGGCTCATCAGCACCAGGGGGCACGGCTCATCAGTAGAGGAGGTACCTCTTCCGTGTCTTCCGGAACGCGGCCAGCTCCTGCTGCCAGGCCGCCACCACCTCGTCGGTGCCCGCGCCGGCGTCGATCGTCGTGCGCACCCGGGTGGATCCGGTGAGCGTGTCGATCCAGTTGTCCGAGCGCCACTCGAAGCCGCTCCAGACCTGCTTGGCGGTCACGAGCAGCGCGATCCCGGTCCGCACGGGATCGAAGGCGTTGCGGTTGTGCACGTGGATCTGCACACCGCCGACGGTCGTGTCCTGGAACTTGGAGAAGGTGGGCGCGAAGTACGCCTCCCGGAAGTACACGCCCGGCAGGTGCAGCGCGTTGGCCGCGGCCGCCCAGCGCCCGTCGACGCCCGCCGCGCCGAGCAGCTCGAAGGGGCGGGTGGTGCCCCGTCCCTCCGACAGGTTGGTGCCCTCGAACAGACACGTTCCGGAGTAGACCAGGGCGGTGTCGGGGGTCGGCATGTTCGGGCTCGGCGGCACCCAGGGCAGCCCGGAGGCGTCGTAGAAGTCCGACCGCCGCCAGCCGGTCATCTGGACGGTCTCCAGCGGGACCGGCGTGGTCAGGAACTCGCCGTTGAACAGCCGCGCCAGTTCGGCGACGGTCATGCCGTGCGCCTGCGCGATCGGCTTCCGTCCGACGAAGGTCGCGAACTCCGGGTGCAGCACCGGTCCCAGGGCCTCCCGGCCGGTCACCGGGTTGGGCCGGTCGAGCACCACGAAGCGCTTGCCGGCCAGGGCCGCGGCCTCCATGCAGTCGTAGAGCGTCCAGATGTAGGTGTAGAAGCGGGCGCCCGCGTCCTGGATGTCGAAGACGACCGTGTCCACGCCGGAGGCCGTGAAGACGTCGGCGAGCGGCTGCCCGCTCTTGAGGTACGTGTCGTACACCGGCAGCCCGGTGGCCGGGTCGTCGTAGCGGCCCTCCGAGCCGCCCGCCTGCGCGGTGCCGCGGAAGCCGTGCTCGGGGCCGAAGACGGCCACCAGGTTCACCCGGCGGTCGGCGTGCATCACGTCCACGATGTGCCGCACGTCCCGGGTGACGCCGGTCGGGTTGGTGACGACCCCGACCCGCTGCCCGCGCAGCGAGGCGTAGCCCCCGGCGTCGAGGCGCTCGAAACCGGTGCGCAGCGGGCTGTTGCCTCCGGGAGCGGCCTGGGCCGGGGCCGCCATGGCCCCGGTGGCCGCCGCGGCGGCGGTGGTGGCGAGCAGGCTCCGTCTGGACAGCTTCATACAGTGACCTCCGTGATCGCTGCGGGTGTCATGTTCACGCACGCTAGCGTGCGTCCGTGCTCCAGGGAACGAAGCGGACCGCGCCTCCTTGCGGAGATCCCTTCCAGTACCACATACCGACTGGTTAGTCTGATGCGGCGGAGTCCAGCCGATCCGTGTCGTGTCGGAGCCATGACGAAGGAGACCGATGGTGCGAGCCGTGCGGGATGCGGGAGTGGTCGTCACCGGAGCCGGGGGTGGCATCGGCGCCGCGCTGGCCCGCCGGTTCGCCGCCGAGGGGGCCCGGGTCGTCGTCAACGACCTCGACGCCGACCGGGCCGCGTCCGTCGCCGGGGAGATCGGCGGCATCGCGCTCCCGGGCGACGCCTCCGAGGTCGTCGCCGCGGCCCGCGACGCGCTCGGCGGAACGGTCGACGTCTACTGTGCCAACGCGGGCCTCGGCTCGGGCGGTTCGGAGGCGGCCGGCGAGGAGGTGTGGGCACACGCCTGGGACGTCAACGTCATGGCCCACGTCCGCGCCGCCCAGGCGCTGCTCCCGGCCTGGCTGGAACGCGGCAGCGGCCGGTTCGTGTCCACCGTGTCCGCGGCCGGGCTGCTCACCATGATCGGCGCAGCCCCGTACAGCGTCACCAAGCACGGCGCCTACGCCTTCGCCGAGTGGCTGTCGCTGACCTACCGCCACCGCGGGATCAAGGTGCACGCGATCTGCCCGCAGGGCGTGCGCACCGACATGCTGGCCGCCACCGGCAGCGCCGGCGACCTGGTGCTGCGACCCACCGCGATCGAACCCGAGGACGTGGCCGACGCCCTGCTGGAGGGCATCGCCGAGGACCGCTTCCTGATCCTGCCGCACCCCGAGGTCGCCGGGTTCTACCGGGCCCGGGCCGTCGACCCCGACCGCTGGCTCACGAACATGAACCACCTCCAGCGGAAATGGGAGGAGATCCAGTGACACCCGGGGCGCGAGCGACCGGGGCCGACCGGGATCCTGCCGTACCTGCCGGGGACGGCGAATGGGAAGATCCTCCGTCGGGAACCGCGTTCCCGTAGGCAGCAGGGCGAACAGGAACGCAAACGAACAGGAACACGGAAGGCAGGTGGCGGCAGGTGCCCAGAACGACGGACTCAGGCGGCGCTCCGGTGCCGCAGCGGCTCCTGGCCGCCGCCACCCGGCTCTTCGCCGAGCGGGGCTACGACCGCACCTCGGTGCAGGAGATCGTCGAGGCGGCCGGTGTCACCAAGGGGGCGCTGTACCACTACTTCGGCTCCAAGGACGACCTCCTGCACGAGGTGTACGCGCGCGTGCTGCGCGTCCAGCAGGAGCGCCTGGACGCGTTCGCGGACGCAGACGAACCGGTCGAGAAGCGGCTGCGGGACGCGGCGGCGGACGTGGTGGTCACCACCATCGAGAACCTCGACGACGCCATGATCTTCTTCCGCTCGATGTACCACCTCGGACCGGAGAAGAACAAGCAGGTGCGGGCCGAGCGCCGGCGCTACCACGAACGCTTCCGCGCGCTGGTCGAGGAGGGCCAGCGGACCGGCGTCTTCTCCACGGCGACCCCGGCCGACCTGGTGGTCGACTACCACTTCGGTTCCGTCCACCACCTGTCGACCTGGTACCGCCCCGAGGGCCCGCTCAGCCCCCAGCAGGTCGCCGACCACCTGGCCGACCTGCTGCTGCGGGCGCTGCGGCCGTAGCGGGCGGGCGCGCGTAGCGCCGGCCGGCCGTCCAGGTCCGGCCGGCCGGCCGGACCCGTCACGCACCCGCACGCGCCCGTGCGGGTGCTCAGAGGTACTTCTTCAGCTCCCGCCGCGCCAGCGACCGCTGGTGGACCTCGTCCGGCCCGTCGGCGATCATCAGCGTGCGCGCGCCCGCGTACAGCTCGGCGAGCGGGAGGTCCTGGCTGAAACCGCCCGCGCCGTGCAGTTGGATCGCCCGGTCGAGGATGTCGACCACCGCGCGCGGCGTGGCGATCTTGATGGCCTGGATCTCGGTGTGCGCCCCCTTGTTGCCGACGGTGTCCATCAGCCAGGCCGTCTTCAGCACCAGCAGCCGCAGTTGCTCGACGGTGACCCGCGCGTCCGCGATCCAGTTGTGGACCACGCCCTGCTGGGCCAGCGCCTTGCCGAAGGCGGTGCGGGACACGGCCCGCCGGCACATCAGCTCGATCGCCCGCTCCGCCATGCCGATCAGCCGCATGCAGTGGTGGATGCGGCCGGGTCCGAGCCGGGCCTGGGCGATGGCGAAGCCGCCGCCCTCCTCGCCGATCAGGTGGGAGACGGGTACGCGCGCGTGGTCGAAGACCACCTCGGCGTGGCCGCCGTGGGAGTGGTCCTCGTAGCCGAAGACCCGCATCGCGCGCCGCACGGTGACGCCGGGTGTGTCGCGCGGCACGAGCACCATGGACTGCTGGCGGCGGATGTCCGGGCCGTCCGGGTCGGTCTTGCCCATCACGATGAAGATCTTGCAGTCCGGGTTCATCGCGCCGGAGATGTACCACTTGCGGCCGGTGATGACGTACTCGTCGGAGCCGTCGGAGGCGCGCTCGATGCGCGTGGTGACGTTGGTGGCGTCCGAGGAGGCCACCTCCGGTTCGGTCATCGCGAACGCAGAACGGATCTCGCCCGCGAGCAGCGGCTGGAGCCACTGTTTCTTCTGCCACTCGTCGCCGAACTGTGCGAGCACCTCCATGTTGCCCGTGTCGGGCGCCGCGCAGTTCAGCGCGGTGGGGGCGAGGTGCGGGGAGCGGCCGGTGATCTCGGCGAGCGGGGCGTACTGGAGGTTGGTCAGCCCGGCGCCGTACTCGGCGTCCGGCAGGAAGAGGTTCCACAGGCCCTGCCTGCGCGCCTCGGCCTTCAGCTCCTCGACCACGGCCGGGGTGTCCCACGGGGAGGCCGGCGCGGCCCGCTGCTCCTCGGCCACCGCCTCGGCCGGGTGGACGTACTCGTCCATGAAGGCCAGGAGCCTGGCCCGCAGTTCCTCGGTGCGCGCGTCGAACGCGAAGTCCATGTCCGTCAGCCTTCCTGAAGAGTGGTCAGTCCGTGGTCGACGAAGACGGGGACGAGGTCGCCGATGCGGTCGAAGCCCGGTCCGACCGTCTGGCCGAGCGTGTACCGGTAGTGGATGCCCTCCAGGATCACGGCGAGCTTGAACCAGGCGAACGCCGTGTACCAGGAGACGGCCCGCACGTCGCGCCCCGAGCGTTCCGCGTACCGCTCGACCAGCTCCGCCGCGGACGGGTGCCCCGGGGCCTCGGCGGTGGTGGACACCGGCGAGTCGGGCATGCCCAGCGGCGTGCTGTACATCACCAGCAGACCCAGGTCGGTCAGCGGGTCCCCGAGGGTGGACATCTCCCAGTCGAGGACCGCCGTGATCCGGTCGTCCGGGCCGAGCAGCACGTTGTCGAGGCGGTAGTCGCCGTGCACGACGGTCGGGGCGAGGGAGGCGGGCAGCGCGCGCCCGAGCGCCGCGTGCAGTTCGTCGACTCCGGCCAGCTCGCGGTTGCGGGAGGCCGCCAGCTGCTTGCCCCAGCGGCGCAGCTGGCGGTCCAGGAAGCCCTCGGGGCGCCCGAAGTCGGCCAGGCCCACCTCGGCGGGGTCCACCGTGTGCAGCTCGACGAGGGTGTCCACCAGGGACAGCACGGCGCCGCGGGTGCGCTCCTCGCCCAGCGGGGCGAGCTGCCGCGCGGTGCGGTACGGGGTGCCCTCGACGAACTCCATGAGGTAGAACGGCGCGCCGAGCACGTCCTCGTCCTCGCACAGCAGCACCGGGCGCGGCACCGGCACCTCGGTCGGGTGCAGGGCGCTGATCACCCGGTGCTCGCGCCCCATGTCGTGCGCGGTGGCCAGGACGTGGCCCAAGGGGGGACGCCGTACGACCCACCGTGAGGCGCCGTCCGAGACCGCGTAGGTGAGGTTCGACCGTCCGCCCTCGATCAGCCGGCCGGTCAGCGGGCCCCGCACCAGACCGGGCCGCTCCCGGTCGAGCAGTCCGCGCAGCTGGTCGAGATCGAGTCCGGGCGGGTGGTCGGGGCTCATCAACACTCCTCTGACGGACGAACGGGTCCCCCACATGATGCCGACCGGTCGGTATGCCGTCCAGTGCGCAAACCGAAGCCCCCACAAGCCCGGTGTCGTCGTCGGGTCCGGGTCACCCCGGCGAGCGGTGGGCCTTCAGGCGCTCGTAGGCGGCCAGTCCGTCCGGTACCCACGGCCACTCGCCCAGGCGGCGTTCCACCTCGGCCTCCGGAAGGAAGTCGTGCCAGGCGACCTCCTCCGCCTGCGGGCGTACCGGGAGGTCGCAGCGGACCTGGTAGACGGCCGACCACCAGGTGTGGCCGGCGCCGTCGTCGTACAGGAACTTGAAGAGGTACTCGGGGCGGGGCAGCCCCGTCACCCCCAGTTCCTCCTCGGCCTCGCGCAGGGCGGCGTCGTCGTAGGCCTCGCCCGCGCCGACCACCCCGCCGACGAACATGTCGTAGAGGGACGGGAAGACCAGCTTCGTGGGGGTGCGCCGGTGGACGAAGAGGCGGCCCTTGGCGTCCCGGGCCTGGACGAAGACGCAGCGGTGGCGCAGCCCCCTGGCGTAGGCCTCGCCGCGCGGGGACCGCCCGACGACCCGGTCGTGCTCGTCGACGATGTCGAGGATCTCGTCTGAAGCGCTCATGCCGCCATCCAAGCAGGCCGCACATCCACGCGGGCTGCATCTCCGAGCGGGCCGCACATCCACGCGGGCTGCGTCTCCGAGCGGGCCGCACATCCACGCGGGCTGCGTCTCCGAGCGGGCCGCACATCCACGCGGGCTGCGTCTTTGAGCGGGCCGCGCCTTCATGCGGGCCGCCGGCCAGGCCGGTGCCGCGGGCCCCGCCCGGCTCAGCGTGCCTGTAGGTCGCGCTTCTGCGCCGGTACTCCCGACCCGTAGGGCATCGCCGGGTGCAGCCCGAGCAGGACGATGCCCGCCACGATCGCCGCGAGGCCCGACGCCTCCCAGGCCAGCGCCCCGGTGTCGGTGCGCAGCCGGTCGCCGAGGAACCCCACCCCGCAGGCGATCCCGGTCAGCGGCTCGGCCGCGGTCAGGGCCGGCAGGGACATGCGCAGCGGCGCCGTCTCGAACGCGCTCTGCACCAGGATCAGCCCGGTGACGCCGATCACCAGCAGCCCGTACGGCTGCCAGCCGGTGAACAGCTCCGCCCAGCCGCCCGCCGAGAACCGCTGCCCGCTCACCCGGGTCAGCGCGTCCTGCACGCCGTAGAGCAGCCCGGCGGCCACCGCCAGCAGGACCGGTCCCCAGTTCAGCCGCGAGCGCTTGGCGAAGGCCGTCAGCAGCAGGGCCACGCCCACCACCGCACCGATGATCAGCCAGTGCCGCAGCGGATCGGTGACGGCGCTGCCCGCGCGCGGCCGGCCCGCCACGATGAACGCGGTCACGCCGCCGGCCAGCAGGACGAGCCCCGCCCAGCCCTGGCCGCCCAGTGGCTGTCTGGTCTGCCGGCGGGACAGGGCGAGGGCGAACAGCAGGTTCGTGGCCAGCAGCGGTTCCACCAGCGAGATCTCGCCCCGGCCCAGGGCGAAGGCGCCCAGCATCATGCCGCCGATCATCAGCCCCAGACCGCCCAGCCAGCGCGGCACCTTCATCAGGTCGAGGAGCAGCCGGGGCGAGAGGAAGTCGGTCAGCGGTGCCCGCTGGGCCGCGTTCTGCTGGAGCACGAAACCGAAGCCCAGGCAGCAGGCGGCGCTGACGGCGAGAATCACAACCAGAACCGACACGCTGCGTACCTCGATCATCCGGCCGGGCCACGGGGTGCGTAATGGCCGACTGTAGCGTCCCGGGGCCCGCCCCGCTGCCGGGACGACCCGGATCCGCTCGGCCGGCCCGGTCGCGACGTCCCGCGATCAGCGGCGAGGGCGCAGCTCCGGGCCGCGGGCGAACTTGAGGCACCACCGCGCCCTGGCGTACGCCAGGGGAGTGACCCTCCCGCGGGACGGACCGGCGCCACGGCACGGCCGCCGGGCGCCCTCACAAGTACCGGCTGTCAAAAGGCAGTTGACGCGTGTAACGCACGGGCGACCCTTGACGGAGAGCATGGGCTGGGGGTTTGCTGTCCGTGATCAGCCGATGGCAAGCCGATGACCGACGAGCAGCCGAGGCCGGTGGGCCGAACGGGGGCCGCTCCCTGGGCGTACCAGGCCACGAACAAAGAGCGCGTGAGGAAGTTCCGCGGTGTCCCCACCCCCGCCTCCCCTCGGACGCGGCCGCAAGCGAGCCGCCCAGGTCTTCGACACCGCTCTCGACGACACCGAACTCCGTGAGGCGCGCGCGGCGTTGGCACAGGGGCGGTGGCAGGCTGTGCGCTCGCTGCTGGTCCGCACCAAGGACGACTGGGACCGCCGCGGGCACCGCCTCACCGTCCTCGCCGAGGAGTCCCACACCACGGCCTGGACCCGTGACTGGCTGCTCGCCGAGCCCGAGTCCGCCGACGCCTCCGTCCTGCTCGGCCTGTCCCTGGTCCAGCAGGCCCTGTGCGGCCGGGAGAAGCCCGACCGGGCCCGCGAGGCCTGCCGGACGGCGGCCGAGCTCGCGCCCGCCGACCCCACGCCGTGGTTCGGCCTGCTCCTGCTGGAGCGGGGCCTGGGCGACGAGGAGGAGGTGGTCCGCCTCTTCGACAAGGTCCGCCACCGCCATCCCGAGCACCACCACGCCCACCACCTGATGGTGGCCCAGCTGGCCGAGCGGCACGCCGACGCCGGCCCGGATCCGCTGCACGAGGTCTACGACTTCGCCAACTGGGCCGCCGAGCAGGCGCCCGCCGACTCACCGCTGGCCATGCTCCCGGTGGTCGCGCACGCCGAGCGCTACCGCGTCCTGGCCGGTGCCGGCCACGCGCAGGCCGACCCGGCGGCCTCCGGGCACTGGACGGGCCGCCGGGCCCGCCAGGTGATGAAGTCCGCCTTCGACTGGTGGCTGGAGTGGGAGCAGGAGGGCCATCCGCGCCGCCTGGTCGATCTGAACTTCCTCGCCCACGCCAAGCACTGCGAGGGCCGGGGCGCCGAGGCCACCGCCCTGTTCCACCGCATCGGTGACCATCCCACGCCGGCGCCGTGGGCGTACCCCGACCGAGATCCGTACACCGCCTTCCGCATCGCGCGCGCCGGCGCGCTCGGTGCGGTGTAGTGCCCCGCACATCCCGTACGCACCACGACCCCGACGCCGAAAGGACGAACCCCCGATGACGACGGGCAGTTCGAGCACGAGCAGAGCCACCGCCGAGGGCGGCATCAGCACCTTCAAGGGGCAGGAGCGCGCCCTGCGCGCCGACCGCCTCGGCACGGGGGGCCTGCTGCTCTCCGTGCTCGCCGCGACCGCCCCGCTCATGGTGGTCGCGGGTGTCATGCCCACCACATTCGCGGTGATGGGGATCGTCGGACAGCCGCTGCTCTTCGTACTCCTCGGCACCGTCCTGATCCTCTTCAGCTTCGGGTACGCCGAGATGAGCCGCCACGTCCACAACGCGGGCGCCTTCTACGCCTACATCTCCCGCGGCCTGGGCGGCACGGCGGGCGCCGGCGCGGCGCTCGTCGCCCTCGTCGCCTACAACGCGCTCCAGGCCGGCATCTACGGGATCTTCGGCTTCGAGGTCTCCAACCTGTTCGCCACGTACGCCGACCTCAGCGTCGCCTGGTGGATCCCCGCGCTCGTGGCCGCGGCCGTCGTCGGGGCGCTCGGCTGGCTGAAGATCGACGTCAACGCGCGCGTGCTCGGCGTGCTGCTGGTCATCGAGGTCGTACTCGTCGTGATCTTCGACGTGGCGGCCGTCGCCGACCCCGCCAAGGAGGGCCTGTCCCTGCACGCCTTCAACCCGGACACGCTCGCCGGCGCCGGCATCGGCACCGCGCTGTGCTTCTGCATAGCGGCCTTCCTCGGCTTCGAGCAGGCCCCGGTGTACGCCGAGGAGACCAGCCGCCCGCACGTCCTGGTCCCGCGCGTGATGTTCCTCGCCGTCGCGGGCGTCGCCGTCTTCTTCGCGATCAGCAGCTGGGCCCTCACCGTCGCCACCGGCCCCTCGGCGATCATCGGCACGGCGGAGAAGGAGAGCGCGGGGCTGCTGTTCACCCTGACCGAGTCGCGGCTCGGCGCCACCTTCACCGACGTCCTGCACGTCCTGTTCGTCACCGGCATGTTCGCGGCCATGCTGAGCTTCCACAACGTCGTCGCCCGGTACGCCTTCGCCATGGGCCGCGAGGGCCTGCTGCCGGCCGCCTTCGGGCGCACGTCCAGCTCCAGCGGCGCGCCCGCGACCGGATCCCTCTCGCAGACGATCGTCTCGCTGGTCATCGTGATCGCCTTCGCCGTCACCGACGACAAGCCGGCCGGCGACCCCACCGCGCCCGTGCTGCACCTGTTCACCTGGTTCGGCAACCTCGGCGCGCTCGGTGTGATCGTGCTGATGGCGGCGGCCAGCGTGTCGGTGATCGTCTTCTTCGTCCGGCGCGGCGCGGCGGCCGCGCAGGCCTGGCGGCTGGTCACCTCCGCCGTGGCCGCGGTGGCCCTGCTGGTCATCGCCACCTACACCGTCAAGGACTTCGACGTCCTGGTCGACGCCGGCCCCGGCTCGGCCCTGAGCCGGGTGCTGCCCGGCATCATCGGCCTCGCCCTCGTCGTCGGCCTGGTCCAGGGCGCCGTACTGCGCTCCCGCCGGCCGGAGGCGCACGCCCGCATCGGACTGGGCAACGAGGCCTTCCAGCTGGAGAAGGCCGCGGAGGCGGAGGAGACTGCGGAGGCGGCCGAGGCGGCGTCCTGAGCGCCGGCCACCGGAAACGATGACGGAAGTCTGACGAGCACCCGCGATCCCTGGCCCGTCCGGGGGCGCGGGTGCTCGAATGGAGGAGTGAACCCCCGACTTCCAAAGGACGAGGGACGGCCCGAGGAGGAAGGCCGCCCCATCGGCCGCCGCATCTTCCTCGCCACCCTCGGCCTCGGCGCCCTCGGCGTGGCCACCGCGCCCACGCTGCAACGCGGCATGGAGGACCTGCTCGGCGCGGTGGCGGGCAAGGACCCCACCGGTCTGACCGGCCTGCTGCCGAACGGCGGCGGCTTCCGCTACTACTCGGTCGCCGCCTCGGTCCCGCACAAGGACGCCACGAACTACCGCCTCACCGTCGACGGCCTCGTCGACCACCCCGCCACCTACACGCTGGACGACCTCAGGGCCTTGCCCCGGACCCGCCTGGTCCGCGACGTCCAGTGCGTCACCGGCTGGCGGGTGCCCGGCACCCCCTTCGAGGGCGTACGGCTCTCCCGGCTGCTCGACGCTGCCGGAGTACGGGCGGGCGCCGGAGCCGTCCGCTTCACCTGCTTCGACGGCACCTACACCGAGAGCCTCAGCCTCGCCCAGGCCCGCCGCCCCGACGTGCTGGTCGCGCTGCGCATGCGGGACGAGGACCTGACCTACGCGCACGGCGGTCCGGTCCGCCTGTACGTGGCCCCCATGTACTTCTACAAGTCGGCCAAGTGGCTCTCCGGCATCACCGTCACCGACCGCGTCGAGCCCGGCTACTGGGAGCACCTCGGCTACGACGTCGACGCCTGGGTCGGCCGTTCGAACGGACGCGGCGATGCCCCTACGAGCTGACACCCCGGCCCCGCCCGGCACCCGCGTCCGCCGCTTCACCCGGGCCGAGCGCTGGGTGCACCGGACCACGGCCGCGCTCATGGGCGTGTGCGTGATGACGGCGGCCTTCCTGTACATCCCCCAGCTCGCCGAACTGGTCGGCCGGCGCGAACTGGTCGTCCGCGTCCACGAGTGCGCGGGCGTCGCCCTGCCCGTACCGGTCCTGCTGGGCCTGGCCTCCCGCGCCTTCCGTGCCGACCTGCGCTTCCTCAACCGCTTCGGCCGGCACGACCGCGTCTGGCTGCGCGCCGCCCTGCGCCGCGACCGCCGGGCCGCCTCCCGCCCGGCCGGGAAGTTCAACGCCGGCCAGAAGATCTACGCCGCCTGGATCGCCGGCGCCGGCCTGGTCATGCTCGGTACGGGTCTGATGATGTGGTTCACCCATCTCACCCCCGTGGCCTGGCGCACCAGCGCCACCTTCGTCCACGACTGGCTCGCCCTGACCGTCGGCGTCGTCCTGGCCGGCCACATCGGCATGGCCCTCGGCGACCCGGAGGCCCGCCGAGGCCTGCGCACCGGCCTGGTGACGCGCGCGTGGGCGGCGGAACAGCACCCGCTGTGGCGCCCGTAGGGCCGCCGGCGGTTCGTAGGCCACCGGCCGCTCGTAGGGCCACCGTCGGTTCGCGGGGATGCGGGCGCATACGGAGGCGGCGGCCGTGACCGGGTGGTGTCCGGACACGGCCGCCGCCGACGGCGTACGGCTAGATCACCAGGGACAGCAGCAGGACCAGGGCGCCCGCCACCACCGAGATGATCGTCTCCATGACCGACCAGCTCTTGATCGTCTGGCCGACGCTCAGCCCGAAGTACTCCTTCACCAGCCAGAACCCGGCGTCGTTGACATGGCTGAAGAACAGCGAGCCGGCGCCGACCGCCAGCACCAGCAGGGCGGCGTGCGTGGTCGACATGTCGGCCGCGAGCGGGGCGACCAGACCGGCCGCCGAGATGGTCGCCACGGTCGCCGAACCGGTCGCGAGCCGGATCGCCACCGCGATCAGCCAGGCCAGCAGCAGCGCCGGGATCGACCAGTCCTTGGAGATGTCCAGGACCATCTGGCCCACCCCGGAGTCGATCAGCGTCTGCTTGAAGCCGCCGCCCGCGCCGACGATCAGCAGGATGCCGGCGATGGGCATGAGGCCCTTCTCGACGGTCGAGGAGATGCGCTCCTTGCTGAACCCGGCCGGCATCCCCAGCGTGAACACGCCGACGAGCACGGCGGCGAGCAGCGCGATCATCGGCGAGCCGATGACGTCGAAGACGCGCTGGGTCAGGTTCGTCGGATCGTCCACGACGATGTCGACCAGGGCCTTGGCGAGCATCAGCACCACCGGGAGCAGCACCGTGGCCAGCGTGGCGCCGAAGCCCGGACGCCGCTGGAGCTCCTCCGACGGACGCTGGGGCAGCATCCGGTCCGGGACGGGGACGTCCACCCAGCGGGCCGCGACCTTGGAGAAGAGCGGACCGGCGATGATCACCGTGGGTATGGCGACGAGGATGCCGAGCGCCAGCGTCACGCCCAGGTTGGCCTTGACCGCGTCGATGGCGACCAGCGGGCCGGGGTGCGGCGGGATCAGACCGTGCATCACGGACAGACCGGCCAGCGCCGGGACGCCGATGCGCATCAGGGAGTAGTTTCCGCGCTTGGCCACCATCAGCACGACCGGGATCAGCAGCACGATGCCGACCTCGAAGAACAGCGGCAGACCGATCACGGAGGCGATCAGCACCATCGCCCACGGCATCGCCCGCCCCTTGGCCTTCGCCAGGATCGTGTCGACGACCTGGTCGGCGCCGCCGGAGTCGGCGAGCAGCTTGCCGAGTATCGCGCCGAGGGCGATCAGCACGCCGACGCCGGCGACGGTGGAGCCCAGGCCCGTTGTGAAGCTGGTGATCGCCTTGTCGAGCGGTGCCCCGGCGACCGCGCCGAGCACCAGCGATCCGATGGTCAGGGACAGGAAGGCGTGCAGCTTGAACCGGGTGATGAGCAGGACGATGACGGCGATGCCCGCGAGGACGGCGATGCCGAGCTGAGCGTGGCCGGCCGAGGTGATCGGCGGGGGCGCGTCCGCTGCCAGCATCTCGACGCTGAGTCTGGTCACGGTGTTCCCTTGCAGGTGAAGAGGGACGGTGGGAAGGGGAGTGCCGCAGTCGGCGAGTGCGGGGGAGCGGCGCCGGGGCTCAGAGCCGCTGGTCCTGCGGGGACTGCGTGGAGCTGTCGAGGCCGTCCAGCGCGGCCACCGCGCGTGCGGCGATCTCCTCGGGCGACCCGGAGACGTCGACCGCGACGCCCCGTTCGTCCCTCTGGAGCGGCTCCAGCGTGGCGAACTGGGAGTCCAGCAGCGCCGTCGGCATGAAGTGACCCCGGCGGTGCGCCATCCGGTCCTCGATGAGCTTCCGGTCGCCCGTCAGGTGCACGAAGACGACGCCGGGAGCCGCGGCCCGCAGCCGGTCCCGGTACGACCGCTTCAGCGCCGAGCTGCTCACCACCCCGCCGAGCCCCGCCCGCCCGTGGGCCCAGGCGCCGATGGCGTCGAGCCACGGCCACCGGTCCTCGTCGCCGAGCGGGATCCCGGCCGTCATCTTCGCGATGTTGGCCTGCGGGTGGAAGTCGTCGCCCTCGGCGTACGGGACGCCGAGCCGGGCGGCGAGCAGGGGACCGATCGTGGTCTTGCCCGTGCCGGCGACGCCCATCACCACGACGACGTGGGGGGTGCGCATCACTGCCTCGCTGTCTTCCTCGACATGGGACGCCGACATCCGGCGTCCGCCACACTGAAACCCATAGGTACGACTAATTCAAGTCTCTGTGACATATAAGTCTGACTTTTTGGGAACGTGATCTGCCCCGTACGCTGAGTGCATGAGCACACCGGGCCGAGGGCTGCACGGCCGCGTACTGGACACCCTCGGCCCCGCCATCACCGCGGGCGAGTATCCGCCGGGCAGCGTGCTGCGCACCGACGAACTGGCGCAGCGCTTCGACGTGTCACGCTCCGTGATGCGCGAGGCGGTCCGCGTCCTGGAGTCCATGCACCTGGTCGCCTCGCGCCGCCGGGTCGGCGTGACCGTACTCCCGCAGACCGAGTGGAACGTCTACGACCCGCAGGTCATCCGCTGGCGCCTGGCCGGCGCGGACCGGCCCCGGCAGCTGCGGTCGCTGACCGTGCTGCGCTCCGCCGTCGAACCGGTGGCCGCGGGCCTGGCCGCCCGGCTCGCCACCCCCGAACAGTGCGCCGAGCTCACCGAGTGCGCCCTCGGCATGGTCGCCACCTCACGCGGCCACCACCGGCTTGAGGCGTACCTGGTCCACGACGTCGCCTTCCACCGCGTGATCCTCAGCGCCTCCGGGAACGAGATGTTCGCCCGCCTCGGCGACGTCGTCGCCGAGGTCCTGGCCGGCCGCACCCACCACGAGGTCATGTTCGAGGAGCCCGACCCCGCCGCCGTCACCCTCCACGTCCAGCTCGCCGAGGCGGTCCGGGCCCGCGACGCGGACCGCGCCGAGCGGCTGACCCGTGAGATCACCGTCGGCGCCCTCCAGGAACTGGACGTCCTGGCACCGTAGCCCGGCGCGTCCTCACTGCTCGGGGAAGTCCCCGTCCACGTACACCCAGGCCCCGTCGACCCGCTCGAACCGGCTGCGCTCCAGCAGCGAACCCCCGCGGTAGGACGCCCGGAACGTCACCGTCCCGGTGCTGTGGAAGGCCGAGCCGTCCGTCGTCCCGAGGATCTCCAGCCCCGTCCAGCGCATCCCGGGATCGAGGTCGAGCCGGGCCGGCCGGGTCCGCGGGTGCCAGGTCCGCAGCAGATAGCCCGCGTCCCGCCGCACGAAGGCGCTGTACCGCGACCGCATCAGCGCCTCGGCGGTCGGCGCGGCGGCACCTCCGTGGCAGCGGCCGCAGCAGCTCTCGTACGGTTCGGGCAGCCCGCACGGGCAGGAACGCGTGGTCATGCCCCCCATTCTGCCCGCGCCGGCGCACCGCCCGGCCCCCGGTGCGCCCGCTTCCCCGTCGCGCCCGTGCGGCACGCGCGCGACGGGGGCACAGTGGAAGACGGAGGCCACGCCGGGGTGGCTCGTCGCCTCGACCGTGTGGCCCTGCCTCCTAGCGGAGTTGAGGAGACACGGACGATGACTCGACCCCTCGGCAGCCGGCTTCCGTCCGTCAAGGAGTGGCGGCTCAGCCTGTACCTGTCCGAACACGACCCGGACACCACCGCCCGGATCGTCCTGGACACCGGCGACAACGTCGTGGAGACCCGGGCGGAGGCCCGCCGCAATCCGTACGACAGGGCGGTGCCCGAGATCGGCGACGAACTGGCGGCCGGCCGCGCGCTCATCGCGCTCGGCCGTGAGCTGCTGCGCGCCGCCGCGGGCGACATCGACGCGGTGGGAGCGCCCGAGGCGACGCCTCCCGTCCCCCTGTGGACCTCCAGGGAGTGAACGAACGGTGCTCTTCACGGATCGCCTCGACGCGGGACGGCGGCTGGCCGACCGCCTGGAAGGCCTCGCCGGCCGGGACGTCGTGGTGCTCGGCCTGCCCCGGGGAGGCGTCCCCGTGGCCGAGGTCGTCGCGGACGCCCTCGGCGCCCCACTGGACGTGTGCCTGGTACGGAAACTCGGCGTGCCCTCCCACCCGGAGCTGGGCATGGGGGCGATCGGCGAGGACGGCGTACGCGTACTGGGCGAGGACGTGCTGCGCGAGGCACGCGTCACCCCTGGGGAACTCGCGCGCGTGGAGGAGCGCGAACGCGGCGAGCTCGACCGGCGTGCCGCGCGCTACCGGGGCGAACGGCCGCCGGTCGGCGTCGCGGGCCGGACCGTCGTGGTCGTCGACGACGGCGTGGCCACCGGCTCGACCGCACGGGCGGCCTGCCGGACGGTCCGCGCCCGCGGGGCGGCGCGGACCGTGCTGGCGGTCCCCGTCGCACCGCCGGACTGGACGCACCGGCTCGCCGGCGAGGCCGACGAACTCGTGTGCCTGGCCACCCCGCCGGACTTCTTCGCGGTCGGCCAGTTCTACGCCGACTTTGCCCAGCTCGACGACGAGGACGTGGTCGCCTGCCTCCGCCGGGCGGCGAACCGTCCCCACCGGTTCCCCCTCGACCGCGAGGTGGAGGTGGCGGCCGGCGCCGTGCGGCTCGGCGGCCACCTGACCGTGCCCCCCGACGCCGTCGGCATCGTGCTCTTCGCACACGGCAGCGGCAGCGGACGGCACAGCCCGCGCAACCGGTTCGTCGCCGAGGGCCTGAACCGGGCCGGCCTCGGCACCCTGCTGTTCGACCTGCTCACCGAGGAGGAGGCGCGGGACCGGGCCAACGTGTTCGACACGACGCTGCTGGCCGACCGGCTCACCGGGGCCACCGACTGGCTGCGCGGCCGGCCCGGCACCGAGGAACTGGCGATCGGCTACTTCGGTGCCAGCACCGGCGCGGCCGCCGCCCTCTGGGCCGCTGCGGAACCCGGCGCGCGCATAGCCGCGGTCGTCTCCCGGGGTGGCCGTCCCGACCTCGCCGGGCCGCGCCTGCCGGCCGTGACCGCGCCCACCCTGCTCGTCGTCGGCGGCGCCGACACCGTCGTCCTCGACCTCAACCGCCGGGCACAGTCCCTGCTGCGCTGCGAGAGCCGGCTCGCCGTCGTCCCCGGCGCCACCCATCTCTTCGAGGAGGCCGGCACCCTGGAGGCGGTGACCGACCTGGCGCGGAACTGGTTCACGGACCACATGGCACCGGCGCACGTGTAGCCCCGGGGCCGCGCGCGGCTGCGGGGCGCGCGCAGGGCGGGGTCCGCGACGGGAACACGGAAAACGGTGCCGACCGATGAAGGTCGACACCGTTTCCGATGGTGTCCGAGGGGGGACTTGAACCCCCACGCCCGATAAAGGGCACTAGCACCTCAAGCTAGCGCGTCTGCCATTCCGCCACCCGGACCAGGTGTCTGTCGTGCGGGGCTTCCCGCGGCGACGAAGGAAACATTACCAGGCTTTCGGGCAGGTCCGATCACCCCGCCCCCGCGCGCGGGCGGCCGGGGACGGAGGCTCTCTTGGGGTTGGCGCGGGGGAGGGGGAGGATGAGTGGACCACCGGTACACGGGGTGGCCACCAGCACACAGCGGGAGGAAGCAGCGTGAGCGAGACGGGCACGGCCAGGGGCGTCACCGGCGAGGACGAGGTCGTGGACCTCTGCCGCGAGCTGATCCAGATCGACACCAGCAACTACGGCGACCACTCCGGACCCGGTGAGCGCGCGGCGGCCGAGTACGTCGCCGAGAAGCTCGCCGAGGTGGGGCTGGAACCGAAGATCTTCGAGTCGCACCCGGGTCGGGCCTCGACGGTGGCCCGCATCGAGGGGGAGGACCCCTCCCGGCCCGCGCTGCTGATCCACGGCCACACCGACGTCGTACCGGCCAACGCCGACGACTGGACCCACCACCCCTTCTCCGGCGAGGTCGCGGACGGGTGCGTGTGGGGCCGCGGCGCGGTCGACATGAAGGACATGGACGCGATGACGCTGGCGGTCGTGCGCGACCGGCTGCGCAGCGGACGCAGGCCCCCGCGGGACATCGTGCTCGCCTTCCTCGCCGACGAGGAGGCGGGCGGCACGTACGGCGCCCGGTACCTGGTGGACAAGCACCCGGACCTGTTCGAGGGGGTCACCGAGGCGATCAGCGAGGTGGGCGGGTTCTCCTTCACCGTCAGCGAACAGCGGCGGCTGTACCTGATCCAGACGGCCGAGAAGGGCATGCACTGGATGAAGCTGACCGTGGCCGGCACCGCGGGGCACGGATCGATGATCCACCGGGACAACGCGATCACCGAGCTGTCCGAGGCCGTCGCCCGGCTCGGGCGGCACCGGTTCCCGGTGCGCGTGACCAAGACCACCCGCGCCTTCCTGGACGAACTGGGCGACGCGCTCGGCACCAGGCTCGACCCGGAGGACATGGACGGCACGATCGCGAAGCTCGGCGGCATCGCCAAGCTCATCGGCGCCACCCTGAGCAACACCGCCAACCCCACGCAGCTGGGCGCCGGTTACAAGGTCAACGTCATCCCGGGCGAGGCCACCGCGCACGTCGACGGGCGGTTCCTGCCCGGTTTCGAGGAGGAGTTCCTCGCCGACCTCGACCGGATCCTGGGACCGAAGGTCAGGCGCGAGGACGTGCATTCCGACAAGGCCGTCGAGACCACCTTCGACGGGGCCCTGGTCGAGGCGATGCAGTCCGCGCTCCTGGCCGAGGACCCGGTCGCGAAGGCCATCCCGTACATGCTCTCCGGCGGCACCGACGCCAAGTCCTTCGACGACCTGGGCATCCGGGGCTTCGGCTTCGCGCCGCTGAAGCTGCCCCCGGAGCTGGACTTCGCGGGCATGTTCCACGGCGTGGACGAGCGGGTGCCGGTGGACGGCCTGAAGTTCGGGGTGCGCGTGCTCGACCGGTTCATCGACGCGTCCTGAGATCCGCCCGGATCCGTCATCACCGGCTTGACCTCGGTAATCGACCGCGCGTGCGGGAGTGACCGGGACGAGTGAATGCGACCATAAGCTCGTATCCCGATTAGTTCCTCCTCGTTACAGGTGATGCGATCAGCAACATGAGATCGCCTTTGTCAACGAGGAGGAATAATGATCAAGAAGGTCGTCGCTGCCGCGGTCGCCACCGGTGGACTGGTTCTCGCGGGCGCGGGGATGGCCGCCGCCGACTCGGGCGCCCAGGGTGCTGCCGTGCAGTCCCCGGGCGTCCTTTCCGGCAACGTCATCCAGGTGCCCGTTCACGTGCCGGTGAACGTGTGCGGCAACACGATCTCGGTGATCGGGCTGCTGAACCCCGCCTTCGGCAACACCTGCGCCAACCACTGACGTTGTGCCCCGCCCCGTGAGGGTCTGACTCCATCGACTCCGTGGGGGGTCCGAACCCGTCGGCCCCGGAGCGCCCGCCATGCGCTCCGGGGCCGACCGGTTCATCGGCGAGGTCGCGACGGCGGAATCCCGGCGGACGTGACCGCGCGTTCCGGAAGGTTCGAGAAGGTCGAAGGCAGGTATTCAGCAACATGCGACAGGTCACCCGCAAGGGCCTGATGACGATGGCCGCGGCCACCGGCGCGATCGCCGCGGCGAGCGGCTACGCCCACGCCGACGCGGGCGCGTTCGGCGCCGCGTCCGGCTCACCGGGCGTGCTGTCCGGCAACACCGTGCAGGTGCCGGTGCACGTGCCGGTGAACGTCTGCGGCAACACCATCGACGTCGTCGGGCTGCTCAACCCGGCGGCGGGCAACACCTGCGCCCAGCACGGCGGCGGCAGCGCGTCCGGGCACCACGGCGGCTCGCACGCCGAAGGGCGCACCAGCGGCTCGCCGGGCGTCGGCTCCGGCAACCACGTCCAGGTGCCGGTCGACGTGCCCGTCAACGTCTGCGGCAACAGCGTCGACGTGATCGGTGCGGCCAACCCGGCCCTGGGCAACCACTGCGCCAACGGCGGCGGGAGCCACACCACGCCCCCGGGCGGCGACCGGGAGATCCCGCCCGGCACGCCGGGGCACCCGGGACACCGTGGCCACCCGGGACACCCTGGCCACCCGGGACACCCTGGCCACCCGGGACATCCCGGCCATCCGGGCACCCCCGGCCACCCCGGTACGCCCGGCACACCTGGTACCCCCGGTACTCCTGGGACCCCGACCACGCCGCCCTCGACGGGGGGCGGCAGCGGCACCTCCGGTGGGTCGACCGGCGGCTCGACGCGGGTGAACCAGCCGGATGTGCAGACCGTCGCCGCGGCCCACGACCGGGCACAGCTCGCCCACACCGGCAGCGAACTGCCGATGGACGCCGTCCTGCCGGTGGGCGCGGGCGCGCTGCTCGCGGGTGTCGTGCTGTACCGCAGGGCCCGGGCCTGCGCCAGGTAGCCCGCATGCGGCGACGTGCATGACAGGGCGGGCCCCGCATCGGCGGGGCCCGCTGTGGCTCGGGCCGCCTCAGCTCACCACGTGGCGCGTACCTGGCGGATGATCCGCCGGCGCAACCGCACCTTGCGGCTGCCGTCGCGCAGCAGGCTCAGACGGTACAACTCCCAGTGTCCGTACTCGGCGTGGTCCGTCAGCAGACGTGCCGTCTCCTTGCGGGACACCCCGCGCGGGACGTACACGTCGACAAATTCGTATTCCGGCATCGCATCTATTGTGCGGGCTGGGGCCCGGTACGGATAGCGTCTGCACTATGTCTGATGCTGCGCAGCCCACCGCTGCCGAGGTACGCGCCGCCGCCGAGGCGGTCAAGGCCGCGCTCGACCGCCACCTGGCCGCGGTCGAACGCAAGTCGGGGGACGAGGACCCGGCCGTCTACGAGGCGTTCAACCAGCTGGCCGCGGCCGCGGAGGCGTACGACGAACTGCTCTACGACCGGCACGACGAGGTCACGCCCTTCGAGATCCCCGGTGACGACTCGCTGCCGCCGTACACGGGTCCCGAGGAGCCGAACGCGCTCAGCGTGCTGATCCGCCGCGACTACGCCGTGGCCGAGCCGCAGCGGCTGCGGGCACAGGCCCAGCGGGTGGAGGACGCGGACTCCGAGGCCGTCCTGGGTACCACCGAGGGCGCCTCCGGCACGGTGCACGGGGCGATCGGCATCCTGTTCGGCGAGTTCGAACCGGACGAGATCGCCTCCCGGCACAAGGAGTTCGGTCTGGAGGAGGGCGACTCCACCCTGTGGGTCGTCGCCGCGGACGAGCCCGCCGACCCGGGCGAATGGCTGGAAGCGCCCTTCGAGCACGTCGACCCCGAGCGGGTCGTCTGCCGCTTCGACGTCAGCGCGGTCTTCGACGACGAGGACGACGAGGACGACGACCTCGACGAGGACCGCTTCGACGCGCCCCTCGACGACGAGGACCTGGAACCGCTGGACGCGAACGACCGCTGAGGCCGCGCGCGGACCGGCGACCGCCGGTCCGCCCGGTCACACGCAGGGCGGGTCCACGGCGGACGGGGCGTGCGTTCCGGCATGTCAGCCGCCCGTGCGCTCCTGTGTTCCGGAGTCCGTCCCTGGGGCCGTCCCGGGGTCCTGCGCCGGGGGCTGGAGCAGGACGGGCAGGCGGGTCGTACGGGGCTTGGCCGGGATCTCGGCGACGGCTCGGGGCAGCGCCTGCTCCACGCCGTGCACCACGGACAGATGCCGCGCGGCCCGGCCGAACGCCGTGTAGATCCACGGGCGGCTGAGCGCCCGCGTCGCGTCGCCGGGCAGGACGACCACCACCGCGGGCCACCGGCCGCCCACGGCTTGGTGCGCCGTCAGCGCCCATCCGTGCCGCAGATGCGTCTCCACCCGCTCCTTCGGGACCACCACGTGAGCACCCGAGCAGGACAGGTGCAGCCCCTCGGCGTCGGCCTTCACCACTTGACCGGGCAGCGTACGGCCCGGGGCGGGGGAGTAGGCGATCCGGTCGCCCGGGTCGAAACCGCCGAAGCGGCCGGGGCCCGGGTTGAGCCGCTCCTTCAGTGCCGTGTTCAGCGCACGCGTGCCGGCCGCGCCGCCGTGACCGGGGGTGATCACCACGGTCTGGTCGGCCGGGACGCCGATCGCCCGCGGCACCGAGTCCGCGACGAGCTGCACGGTCCGGTGCACGGCCTCGCCCGCGTCCCGCACCGGGACGATCACGACCTCCTTGCCGGGCGCCGCCACCTGGTTCAGCTCGCCGGCGCCGATGCCGGAGACCAGTTTTCCCAGCGGGCCCGGGTCCGGCACGCGCGAGGCGATCTGCGGACACACCCGGGCCGCCAGCAGATCCGCGAACACCCGTCCCGGCCCCACGGACCACAGCACCGCGGGATCCCCGGCCAGCACCAGCCGCGCCCCGTCCGGCAGCGACTCGACGAGCAAGGCCGCCGTCTCCACGTCCAACTGGGGCGCGTCGAGCACGACGAGGAGGTCCAGCGCGAGCGAACCGTCCGCGTCCCGGCCGGGGCCCTCGGCGCCGGACAGCAGTCCGGCCACCGTGGCGACGGCGGGCGCGGGGGCCTCCGAGTGCTCCTGTGCCTCCGCGGGCTCCCGCGCCCGCGAGACGTCCCGGAGGAGCTGCCCGAAGCAGTCCCGGCCGAGCGGGCTGTGGGCGGCGGCCCAGGCGCGCAGCCCGAGACGACCCGACTCGCCCAGCAGCCGCGCGGGCTCCACCCGGGACGCCTCCCCGCCCGTGTGCAGCACCAGGCCGTGGCTCGCGGCGGCGCGGAGCAACTCGGCGGTCGAGCCCTGGGCGGAGGCGGTGGCCCGCTCCCAGTCCGAGGCCGAACCGGCTTCCTTCGGCGCGGAGTTGATCAGACGGGCGAGTCCGTCGGCCAGACTCTCCTCGGCGAGTGCGTACCGCTCCAGGCCGACGAGGGCGCGCACTGGGTGCTCGTCGTCCTCGCCCGCATCCTCGGTGGCCGGGGCGTCCTCCAGGGCGTCCTGGAACACCAGGGCCTCGCCCTGGGCCAGCGTGCCGTGCAGGGCCGCCTCGGGGTCGGGCACCGCCCGCTGGGCCAGCGCGGCGGTCAGGGCCGGGGCTTCCAGGGCCGTGTGTCCGGCGAGGGCGGCCTGCTCCAGCAGCCACACGGTGAGGGCCTGGCCGCGGCGCTCGTCGTCCGGGCGGCACTCCGCGCCGAGCAGGGCGCGCGCGAACCCGTCTGCCTGCTCCGGCCGTACACCGGTGACGTGCAGCAACTGCCAGGGGTCGGCGTGCAGCCGCTCCTCGGCACCCTCGCCGAGGGACGCGGCGACCTGCGGGGCGAGTGTCTCCGGGGCGCCGCCGCGGGCCAGCACCCGGCGCACCGCCTGGACCGTCTCCGGCGCCGGCCCGGCGGGCGCGGTGGCGGCCTCGGGCACCGCGGTCCCCGGCGCCCGTGCCGGTTCGGGGGCGGCGCGGCGCGGTGTGGGATCGGGCTCGGCGAAGACAGTGGCCGAGGGCCTCTCGCCGCCCTCCACGGCCCGCACGGCGGCCAGCAGGTCGGCCGCCGTGCCGCTGAGCTTGCCGCCGCTCTCGATCGGGCCCTTCCGCTCGGCCTTCCGCTGCTCGATCCGGGCCCGCTCGACCCGCTGAGCCGCCAACTCCGCCTCGGCCTCGGACTTCTCCTCCGCGCCTGAGCTGTTCTCCTCCGCGCCTGAGCTGTTCGCCTCCGCGCCTGAGCTGTTCGCCTCCGCGCCTGAGCCGTTCGCCTCCGCGCCCGAGCCGTTCGCGTCCGCGCCCGGCCGCTCGTCCCCCGCCGAGCCACCGCCACGTGCGCCGCTCTCCGGGTCGCCGCCACCCGAGGCCGCTCCGCTCCCCGAGGTTCCGTCTTCCGCGCTCGCCCCGCCTTCGGAGGCGACGTCCTTCCCGGCCCCCTCGGCTTCCGAGGCGCCGTCCTTCGGGCTCGGCCCGCCTTCCGAGGCTCCGGCGCCTTCCGAGGGCGCCCCGGCTCCCGACGTACCGTCGCTCTCCGCGGCCGGGCCGTCGTGGCGCGGGCCGTTGTCCGCCCCGGGGTCCGGGGTGCCAGGCCCGGTCTGTTCCGTGGTCTCCGGCTCCGTGCTCACAGCGTGCTCCAGTCGTGATCGGGATAGCGGTGCACGGGCTCCGACACGTCGTCGAGTGCCCGGCAGATCTCGTCAGGAAGACTAAGCGCCTCCACTGACAGCACCGCCGTGAGCTGCTGCGCGGTGCGGGCGCCGACGATCGGTGCCGTTACGCCGGGCCGGTCACGGACCCAGGCGAGGGCCACCTCGAGGGGCGTCACCGCCAGCCCGTCCGCCGCCGTGGACACCGCGTCCACGATGCGGCCCGCGGCGTCGTCCAGGTACGGCTCGACGAACGGCGCCAGGTGCTCCGAGGCGCCCCGCGAGTCCGGCGGTGTCCCGTTGCGGTACTTGCCGGTCAGCACGCCGCGGCCCAGCGGGGAGGACGGCAGCAGGCCGACGCCCAGGTCCAGCGCGGCGGGCAGCACCTCGCGCTCGACGCCGCGTTGCAGCAGCGAGTACTCCATCTGGGTGCTCGCCAGCCGCGTCCGCGCGCCGGGCGCCGCGAGCTGCCAGGTGGCAGCCTTGGCCAGCTGCCAGCCGCAGAAGTTGGAGACGCCCGCGTAGCGCACCCGGCCGCTGCCGACGGCGAGGTCGACGGCGTGGAGGGTCTCCTCCAGGGGCGTGTGCGGGTCGAAGGCGTGGACATGCCACAGGTCGACGTAGTCCGTGCCGAGGCGGGCGAGGGAGGCGTCCAGCGCGGCCAGCAGATGGCCCCGGGAGCCGTCGAAGCGCCGGTCCGGGTCCGGCACGCTGCCCGCCTTGGTCGAGAGGACCAGGTCACGGCGGGGCACGAGGCCGTCCATGAGCCGGCCGAGCAGGTACTCGGCCTGGCCATCGCCGTACACGTCCGCCGTGTCGACGAGGGTGCCGCCCGCCTCCCAGAACACCTTCAGCATGTCCGCGGCGTCATGCTCGTCGGTGTCCCGGCCCCAGGTGAGGGTGCCGAGGCCGATGCGGGACACGCGCAGGCCCGTGCGGCCGAGATGCCTCTGCTCCATGGTCGCCGAGATTACTGGCCACGGCCGACACGTGGGTGACCTGTGGACAACCCGGCTCCGCCCGGGGCGGCGCCGCGAACCGGCGTGCCGCAGGCCGTGCACTGCCGCGTGCGGCGGGCCCACGCTAGTGTTCCCCGCACAACGGACGTTACTGATCGGTAAGGGGAACGGCATGCAGCTCGGGATCAACCTCGGCTACTGGGGTGCCGGCATGGACGCGGACAACCTGGCCGTCGCGCAGGAGGCGGACCGGCTCGGATACGCCGTGTGCTGGGCCGCCGAGGCCTACGGCTCGGACGCGGCCACCGTGCTCACCTGGGTCGCCGCGCAGACCGAACGCATCGACGTGGGCTCGGCCATCTTCCAGATCCCCGCCCGGCAGCCCGCGATGACGGCGATGACGGCCGCCACGCTGGACTCCCTGTCCGGCGGCCGCTTCCGGCTCGGCCTCGGCGTCTCGGGGCCGCAGGTGTCCGAGGGCTGGTACGGCGTGAAGTTCGACAAGCCGCTGGCCCGCACTCGCGAGTACGTCGAGATCGTCCGCAAGGCGATGACGCGCGAGCGGCTCACGTACGACGGTGCGCACTGGACGCTGCCGCTGCCGGGCGGTCCCGGCAAGCCGATCAAGCTGACCGTGCACCCGCAGCGCGAGCACATCCCGCTCTACATCGCCGCCATCGGCCCGAAGAACCTGGAGCAGACCGGCGAGATCGCCGACGGCGCGCTGCTCATCTTCCCCTCCGCCGACCACCTCGAGGAGACCGCGGTCAAGCACCTGCGCGCCGGCCGCGAGAAGGCCGGCCGGACCCTGGACGGCTTCGACGTCTGCCCGACCCTGCCGCTGGCCGTCGGCGACGACAAGGACGTCTCCCGCCTCGCCGACACCTTCCGCCCCTACACCGCGCTGTACGTGGGTGGCATGGGCAGCCGCAAGCAGAACTTCTACAACCAGCTCGCCTGCCGCATGGGCTACGAGAAGGAGGCCGCCGAGATCCAGGACAAGTACCTGTCCGGCGACAAGCAGGGCGCCGCGGCCGCCGTGCCGCAGCAACTCATCGACCAGACCACGCTGCTGGGCTCCGTCGACCGGATCGCGGACCGGATGAAGGCCTACGCGGCGGCCGGGGTGACCACGCTGACCCTCGCCCCCGCGGGCTTCACGCTGGAGGAGCGGCTCGCCTCGCTCCGGGCCGGCACCGAGGCCCTGGAGCGCTCCGGACTGGCGTGACCGCCCGCCGCGACAAGGGCGGGCGGCGGGCGGTACGTCCGGGGCTTTTCGCGGCCGTGGTGGGGGCTCGGGGGTCTTCCCCGCCACGGCCGTCACGGAGAACAACGCGCCCGCCGCCGCGCGGTTACGCCCGCGTCCGGCCCCGCTCCGTGGCATCCGGCACCCGGCACCCGCTCCCCCGTTCGGCGTAGTGCGGCCACACCCCTGTTGCGGCACCCGCGTGGTCGCACTTGACTCGTGCTGCGCGGCAGTCAGGCAGGGAGGTGGCCCGCGGTGCTTACGCCCAGGAGCCTGTTCCAGGAGATCCTCGACCACGACGAGGCCTTCCGGCTGTTCTGCTCCGTCGCGGCCGGCGGGGAGGCGCAGGGCGGCTGGGAGAACGGCCGGATCGCCGCGCTCGTACCGCCCGCCGAGCGCGGCCTCGCCCCGCGGATCGCCCGCCACGGGGCGGACGAGGACAAGCACGGCCGGATCTTCCGCGCCCTGCTGAAAAAGCGCGGTCTGGAACCCGTTCCGGTGCCCCCGGAGACCGACTACACGATGCTCCTGGAACGGCGGGGTATCGGTCTGGCGCACGAGCGGCTGTGCACCGACGAGCCGCTCACCGTGGAGGACATCGTCGTCTACCTGGCCCACAGCCGGGTCACCGAACAGCGCGCCTGCGAGCAGATGAGGCTGCTGTGCCGTCACTTCGGCGACCACCCCTACATGGGGCGGGCGATGCGGATGATCGCGCGGGACGAGGACAACCACCTCGCCTACTGCCACGAGGAACTGCTGCGCCTCGCCGCCGCCGGGTACGGCCGGACCATCCAGCGGACGCTGCACGCGTGCGCGCTCGCCGAGATCCGCGTCCACCGCGACGTCAGCCTCGCCGTCATGGCCCGCATGGGCCGCGTCCTCGGCTGGTCCGCGGTCAGGTCGGCGCTCCTGGTGGCCGGTATCCACGCCGTGTACGTCCACGAGCGGCTGGTGGGCAGGCGCCGGATGGTGACCCTGCGCATGCCCGAGCGCCGCGACGCCCTCGGCGGACCCGCGTCCCCGGCACCCGAGTACGCCTGACGGGGGGCGGGAGCTACAGCCAGCCCCGCCGCCTGAACAGCCGGTACAGCAGCGCCTCCAGAGCGGCCATCAGCAGGATCACCGCCGGGTAGGACCAGAGCCAGTGCAGTTCGGGCATGTGCGTGAAGTTCATGCCGTAGACGCCGGCGATCATCGTGGGCACCGCGGCCATGGCCGCCCACGCGGAGATCTTCCGCATGTCGTCGTTCTGCTGGACGCCGGTCTGCGCCAGATGCGCCGACAGGATGTCCGAGACCAGCCGGTCCAGGCTCTCCACCGAGTCGTTGACCCGGGTCAGATGGTCGCTGACGTCCCGGAAGAAGGGCCGCGCCCTGTCGTCCACGAAGGGCACGGCCGGGGTGAACAGGCTCGTGCCGGTGCCGCCCAGGCGGGACATCGGCAGCGCCAGCGGGCCCGTCGCCCGCCGGAACTCCGTGATCCGCCGTTTGAAGGCGTAGATCCGTGAGGCGGAGTTCCGCGATCCGCCCCCGTCCGGCGCGAAGACCTCCGTCTCCAGCTCCTCCAGGTCGGTCTGGAGCGCGGCGGCCACGTCCAGATAGTGGTCGACGGTGGTGTCGGCGATGGCGTACAGCACGCTGGTCGGGCCGTGTCCGAGCACCTCCGGCTCCTGCTCGAGACGGCGCCGCACGGCGGCAAGCCCGTCGCCCTCGCCGTGACGGACCGTCACCACGAACGAGTCGCCGAGGAAGATCATGATCTCGCCGGTGGAGACGGCGTCGCCGCGCTGCTCGTACACCACGGGCTTGAGCACCGCGAACAGCGAGTCGTCGTAGACCTCCAGCTTGGGCCGCTGATGAGCCTTCAGGGCATCCTCGACCGCCAGCGGATGCAGCGCGAACTCCTCGGTGACCAGGCCGAACTCCTGCTCGCTCGGCTCGTGCAGCCCCACCCACACGAAACCCCCGGCGGCCCGGGCCGAGGCCAGGGCACCGGAGAGGTCGGCGTGGCCCGAAGCGCGGTGGCCGTCACGGTAGACGGCGCAGTCGACGATCACAGAGCGTGTTCTCCCTTCGTCCGGTCGCCACCCGGAGCGTCCATACGCCTACCCTGGCCGCATGCCCACGCTGATCCTCGTCAGGCACGGACGCTCCACCGCCAACACCGCCGGGCTGCTCGCCGGCTGGACCCCCGGGGTCGCCCTGGACGAACGCGGCACCGCGCAGGCCGCGGCGCTGCCGGGGCGGCTCGACGGACTGCCGGTCGCCGAAGTCGTCACCAGCCCGCTCCAGCGCTGCCGGGAAACGGTACAACCGCTGCTGGCGGCCCGGCCGGAACTGACCGCGCACACGGACGAGCGGATCGGCGAGTGCCACTACGGCGACTGGTCCGGCCGCAAGCTCGCCGAGCTCAAGGACGAGCCGCTGATGGAGGTGGTGCAGGCGCACCCCTCGGCGGCCGCGTTCCCCGGGGGCGAGTCCATGCGCGCGATGCAGACCCGCGCAGCCGAGGCGGTACGCGAGTGGAACGCTCGCGTGGAGCGCGACCACGGCGCCGACGCCGTCTACCTCATGTGCTCCCACGGTGACATCATCAAGTCCCTCGTCGCGGACGCGCTCGGCCTTCATCTGGACCTCTTCCAGAGGATCTCCGTCGAACCCTGTTCCGTCACCGCGATCCGCTACACCAGGCTGCGGCCCTTCCTGGTGCGGCTCGGCGACACCGGGGACTTCGCGTCCCTGGCGCCGCGCGAGGAGCCCGAAGGCGGCGACGCACCGGTCGGCGGCGGCGCGGGCGCACCGTGATCGTCGGCCGCAGTAGGGTGAAGCGGTCGCTCTCGACTTCCCGATTCAGACGTTCTCACGATTCCCATGGAGACAGGACGTGTCCCGTCAGGTGTTCCTCTACGACCCGCCGGACCGCTTCGTGGCCGGTACGGTCGGACTGCCCGGGCGCCGTACGTTCTTCCTCCAGGCCACCGCAGGCCCCCGGGTGACCAGCGTGGCCCTGGAGAAGACCCAGGTCGCCGCGCTCGCCGAGCGCATGGACGAACTGCTGGACGAGGTGCTGCGGCGCAGCGGCGGCAGCGCCGCCGTGCCCGCCATGGCGCCCAGTGAGGTCGCCGACATCGGCCCGCTGGACACTCCCATCGAGGAGGAGTTCCGGGTGGGCACCATGGCGCTCGCCTGGGACGGCGAGGAACAGCGCATGATCGTCGAGGCGCAGGCCCTGGTCGAACTCGACGCGGAGTCCGAGGAGGACCTCGCCGAGGCCGAGGAGCGGCTGCTCCAGGACGAGGAGAACGGCCCCCCGATGCTGCGGGTCCGGCTCACCGGCGCGCAGGCCAGGGCCTTCGCCAAGCGCGCCCTCGACGTCGTCAACGCCGGGCGGCCGCCGTGTCCGCTGTGCAGTCTCCCGCTCGACCCGGAAGGACACGTATGTCCGCGCCAGAACGGATACCGCCGCGGAGCGTGACGCCCGGGGCCGAGGCCGCCGAGCTGCTCGCCCGCGGTGAGCTGACCGTGCGCGGCCGCATCCGCGAGGCCTCCAACGCGGCACTGTTCTGCACGGTCGTGTACGACGGCCGGGAGGCGTCCTGCGTGTACAAGCCGGTCGCCGGGGAGCGTCCGCTGTGGGACTTCCCCGACGGCACCCTCGCCGCCCGCGAGGTGGCGGCGTACGAGGTCTCCGAGGCGACCGGCTGGTCCCTGGTGCCGCCCACCGTGCTGCGCGACGGCCCGTACGGACCGGGCATGGTCCAGCTGTGGATCGAGGCAGCCGCCGACGACGCTGCGGCCGAGCTGCTCGCGCTGCTGGATGCCGAGGAACCCGGCCCGGGGTGGAAGGCGATCGGCTTCGCCGAGGTCGGCGAGGGGAGCACGGCGCTCCTTGTGCACGCCGACGACGAGCGGCTGCGTCGGATGGCGGTGCTGGACGCGGTGATCAACAACGCCGACCGCAAGGGCGGCCACCTGCTGCCGACCCCGGACGGACACCTCTACGGCATCGACCACGGCGTCACCTTCCACGTCGACAACAAGCTGCGCACGCTCCTGTGGGGCTGGGCGGGCGAACCGCTCCCGCCCGGGATCCTGGCCGTCCTCAAGGCCCTGAAGGACGCCTTGCGCGACGGCGCCCCCCTCGCGGCCCGGCTGTCCGTCCTGATCACCCCGGCCGAACTCGACGCCACCCGCGCACGCGTGACCACGCTGCTCACCACCGGCGCACACCCCGAGCCGAACGGGGACTGGCCGGCGATCCCCTGGCCCCCTGTCTGAGACCAGGCGGGGTGATCCGGCCATCCGGGGTGGTCCGGTTCGTAGACGGGACCGCGGTCCGGTTACGCTCATGACATGCATGCCTGGCCCGCTTCCGAAGTCCCCGCCCTGCCTGGTGAGGGCCGCGACCTCAGCATCCACGACACCGCGACCGGCGGCCTGGTCACTCTCGACCCCGGTCCCGTCGCCCGTATCTATGTCTGCGGCATCACGCCGTACGACGCGACCCACATGGGGCACGCGGCGACCTACAATGCGTTCGACCTCGTGCAGCGCGTGTGGCTCGACACCAAGCGGCAGGTGCACTACGTCCAGAACGTGACCGACGTCGACGACCCGCTGCTGGAGCGGGCGCAGCGCGACGACGTCGACTGGGTGGAGCTGGCCGAGCAGGAGACCGCCCTGTTCCGTGAGGACATGACGGCCCTGCGGATGCTGCCGCCCCGGCACTACATCGGCGCCGTGGAGGCCATACCCGGCATCGTCCCGCTGGTGGAGAGGCTGCGGGACCTCGGGGCGGCGTACGAGCTCGAGGGTGACGTCTACTTCTCCGTCGGGTCCGACCCCCACTTCGGCGAGGTCTCCCACCTCGACGCGGAGGCCATGCGGCTGCTGTCCGCCGAGCGCGGCGGCGACCCGGACCGCCCGGGCAAGAAGAGCCCGCTCGACCCGATGCTGTGGATGGCCGCCCGGGACGGCGAGCCGAGCTGGGACGGGGGCTCCCTCGGCCGCGGCCGGCCCGGCTGGCACATCGAGTGCGTTGCCATCGCCCTGGACCACCTCGGCATGGGCTTCGAGGTGCAGGGCGGCGGCTCCGACCTCGCCTTCCCGCACCACGAGATGGGCGCCTCGCACGCCCAGGTGCTCACCGGCGAGTTCCCCATGGCCAAGGCGTACGTCCACGCCGGCATGGTCGCGCTCGACGGCGAGAAGATGTCCAAGTCCCGGGGCAACCTGGTCTTCGTCTCGCAGCTCAGGCGCGACGGCGTCGACCCCGCCGCGATCCGCCTCGCGCTCCTCGCCCACCACTACCGCTCCGACTGGGAGTGGACCGACCAGGTGCTCCGGGAGGCCGTCGAACGTCTGGGCCGCTGGCGCTCGGCCGTCTCCCGGCCCGACGGCCCGCCGGCGGACGCGCTGGTCGAGGAGATCCGCGACGCCCTCGCCGACGACCTGAACGCCCCGGCGGCCCTCGCCGCGGTCGACCGCTGGGTGGCCCTCCAGCAGGAGCACGGCGGTGAGGACACCGGCGCCCCCGGTCTCGTCTCGCGCGCCGTGGACGCCCTGCTGGGCGTGGCCGTCTGACCCGTCCGGCCGGACACGGCATCAGGGGCGGTGCGCGTCGCGCGCACCGCCCCTGATCCGTTCACTCCTCCGACGAGTCGTTCCCGGCGTCCCCGTCGTCGGACTCCGCCTTCGGCGGCATCGACGGCCGTGGCCTGCTGCCCGGGCCGTCCCGCAGATACGGGCCGCCGTCGCCGCCGTCCGCCGTGGCGTGGCCGCCCGACGTGGGGCCGCCGTCCCGGCGCCGCAGATACCGCTCGAACTCACGGGCGATCGCCTCGCCCGACGCCTCCGGCAGCTCGGCGGTGTCCTGGGCCTCCTCCAGCGTCTGGACGTACTCCGCGACCTCGCTGTCCTCGGCGGCCAGCTGGTCCACGCCCACCTGCCAGGCACGCGCGTCCTCCGGCAGCTCGCCCAGCGGAATGCGCAGGTCGAGCAGGTCCTCGAGGCGGTTGAGGAGGGCCAGCGTGGCCTTCGGGTTCGGCGGCTGCGACACGTAGTGCGGGACCGCCGCCCACAGCGAGACGGCCGGGACACCCGCGTGCGTGCAGGCCTCCTGGAGGATCCCGACGATGCCCGTCGGCCCCTCGTACTTGGTCTCCTCCAGCTCCATGCTGCGGGCCAGATCCGGGTCCGACGTGGTCCCGCTGATCGGGACCGGACGGGTGTGCGGGGTGTCCCCGAGCAGGGCGCCCAGGATGACCACCAGCTCCACGCCCAGCTCGTGCGCGAAACCGAGCAGCTCGTTGCAGAACGAGCGCCAGCGCATCGACGGTTCGATGCCGCGGATCAGCACCAGGTCGCGCGGCTTCTCCCCGCCGACCCGGACCACCGACAACCTGGTCGTCGGCCAGGTGATCTTGCGCACGCCGCCGTCCATGAACACGGTGGGGCGGTTGACCTGGAAGTCGTAGTAGTCCTCGGCGTCCAGCGCCGCGAACACCTCGCCCTTCCACTCCCTCTCCAGATGCGCGACCGCGGTGGAGGCGGCGTCGCCGGCATCGTTCCAGCCCTCGAACGCGGCCACCATGACCGGGTCGATCAGCTCGGGAACCCCCTCGAGCTCGATCACCCAGTGCCTCCTTCCGACGTGCCCTCGCCTGACCCACCAACCTTACGGCGTTCGGCGGGGGCGCCCGCAGCCCCCTTGCACGGGGGAGTGAACGGATCACTGCCCCGTCCGAGTCCTTCGAACACCCACGGTGGCCGGGCCGGGTCACCTCCCGTCGAGCAGGTCCCGCACCTTCGTCCGTACCTCGTCCGTGGCCAGGCCACGGATCGTCAGCGTCGTACGCCGGCGCAGCACGTCGTCCGCCGTCTCGGCCCACTCGTGGTCGCGGGCCCAGACGACCTGTGCCCAGATCTCCGGGGCGTCCGGGTGGATCCGCTCGCCCAGCTCCGGGGTCTCGTTCGCCAGCCGGGCGATGTCGAAGGCCAGCGAACCGTAGTGCGTGGCCAGGTGCTTGGCGGTGTCGGCGGCCATGCGCGGGCCGGGCGCCGGACGGTCCACGAGGAGCCGGTGGGCGACCGCGCGCGGGTTGGCGATGCCCGGCAGCGGCAGCTTCCCGGGCAGCGAGGAGATCGGCTCGAAGTCGTCGCCCAGCGGGTGACCCGGAAGGGACTCCAGCTTCCTCATCACCGTACGGCCGATGTGCCGGAAGGTGGTCCACTTGCCGCCCGCCACGGACAGCATGCCGGCCCTGCCCTCGGTCACCACCGTCTCGCGCTTGGCCCTGGCGGTGTCCCCGGGGCCGCCCGGCAGCACCCGCAGCCCGGCGAAGGCGTACGTGATCAGCTCCCGGTCGAGCTGCTGGTCGCGTACGGAGAACGCGGCCTCGTCGAGTATCTGGGCGACGTCCTTGTCGGTGACCGCGACGTCGGCCGGGTCGCCCTCGTACTCCTCGTCGGTCGTGCCGAGCAGCAGCATGTCCTCCCAGGGGAGGGCGAAGGTGATGCGGTACCTGTCGATCGGGGTGGCCAGCGCGGCCTTCCACGGGGCGGTGCGCCTCAGCACCAGGTGCGCGCCCTTGGACAGCCGAATGGACGGTGCCGCGTTCGGGTCCTCCATACGGCGCAGGTGGTCGACCCACGGGCCGGTCGCGTTCAGCACCAGCCGGGCGTCGACCCCGAACTCCTCGCCGGACAGCCCGTCCCGCAGCTCGGCGCCGGTGACCCGGCCCCGGGTGAAGCGCAGACCGGTCACCTCGGCGTGGTTGAGGACGACCGCGCCCGACTCGACGGCGGCGCGGACCGTCATCAGCGCCATGCGCGCGTCGTTCATCTGGTCGTCGCCGTAGACGGCCACGGCCTTGAGGTTCTCGGTGCGCAGCTCCGGCACGTCCCGCGCGGCCTTCGCCGGGCTGAGCAGGTGGCCGACGCCGTCGCCGAAGGCGGACAGCGCGGAGTAGGCGAACACGCCCGCCCCGAGCTTCGCCGCGCCGTGCGGCCCGCCCTTGTACACGGGGAGGTAGAAGGTGAGCGGGTTCGCCAGGTGGGGGGCCACCTGGCGGGAGACCGCACGGCGCTCGAAGTGGTTCTCCGCCACCAGCCTCACCGCCCCGGTCTGCAGGTAGCGCAGGCCGCCGTGGAGCAGCTTGGAGGAGGCGGAGGAGGTGGCGCCGGCGAAGTCGCCGGCGTCGACCAGGGCCACCCTGAGACCGGACTGCGCGGCGTGCCAGGCGGTGGAGATGCCGAGGATGCCGCCGCCGATCACGAGGAGGTCGTAGGCCGCGTTCGAGAGCTGGTCCCGGGTCTCGGCACGGCTCGGATTGGGGCCGAGGACCGGAACCGTCCCCAGGGCGGGCACGGACTGCAGGGTGGACTGACTGGTCATGCTGGTTCTTGCTCCTCGTCAGCTCTCGTCCTCGAGCCAGCCCATGGTCCGCTCGACGGCCTTGAGCCAGTTCTTGTACTCACGGTCGCGGGTGTCCGCGTCCATGCGGGGGGTCCATTCGGCGGCCCGGCGCCAGTTGGCGCGCAGGTCGTCGGTGCCGCTCCAGAAGCCGACGGCGAGACCGGCGGCGTAGGCGGCCCCGAGGCAGGTGGTCTCGGCGACCATCGGGCGCACCACGGGCGCGTCGAGGAAGTCCGAGAGCGTCTGCATCAGCAGGTTGTTGGAGGTCATGCCGCCGTCGACCTTCAGCGCCGTCAGCTCGACACCGGAGTCCTTGGTCATGGCGTCCGCGATCTCCCGCGTCTGCCAGGCGGTGGCCTCCAGGACGGCGCGCGCGAGGTGCGCCTTGGTCACGTACCGGGTCAGGCCGGCGATCACCCCGCGGGCGTCGGAGTGCCAGTACGGGGCGAACAGGCCGGAGAAGGCCGGTACGAAGTAGGCGCCGCCGTTGTCCTCGACCGAGAGCGCGAGCGTCTCGATCTCGGCGGCGGTGGAGATCAGGCCCATCTGGTCGCGCATCCACTGCACCAGGGAGCCGGTGACGGCGATCGAGCCCTCCAGGGCGTAGACCGGCTTGTCCTCGCCGATCTGGTAGCCGACGGTGGTCAGCAGCCCGCTGTAGGAGTTGATGATCTTGTCGCCGGTGTTCATCACCATGAAGGTGCCGGTGCCGTACGTCGACTTGGTCTCGCCCTCGGAGAAGCAGGTCTGGCCGAACAGGGCCGCCTGCTGGTCGCCGAGCGCGGAGGCGACCGGGACGCCGCCGAGCAGGTCGCCCAGCCCGCCGCCCCTGATCTCGCCGTAGACCTCGGCGGAGGAGCGGATCTCGGGCAGGATCCGCGTCGGTACGCCGATCGACTCGGCGATCTTCGGGTCCCACTGCATGGTGTGCAGGTTCATCAGGAGGGTCCGGGAGGCGTTGGTGACGTCCGTGACGTGTACGCCGCCGTCCGTGCCGCCGGTGAGGTTCCAGATGACCCAGGTGTCCATGGTCCCGAACAGCAGGTCGCCCGCCTCGGCGCGCTCGCGCAGGCCCTCGACGTTGTCGAGCAGCCAGCGGGCCTTGGGGCCGGCGAAGTAGGAGGCGAGGGGGAGGCCGGTCTCGCGGCGGAAGCGGTCCTGGCCGACGTTGCGGCCCAGCTCCTTGCACAGGGCGTCGGTGCGGGTGTCCTGCCAGACGATGGCGTTGTGGACGGGCTCGCCGGTGTTCCGGTCCCACAGCACGGTGGTCTCGCGCTGGTTGGTGATGCCGATGGCCTTGATGTCGTCGCGGGTGAGGCCGGCCTTGGCGATGGCTCCGGCGACGACCTCCTGGACGTTGGTCCAGATCTCGGTGGCGTTGTGTTCGACCCAGCCCGGCTTGGGGAAGATCTGTTCGTGTTCCTTCTGGTCGACGGAGACGATCCGGCCGTCCCGGTCGAAGACGATGCAGCGGCTCGAGGTGGTGCCCTGGTCGATGGCGGCGATGAAGGGCCCTTGGCCGTGGGATGCGAGGCCGGCGGAGTGGGCGTCGGTCACTTTCTGCTCCTGGGGTCCGTGGTCGATGGGGCGGGATACGGCGTTCTGGTGCGGCGCGGTGCCCGTCGGGCGAGGGCGGCGTCAGGCGAAGGCGGCGTTGTAGATGCCCGCGCCGATGGCACCGCCGATCAGCGGGCCGACCACCGGGATCCAGGCGTAGCCCCAGTCGGAGCCGCCCTTGTTCGGCAGCGGCAGCAGGGCGTGGACGATGCGGGGGCCGAGGTCACGGGCGGGGTTGATGGCGTAGCCCGTGGGGCCGCCGAGGGAGAGGCCGATGGAGACGACGACGAGCGCGGTGATCAGGCCGCCGAGTATGCCGAGGCCGTTGCCCTGGTCGTTCAGGCCCTGGGTGAGGACCGCGAGGATCAGCACGGTGGTGCCGACGATCTCCGTGGCGAGGTTCTGCGCCGCGTGCCGGATCTCGGGGCCGGTGGAGAAGATGCCGAGGACGGGGCCGGCGCCCTTCTCCTGGGCCTCGACCGCCTTGGCGGCGGTGGTCTGCGCGCCGGGGCCGCCGACGATCTCCCGGTCGGTGAGGTGGGCGTGGAACTGACCGTAGTAGGCGACCCAGACCAGGGTCGCGCCGATCATGGCGCCGAGCATCTGGCCGCCGAGGTAGGTCGGGACGTTCGTCCAGTCGCTGTTCTTGATCGCGAGGGCGACCGTCACGGCCGGGTTGAGGTGGGCGCCGGAGAGGGGGCCCGAGATGTACACGGCCGTCATCACGGCGAACCCCCACCCGAAGGCGATGGCGAGCCAGCCGGCGTTACGGGCCTTGGAGGCCTTCAGCGTCACCGCGGCGCAGACCCCGCCGCCGAGCAGGATGAGTACGGCGGTACCGATGGTCTCGCCGATGAAGATGTCGGAGCTGGACACCCGCGACTCCTTTGTCCTTCGTCCAGAGGTAGCCGAACCCCGGGTCCCTCCGTCCGGGAGCTCGTGCCCTCGGGGGTGAGGGCGATGCCGGCCCTTGGCGTTGTCACACTCTAACGCGTATTGCCGCAAGGTGTTCGACAATGCCGACCGCTGGACGGGAGTCTCGTCTCGCATCACGCGACCGTCAAGGGCCCTGCCACCGAAACCGCGATCGTTACTGATCCCCGCCCCGAACCGGGACCCACCGGCCGACCACGGGCCACCCGCCCACGGCGGCCGGTCCACGCGCCCACGGCGGCCGCCCGCGAAGGCAGGACGACGGGCCGGGAGGGCAAGGCGGCGACTGAGGTGGGCGGGGTTGGTGGCCGGAGGGCGGGGTGGCCGTCTGTGCGGGCACGGCGGTGGGCCGTGCCGTCTCGTGGCCGACCCCGCCGGGGCGCGGCGGGCGGTGGCCGTCTGGGGGCATCTGTGGCCGGCCTCGGGGACACCGGCCGTCGCACGAGTGGGCGTGGCCGGGGCTGCGAGGGCGCGGTGGCCGGCCGCCAAGGCATGGCGGCGAGCGGACCGTGCAGGCCCGGGCGGCCCGCCGCCCGGGCACCGTCGACCACGACGGCACGGCGCTCTGCCCGCGCCGTGGGGCCGTGGGGGTCAGAACCGGCCGGCGCCCAGGTCGCGTGAGACCGCGCGGGCGCAGTCGCGTACCGCCGCGACGAGTTCCTGGCGCAGCTCGCCGTCCCGGCACACCCGCTCCACGGCGCCGGTGATGCCGACCGCGCCGACCGGCATCCGCCGCCGGTCGTGGATCGGGGCGGCGATGGAGGCGACACCCTCCCAGGTCTCCTCCACGTCGGCGGCGTAGCCACGCGCGCGCGTGACGTCGAGGATGTGCTCGAAGTCGTCGATCCCGCACACGGTCCGGTCCGTGAACGCCTTGCGGTCCGCCTCGACCGCCTCGCTGTGCGCCACCGGGTCGTACGCCGCCAGCACCTTGCCCAGAGCCGTGCAGTGCAGCGGCTGCATCGCCCCGATCTCCAGCACCTGCCGGCTGTCGTCGGGCCGGAAGACGTGGTGCACGATCAGCACGCCGTGCTGGTGGAGCACGCCCAGGTAGACGCTCTCCCCGCTGGACCGGGCCAGGTCGTCCGTCCACACCAGGGCGCGCGCCCGCAGTTCGTGCACGTCGAGGTAGGTGGTGCCCAGGCGGAGCAGCTCAGCGCCCAGCTGGTACCGCCCGGAGGCCCCGTCCTGTTCGACGAAGCCCTCGTGCTGGAGGGTGCGCAGGATGCCGTGGGCGGTGCCCTTGGCGAGGCCCAGCGAGGAGGCGATGTCCGACAGGCCCAGCCGCCGCTCACCGCCCGCCAGCAGCCGCAGCATCGCGGCCGCCCGCTCGAGCGACTGGATGTTCCGTGCCATCGGCGTCCCGCCTCCGTCCCCTTCGACCGCCGGCGGAACGACTCCCGCCGTGACGCCCGTTCGACAATGCCGAACACTACCGGTCCGTGCCGATCCCCCGCCAATGCTGAGCCGACTCCTGTCGCGCGACACCGGCCACCCGGGGTGTTCCGGCCGTCATCCTCGTCCGCTTGGTGGACTCCGCGAACGTCAGGGGCCGGTCCCGGCTACCCTGGCGGCGTGCGCCTCGCCCGGGGCGGCCCTGTGCTCGCCTCCCGGGAACGCGCAAAGCCGACAGCCGTCGCACCCCAAGGGAGCCCCTTCATGGCCTCGTTGCCGTCCACCCCTTCCGCCGACAGCCGGACCCGTGTGTCCGCCCTGCGTGAGGCGCTCGCCACCCGAGTGGTGGTCGCCGACGGGGCGATGGGCACCATGCTCCAGGCCCAGGAGCCGTCGATGGACGACTTCCAGCAGCTGGAGGGCTGCAACGAGGTCCTGAACGTCACCCGCCCGGACATCGTCGGCTCGGTCCACTCCGCCTACTTCGACGCCGGCGTGGACTGCGTGGAGACCAACACGTTCGGGGCCAACCTGACCGCCCTGGGCGAGTACGACATCGCCGAGCGGGTCGCCGAGCTGTCCGAGGCGGGCGCCCGCATCGCCCGCGAGACGGCGGACGCGTTCACCGCCGCGGACGGCCGCCCGCGCTGGGTGCTCGGCTCCATGGGCCCGGGCACCAAGCTGCCGACGCTGGGCCACACCACCTTCGCCGCCATCCGCGACGCCTACCGGCAGAACGCCGAGGGCCTGCTCGCCGGGGGCGCGGACGCGCTGCTGGTGGAGACCACCCAGGACCTGCTCCAGACCAAGGCCTCCGTCATCGCGGCACGCCGCGCGATGGAGACCGCCGGGTACGAGGTCCCGCTGATCGTCTCGGTGACGGTGGAGACGACCGGCACCATGCTGCTGGGCTCGGAGATCGGTGCCGCGCTGACGGCGCTGGAGCCGCTGGGCGTCGACATGATCGGCCTGAACTGCGCGACCGGCCCCGCCGAGATGAGCGAGCACCTGCGCTACCTGTCCCGGCACGCGCGGATCCCGCTGTCGTGCATGCCGAACGCCGGCCTCCCCGTGCTCACCAAGGACGGCGCGCACTACCCGCTGACGACGCCGGAGCTGGCCGACGCGCAGGAGCACTTCGTCCGCGACTACGGGCTGTCCCTGGTGGGGGGCTGCTGCGGTACGACGCCGGAGCACCTGCGCCGGGTGGTCGAGCGGGTGCGGGGCCTGGCTCCGGTGGAGCGCAGCCCGCGCCCGGAGCCGGGCGCGGCCTCCCTGTACCAGACCGTGCCCTTCCGCCAGGACACCTCGTACCTGGCGATCGGCGAGCGGACGAACGCCAACGGGTCGAAGAAGTTCCGCGAGGCCATGCTGGAGGGCCGCTGGGACGACTGCGTGGAGCTGGCACGCGAGCAGATCCGCGAGGGCGCCCACATGCTGGATCTGTGCGTGGACTACGTCGGCCGGGACGGCGTCGAGGACATGCGGGAGCTGGCGGGCCGGTTCGCCACGGCCTCGACACTGCCGATCGTGCTGGACTCCACCGAGGTGGACGTGATCCGGGCCGGCCTGGAGAAGCTGGGCGGCCGAGCGGTGATCAACTCGGTGAACTACGAGGACGGCGACGGGCCCGAGTCGCGGTTCGCGCGGGTGACGGCCCTGGCGCGGGAGCACGGGGCGGCGCTGATCGCGCTGACCATCGACGAGGAGGGCCAGGCCCGTACCGCCGCGAAGAAGGTGGAGATCGCCGAGCGGCTGATCGCGGACCTCACCGGCAACTGGGGCATCCGCGAGGAGGACATCCTCGTCGACTGTCTGACCTTCACCATCTGCACCGGTCAGGAGGAGTCCCGCGGTGACGGTGTGGCCACCATCGAGGGCATCCGGGAGCTGAAGCGGCGGCACCCGCGGGTGCAGACCACGCTGGGCCTTTCGAACATCTCCTTCGGTCTGAACCCGGCCGCCCGGATCCTGCTGAACAGCGTGTTCCTTCACGAGTGCGTCAAGGCGGGCCTGGACTCGGCGATCGTGCACGCGTCCAAGATCCTGCCGATCGCCCGCTTCGACGACGAGCAGGTCACCACCGCGCTCGACCTGATCCACGACCGCCGCCGCGAGGGCTACGACCCGCTGCAGAAGCTCATGCAGCTGTTCGAGGGCGCCACGGCGAAGTCGCTGAAGGCGGGCAAGGCCGAGGAACTGGCCGCGCTGCCGCTCGAGGAACGGCTGAAGCGGCGGATCATCGACGGCGAGAAGAACGGCCTGGAGCAGGACCTGGACGAGGCCCTGGGCACCCGCAAGGCCCTGGACATCGTCAACGACACCCTGCTCGACGGGATGAAGGTCGTCGGCGAGCTGTTCGGCTCCGGGCAGATGCAGCTGCCGTTCGTGCTCCAGTCGGCCGAGGTGATGAAGAGCGCGGTCGCCCACCTGGAGCCGCACATGGAGAAGACCGACGAGGCGGGCAAGGGCACGATCGTGCTGGCGACCGTACGCGGTGACGTGCACGACATCGGCAAGAACCTCGTCGACATCATCCTGTCCAACAACGGCTACAACGTGGTCAACCTGGGCATCAAGCAGCCGGTCTCGGCGATCCTGGAGGCGGCCGAGGAGCACCGGGCCGACGTGATCGGCATGTCCGGGCTGCTGGTGAAGTCCACGGTGATCATGAAGGAGAACCTGGAGGAGCTCAACACCCGCGGCCTGGCGACGGGCTACCCGGTCATCCTCGGCGGCGCCGCCCTGACCCGCGCCTACGTCGAGCAGGACCTGTACGAGCTGTACGACGGCGAGGTCCGCTACGCCCGTGACGCGTTCGAGGGGCTGCGCCTGATGGACGCCCTGATCGGGGTCAAGCGGGGCGTGCCGGGCGCGAAGCTGCCCGAACTGCGGCAGCGCCGGGTGCGGGCCGCCACCGCCCAGGTGGTCGAGGAGCAGCGGCCCGAGGAGGGCCACGTCCGCTCCGACGTGGCCACCGACAACCCGGTCCCCGAGCCGCCGTTCTGGGGCACGCGGGTGATCAAGGGCATCCAGCTCAAGGAGTACGCCTCCTGGCTCGACGAGGGCGCCCTGTTCAAGGGCCAGTGGGGGCTGAAGCAGGCCCGCACCGGCGCCGGGCCCACCTACGAGGAACTCGTCGAGACCGAGGGCCGGCCCCGGCTGCGCGGCCTGCTGGAGCGGCTCCAGACGGACAACCTGCTCGAGGCCGCGGTGGTCCACGGCTACTTCCCCTGCGTGTCCAAGGACGACGACCTGGTCATCCTGGACGAGCGGGGCAACGAGCGCACCCGCTTCACCTTCCCCCGCCAGCGCCGCGGTCGCCGGCTGTGCCTGGCGGACTTCTTCCGCCCGGAGGAGTCGGGGGAGACGGACGTGGTCGGCTTCCAGGTGGTCACCGTCGGCTCCAGGATCGGCGAGGAGACCGCACGGCTGTTCGCCGCCGACTCCTACCGCGACTACCTGGAGCTGCACGGGCTGTCCGTGCAGCTGGCCGAGGCGCTCGCCGAGTACTGGCACGCCCGCGTGCGGGCCGAGCTGGGCTTCGCCGGTGAGGACCCGGCCGGCATGGAGGACATGTTCGCCCTGAAGTACCGGGGCGCCCGCTTCTCCCTCGGCTACGGCGCCTGCCCCGACCTGGAGGACCGCGCCAAGATCGCCGACCTCCTGAGCCCCGAGCGCATCGGCGTCCACCTCTCCGAGGAGTTCCAGCTCCACCCCGAGCAGTCCACCGACGCCCTCGTCATCCACCACCCGGAAGCCAAGTACTTCAACGCCCGCTGACCCGGTTCCCCCCGGTCACCAGGATGGTCGAGAAGTCCTTCCGGCCCCTGCGCAGGGACCGGTACGGGCGGTTCGTGCAGGCGTTTCGGTTGTGGGCGCCGTACAATTGTCGGTCCATCGCAGGCCGGTTCCCCGTGTGGGAACCGGCCTGACCGTCCCTCGAGGAGGTATGCGCGGATGACCAGCACGGTACCGGCGCTCGGAACCCGTACGGCCGAAGGCTCGGCCTTGCAGGCCGTGCTCCTGGACATGGACGGAACCCTGGTGGACACCGAGGGCTTCTGGTGGGACGTCGAGGTCGAGGTCTTCGCCGCACTCGGGCACACGCTCGACGACTCCTGGAGACACGTCGTCGTCGGGGGCCCCATGACCCGCAGCGCGGGCTTCCTCATCGAGGCCACCGGCGCCGCCGTCACCCTCGCCGAGGTCACCACCCTGCTGAACCAGGGCTTCGAGGCCCGTATCGACGGCGGGCTCCCCCTGATGCCGGGCGCCGCACGGCTGCTGGCCGAACTGTCCGAGCAGCGGATCCCCACCGCCCTGGTCTCCGCCTCCCACCGCCGGATCATCGACCGCGTCCTGACCTCGCTCGGTCCCCACCACTTCGCCCTGTCCGTGGCCGGTGACGAGGTCTCGCGGACCAAGCCGTACCCCGACCCCTACCTGCTGGCCGCCGCCGGCCTCGGCGCGGAGCCGGCCCGGTGCGCCGTGATCGAGGACACCGCCACCGGCGTCGCCGCGGCGGAGGCCGCCGGCTGCCGGGTCGTCGCCGTCCCCTCCGTCGCCCCCATTCCCCCGGCCTTCCGGCGGACCGTCGTTCCCACCCTGGAAGACGTGAACCTGCCATTTCTGCACAGTCTGATGACAGAAATGCGCTAACTGTTCACCCAGCGTGCCAAGCCCCGCGGATAATGCCCCGTACCGGATGTTCGAGCGAATTCGAAGCTCGCCTTTGGCTGAATTCCGGTCCGCATCCCCCTCCCTTCGTATGTGACGTTCCCCACTCCTCGAGGGGTCGACAAGAGGTCCAGGGCGTGCTGTCCGCCTGCCCTCGGATGCCGTGCGGGCGTCCTTGTGTCCCGTTTGGTGAAACGCTGCACGAATCCTTCCGGTGACGGGTTTCCGGTCCGTCCGCACCCGGTTCCGCTGCGTGATGGGAACTCAACTCCGGTGACCGCGAACGGTTCTGCGGGGGAGGACTAATCTCGTCGCGAGAACATCGACCCTGCCCCCGTGATCCGTCGCGACACCTTTGTATGCGGGATGCACGGACATGAGAGCTCTGGAGAAACTCGAGCATGAACCGCAAGACTTTGGTGCTGCCGGCCGTGGTCGGGCTGCTCGCGCCGGTACTCGCCGCGTGCGGCGGTTCCGACAGCGGCAGCAAGAGCGGCGACGCGATCGTCGTCGGCACCACGGACCGGTTCACCGCTGACGAGGAGGCCCCGGCACCCGTCGATCCGGCCTACGCCTACGACGTCGGTACCTGGAACATCCTGCGCCAGACCGTGCAGACCCTGATGGTCCAGCCGAAGGGCGACGGCGACCCCGTCCCGGAGGCGGCCGAGAAGTGCGGCTTCACGGACAGCGGCAACGAGCGCTACGCCTGCACCCTGCGCGAGGGCCTGAAGTTCGCCAACGGCGACCCCGTCACCGCGGCCGACGTGAAGTACTCCATCGACCGCGCCCTCGCCATCAATGTCGACGGCGGTCCGTCCGCCCTGCTGTCCACCGTGGACACCGTGGAAACCCAGGGTGACCGCGAGGTCATCTTCCACCTCAACACCGCCGACGCCATCTTCCCGTACAAGCTGTCGACGCCCGTCGCGGGCATCGTCAACCCCAAGGAATACGAGAAGGACAAGCTCCGCGACGGCTTCGCCGTGGACGGCTCCGGCCCGTACACCATGAAGGCCGACGTCAAGAACGGCGAGATGGTCGACGCGGTCTTCACCAAGAACCCCAACTACCAGGGGACGTTGAAGGTCAACAACGACAAGGTGCAGATCCGCTCCTTCCCGGACGCCAAGGCCATGGGCGATGCGCTGGACAAGGGCGACATCGACGTCATGACCCGCACCATGTCGCCCGAGCAGATCCGCACGCTGTCGGCCGCCAAGGACAGCAAGGTCGGCATCGTCGAGGCGGCCGGCCTGGAGATCCGCTACCTGGCCTTCAACACCGACGCCCCGTCGGTGAAGTCCAAGGCCGTGCGTGAGGCCATGGCCCAGGTCATCAACCGCGGCGAACTCGTCTCCGAGGTGTACGGCACCCAGGCCGAGCCGCTGTACTCGCTGGTCCCGGCCACCATCACCGGTCACTCCAACTCCTTCTTCAACCGGTACGGCGACCCCAGCGTGGCCAAGGCCCGTACGGCGCTGGAGAAGGCCGGTGTCACCACCCCGGTGAAGCTGACGCTGCACTACACGACGGACCACTACGGCTCGGCCACCAAGAAGGAGTTCGAGATCCTTCGGCAGCAGCTCAACGACAGCGGCCTGTTCGACATCGACATCCAGGGCGCCCCCTGGGACACCTTCCGCCCGGCGGAGAAGAAGGGCCGGTACGACGTCTACGGCATGGGCTGGTTCCCGGACTTCCCGGACGCCGACAACTACCTGGCGCCGTTCCTCGACAAGGGCAACACCCTGAACACGCCATACGCCAACAGCGAGATCCGCAACACCCTGATCCCGCAGTCCCGTCGCCAGGCCGACCGGCTCTCCGCGTCCGCCAGCCTGACGGACATTCAGGACATCGTCGCCAGTGAGGTCCCGATGATCCCGCTGTGGCAGGGCAAGCAGTACGTCGCCGCCCGCGACAACATCACGGGCACCGCGTACGCCCTCAACTCCTCGTCGACGCTCCAGCTCTGGGAGCTCGGCCGCGGTGTGAGCAGCTGACCCGCGACCACCCCCGCCACCAAGGGCGCCCCTCCCGGACTTCCGGGAGGGGCGCCCTTCGTCGCGCGTGCGTCGTACCGCCGGCAGGCGCCGCTACTGCGCGCCGGGGCGCACCAGTCCGCTCTCGTACGCGTACACCGCGGCCTGCACGCGGTCGCGCAGCCCCAGCTTCGTCAGCACGTGCCCGACATGCGTCTTGACCGTCGTCTCGCTGACGAACAGGTCCGCGGCGATCTCCGCGTTGGACAGGCCCCGCGCCACCAGCTTCAGCACCTCCACCTCACGGTCGGTGAGGGTGTGCAGGGTGTCCGGCACCGGCTCCTCCCCGGAGGGCAGGTGCGTGGCGTACTTGTCCAGCAGCCGGCGGGTGATGCTCGGGGCCAGCATCGCCTCGCCGGCCGCGACCACCCGGATCGCCTGCACCAGCTCGTTGGCGGGCGCGTCCTTGAGCAGGAAGCCGCTCGCACCGGCGCGCAGCGCCTCCACCACGTACTCGTCGAGGTCGAAGGTGGTCAGGACCAGCACCTTCGCCGGACCGTTCCGCTCCGGACCGGTGATCTGCCGGGTCGCCTCCACGCCGTCCATCCGCGGCATGCGGATGTCCATCAGCACCACATCGGGCTGAAGGGCCCGCACCTGGTCCAGGGCCTGAAGACCGTCTCCGGCCTCGCCCACGACCGCGATGTCCTGCTCGGCCTCCAGGATCATCCGGAATCCGGTGCGCAGCAGCGGCTGGTCGTCGACCAGTAGGACGCGGATGGCCACGTGAGTCTCCTTCGCTAGTCCGGCCCCATTCTGCCCTGCGACGCGGTGCCGGACTCCGCCGCCCTCAGCGGCAGCGGGTAGGGAGGGGGAGTGCCGCCGAACTCCGGGCAGTGGGCCTGGTGGTCGCACCAGCCGCACAGCTTGGTGGGGCGCGGCCGCCAGTCACCGGTCTCGGTGGCCAGCCGGATCGCCTCCCACAGCGCCAGCAGCTTGCGCTCGACCCGCTCCAGGTCGGCGAGGACCGGGTCGTAGGTCAGTACGTCGCCGCTGCCCAGGTACACCAGTTGCAGCCGCCGCGGGAGGACCTTCTTCAGCCGCCACACCACCAGGGCGTAGAACTTCATCTGGAACAGGGCGCCCTCGGCGTACTCGGGGCGGGGCGCCTTGCCCGTCTTGTAGTCGACGATCCGCACCTCGCCCGTGGGCGCCACGTCCACCCGGTCGATGATCCCGCGCAGCGTCAGCCCCGAGTCCAGCTCGGCCTCGACGAACAGCTCCCGCTCGGCCGGCTCGAGACGGGTCGGATCCTCCAGCGTGAACCAGCGCTCCACCAGCCGCTCGGCCTCCGCCAGCCAGCGCGCCAGCTGTTCGCCGTCGGTGTCGTCGGCGAACAGCTCCAGCAGCTCGGGCCGCGCCTCGCGCAGCCGCTGCCACTGGCCCGGGACCAGCGCCTTGGCCCGCGGGGCGGTCCGCTCCGCGGCGGGCGCGTCGAACAGCCGCTCCAGCACGGCGTGCACCAGCGTGCCCCTCGTCGCCGCCTCACTGGGCTTCTCCGGCAACCGGTCGATCACCCGGAACCGGTACAGCAACGGACACTGCATGAAGTCCCCGGCCCGGGAAGGAGACAGCGAACCGGGCGGCACGACAGCCCGGGCGGCCCCCACGCCGGAGTCCCCGTCGCCGCCGGGCACGTCCGTCCCCGGCGCGGCACACGCCTCGCGCCCGCCCGGCGCCGGGCCGTGCGCGACGGGGCGACCGGCGGCCACCTCGCGCACAGCCGCGCCACCGCCGTCCGGACCGTCCGCGCCGTCCGTGGCCGCGCCGTCCACAGCCGCATCGTCCGCGGCCGCAGGGCCCGCGTCGCCCCCGCCGGCCGTCGTGTCCCGGCCGACGGCCGTCTGCGCCGGGACCGCCGTCCGCGCCGTGTCCGGCGGGGTCGGCTCCGGTACCACGGCGTCGTACGGGGTGCCGGGCTCGCCCTCCGTGCTCGTCTCCATGCCCCAGACCCTACGGCCCGCCACCGACAGTGACCCGGAGACAGTCATGTTGTGCGTGAAGTGGGGAAAACACATGGGGTGCCGGGCGTGAGCGATTGCGACGGCCGCATACCATCGACCCGAGACCTTCCGGCCGGCAGGCACGGAAGACGCTTCGAACGAGGGGACACCGTGGACGTGAGCGGCGGGAGCGGACAGCCGCGTTCCGGCAAGGACGAGTCGGCAGATCGCCGCACGGGCCCGGTGGACCCGACCCCCGACTCCGTGGGCCGAGGCGCCGAGCCCGCCGACGCCGCCCCGCCCGAGCCGTCCCCGCCGACCGACGCGGCCGCCACCGGAGCAGAGGACGGCACGGAGGAGACGAAGGGGGCCGAGGAGACGGCTGGGGCTGAGGAGACCAGGAGGGCGGAAGAGCCGACGGCCGCTGGGGAGCCGACGGCTGCTGAAGAGCCGACGGGTGCTGAGCACCCCAAGGGGACGGAGGAGCCGAAGCGCTCCGTCGACACCCCGCAGGACCCGGCCCACACCGACGACGCCCACCCCGAGCGCGGCTACGCCCACGGCGGTGCCCCGGCCGCCGGTCGCGATGCCGGTGCCCCTGCCGAGGGTCCCGCCCCCGCACCCGGTGGCCGCACGCCCCCCGAGACCCACCCCGACCGCACTCTCGCCCGTTCCGGGACCGGGCAGACGCCACCGCGGCGCCCGAACGAGCCCCGCGGCGGGCTCCTCATGGGGCGCCCCTTCGGCGTGCCCGTGTACGTGGCACCCAGCTGGTTCCTCGTGGCCGCGCTGATCACCTGGGTGTTCGGCGGACAGCTCGACCGGGTCCTGCCCGAGCTCGGCGCCGCCCGCTACCTCGTCGCCCTGTTCTTCGCGGTCGCCTTCTACGCCTCCGTCCTCGTCCACGAGCTCGCCCACACGATCGCCGCCCTGCGATTCAAGCTCCCGGTCCGGCGGATCCAGCTCCAGTTCTTCGGCGGCGTCTCCGAGATCGAGAAGGAGGCCGAGACCCCCGGCCGCGAGTTCGTCCTCGCCTTCGTCGGCCCGCTGCTCTCGCTGATCCTCGCCGGCGTCTTCTACGCCGCCCTGCGGCCCTTCGAACGCGGCACGGTCGTCGGTGTCCTGCTGGCCGGTCTGATGATCTCCAACCTCATCGTCGCCGCCTTCAACCTGCTGCCCGGCCTGCCCCTCGACGGCGGCCGCATGCTGCGCGCCGTGGTCTGGAAGATCACCGGCAGACCGATGAGCGGCACCGTCGCCGCAGCCTGGGTCGGCCGCGCGCTCGCGGTCGCCGTGCTGATCGGACTGCCCCTGGTCACCCAGTCCGACGCCCTCGGCAACACCGCCGAGGACACCGTCGGCATGAGCACCGTCACCAACGCCCTGCTCGCCGCCATCCTGGCCGCGATCATCTGGACCGGCGCCGGCAACAGCCTGCGCATGGCCCGGCTGCGCGAACACCTCCCCGAACTGCGCGCCCGCAACCTCACCCGCCGCGCCGTCCCGGTCGAGACCAACACTTCCCTGGCCGAGGCCCTGCGCCGCGCCAACGCCGCCGGCGCCCGCGCCCTGGTCGTCGTCGACGGCCACGGCGAGCCGCTCTCCCTCGTCCGCGAGTCCGCCATCGTCGGCGTACCCGAACACCGCCGCCCCTGGGTCTACGCCAGCGAACTCGCCCAGGAGCTCACCGACGGCATGCGCGTCCCCGCCGACCTCGCCGGCGAGGACCTCCTGGACATGCTGCGCGCCACCCCGGCGACCGAGTACCTCGTGGTGGAGGAGGGCGGCGAGATCTACGGCGTGCTGTCCGCGGCCGACGTGGAGCGCGCCTTCGTCAAGGCCATGGCCCGCCCGTCGGCCTCCGCGTAGGGCCACTCCAGGTGGTCGGAGGGCCCGCCGGGGACCGGTAGGCTGGTCACATGTCCGAACCGACCGGTGCCGCCCGCCGCCGCGGGCCCTTCAAGGTCGGGGACCAGGTACAGCTGACCGACCCCAAGGGCCGCCACTACACGTTCACGCTCGAGGCCGGGAAGAACTTCCACACCCACAAGGGGTCCTTCCCGCACGACGAGCTGATCGGCGCACCCGAGGGCAGCGTTGTCCGCACCACCGGCAACGTCGCCTACCTCGCGCTGCGCCCCCTGCTCCCCGACTACGTCCTGTCCATGCCCCGCGGGGCAGCCGTCGTCTACCCCAAGGACGCGGGGCAGATCCTCGCCTTCGCCGACATCTTCCCCGGCGCCCGCGTCGTGGAGGCCGGCGTCGGCTCCGGCTCGCTCAGCAGCTTCCTGCTGCGGGCCATCGGCGACCAGGGCATGCTGCACAGCTACGAGCGCCGCGCCGACTTCGCCGAGATCGCCCAGGCGAACGTGGAGCGCTACTTCGGCGGCCCGCACCCCGCCTGGCAGCTCACCGTCGGAGACCTCCAGGACAACCTCTCCGACACCGACGTCGACCGCGTCATCCTCGACATGCTCGCCCCCTGGGAGTGCCTGGAGGCCGTCTCCAAGGCGCTCGTCCCCGGCGGCATCCTGTGCTGCTACGTCGCGACCACCACCCAGCTCGCCCGGACCGTGGAGTCCATCCGCGAGATCGGCTGCTTCAACGAGCCGACCGCCTGGGAGACGATGATCCGCAACTGGCACATCGAGGGCCTGGCCGTCCGTCCGGACCACCGCATGATCGGCCACACCGGCTTCCTGCTCACCGCCCGCAGGCTCGCGGACGGCGTCGAGCCCCCCATGCGCCGCCGCCGGCCCGCCAAGGGCGCCTACGGCGAGGACTACGAGGGCCCCAACGCCGACGGCGGCGCCACCCGCTGACGCGGCCCGCCACCGCACGCAACACACGGGCGCCGCGGTGGAGTTCCCGACGACCACAGGGAACTCCACCACGGCGCCCTCGCGTTGACCCCACCCCGCCGTTCCCCCGCACTGTGACGTGTGGCACGATGCTGGCCACCCCCACCGGCACAGCCCTCGCAGGAGATGCTCCTAGTGCAGCAGTCCGCCGTTCCGGAACTGGCCCACACGGACACCCGCCCCATCCACTGGATGGCCACCGCGACCGCGGTCGCCGGCGTGGTGGCCCTCTCCTCGCTCGTGCAGCCCGGCTCGGCCACGGCCGCCCAGCCGCAGGGCACCCGCGCGAACTCCGCACCCGCCACCGAGGCGGCGCCGAGCACCGCCGGCGTCACCTTCCCGATCGACTGCGGCCCGGTGCGGGCCCTGGTGGCGAAGAAGGCCTCCGGGGACCTCGACGGGGACGGCAGACCGGAGACCGTGGCCGTGGTGCACTGCGACGCCGCCATGGGCACCCCGCCCGACGCCGTCTACGTCCTCACCCGGGCCGCCGACACCGCCGAGCCCCGCGTGGTCGCCACCCTCGTCGACGTCAAGGACCGGTACACGGTCACGGACTTCGCCGTCCGCGACGGCGCCGTGAGCGCCACCCTGCTCGGCTACTCCTCACCCGACGTGCCGAATTGCTGCCCCGACCTCAAGGACAGCGTGAAGTGGCGGTGGCAGAACGGCGCGTTCGTCCGCTCCACGGACGCCGGGGCGCGCGGTATCTGACCACATGCCGGACACAGTCCGCGGAAATGTGAGAAACCAGACAATAGTGACGTCTCGCGCCGACGCGGTCACTCCGCGTCAGGTCCGTACACCTCGACCCGGTCCGCGACGCGGCGCACGTGGATGCACTCGCCCGGACACTCCTTGACCGAGTCGACCACGTCCGTGAGAAGCGGGAGCGGCACGGGCGTTGCCGCTCCGGCCTCCTGAAGGAGCTCGTCCTCCGGGCTCTTCACATAGGCCAGACCGTCGATGTCCAGCTCGAACACCTCCGGCGCGTACTGCGCACAGATGCCGTCGCCGGTACACAGGTCCTGGTCGATCCAGACCTCCAGTGCCTCGCCACCGTCCGAGGTCCGCTGCTGCACGGTCATCTCTCCTGCCGTATCACGTCGAGCCGTACGGGAATCCGGCCAGCTCTGACGGGTGTTGAACGTGTCGAGCCTACCTGTGCCCGCTTTCCAATCATGTTCGGTGGGTATTCCCCTGGCGTGAGGGAGAGCGCAAGGGTGAAGATCGGACACACCCCGCAGTCTTTGTGATCTAGGGGTTTCAATCGACACCCACCCAGGTAGGGTCTGGAAGCGTCCAGCTCCCCTTGGAGGAGGTGAGGACCGTGGCAGCCCACGACGACGACATGAACCGCGGCATCCGCCCGGGACGCGGGTCCGACGACCCGGCCGGGCAGATCGCCTACCTTGAGCAGGAGATCGCCGTCCTGCGCCGCAAGCTCGCCGACTCTCCGCGTCACACGAGGATTCTCGAAGAGCGGATCGTCGAGTTGCAGACCAACCTGGCCGGCGTGTCCGCTCAGAACGAACGCCTCGCGAACACGCTCCGCGAGGCCCGCGACCAGATCGTGGCCCTCAAGGAGGAGGTCGACCGGCTCGCCCAGCCGCCGGCCGGCTTCGGAGTCTTCCTCCAGGCCAACGAGGACGGCACCGCCGACATCTTCACCGGCGGCCGCAAGCTGCGGGTGAACGTGAGCCCCAGCGTGGAGCTCGACGAGCTCAGGCGCGGCCAGGAAGTGATGCTCAACGAGGCGCTCAACGTGGTCGAGGCCATGGAGTACGAGCGCGTCGGCGACATCGTCACCCTCAAGGAGATCCTCGAGGACGGCGAGCGGGCCCTGGTGCTCGGGCACACCGACGAGGAGCGGGTGGTACGGCTCGCCGAGCCGCTGCTGGACGTCACCATCCGCCCCGGCGACGCCCTCCTGCTCGAGCCCAGGTCCGGTTACGTCTACGAGGTCGTGCCCAAGAGCGAGGTCGAGGAACTCGTCCTCGAAGAGGTGCCCGACATCGGCTACGAGCAGATCGGCGGCCTCGGCAACCAGATCGAGGCCATCCGGGACGCCGTGGAGCTGCCGTACCTCTACCCGGACCTGTTCAAGGAGCACGAGCTGCGCCCGCCGAAGGGCGTCCTGCTCTACGGACCCCCCGGATGCGGCAAGACGCTCATCGCCAAGGCGGTCGCGAACTCGCTCGCCAAGAAGGTCGCCGAGGTCACAGGGCAGGCGGCGGGCAAGAGCTTCTTCCTCAACATCAAGGGCCCGGAGCTGCTGAACAAGTACGTCGGCGAGACCGAACGGCAGATCCGCCTTGTCTTCCAGCGGGCCCGGGAGAAGGCGAGCGAGGGCACTCCCGTCATCGTCTTCTTCGACGAGATGGAGTCGCTCTTCCGCACCCGCGGCTCCGGCGTCAGCTCGGACGTGGAGAACACCATCGTCCCCCAGCTGCTCGCCGAGATCGACGGTGTGGAAGGCCTGCAGAACGTGGTCGTGATCGGCGCCTCCAACCGCGAGGACATGATCGACCCGGCCATCCTGCGGCCCGGCCGCCTCGATGTGAAGATCAAGATCGAGCGTCCGGACGCCGAGGCGGCCAAGGACATCTTCGGGAAGTACCTCACCGAGCGTCTCCCGCTGCACTCGGACGACCTCGCGGAACACGGCGGCGACAAGGACATCACGGTCCAGGGCATGATCCAGACCGCGGTGGAACACATGTACGCCGAAACCGAGGAGAACCGCTTCCTGGAGGTCACCTACGCCAACGGTGACAAGGAAGTCCTCTACTTCAAGGACTTCAATTCCGGCGCCATGATCGAGAACATCGTCGGCCGCGCCAAGAAGATGGCGATCAAGGACTTCCTCGAGAAGAGCCAGAAGGGCCTCCGCGTCTCCCACCTGCTCCAGGCCTGCGTGGACGAGTTCAAGGAGAACGAGGACCTGCCGAACACCACCAACCCGGACGACTGGGCCCGGATCTCCGGAAAGAAGGGCGAGCGGATCGTCTACATCCGCACCCTCATCACCGGAAAGCAGGGCGCGGACACCGGACGCTCCATCGACACGGTGGCGAACACCGGTCAGTACCTGTAAAAGCACGGGTGGCTGCGGGTGCCCTCGGTGGGGTACCCGCAGTCGGCTGTTTCCGGGCCGCCGCATGGAGCAGGCAATGACGCAAATGATCTCCCCACCAGCGCAAAGGCGTTCTAGGCTCGTTCGTACCGCCGGGTCGCGCAGTGCGGGGACGGGCACCGCACAGGCACCCGGGCACCAGCGGTACTTGAGCGACGCCCACGACCGAGGGCGCAGCCGGGCAAGGAGGGCCGCATGACCGTACGGCGAGTAATGGGCATCGAGACGGAGTACGGGATCTCCGTTCCCGGCCACCCCAATGCCAATGCCATGCTCACCTCATCCCAGATCGTCAACGCCTACGCGGCGGCCATGCACCGGGCCCGCCGGGCGCGCTGGGACTTCGAGGAGGAGAACCCGCTGCGGGACGCCCGGGGCTTCGACCTCGCCCGCGAGGCCGCGGACGCCAGCCAGCTCACCGACGAGGACATCGGCCTGGCCAACGTCATCCTCACCAACGGCGCACGGCTCTACGTCGACCACGCCCACCCCGAATACAGTGCCCCCGAGGTCACCAACCCGCGAGACGCCGTCCTGTGGGACAAGGCGGGCGAACGGATCATGGCCGAGGCCGCGGAGCGGGCGGCCCAGCTGCCCGGCGCCCAGCCGATCCACCTCTACAAGAACAACACCGACAACAAGGGCGCCTCCTACGGCACGCACGAGAACTACCTGATGAAGCGGGAGACCGCCTTCGCCGACATCGTGCGCCACCTGACGCCCTTCTTCGTCTCCCGCCAGGTCATCACCGGCGCCGGCCGTGTCGGCATCGGACAGGACGGCCACGAGCACGGCTTCCAGCTCAGCCAGCGCGCGGACTACTTCGAGGTCGAGGTCGGTCTGGAGACGACGCTCAAGCGGCCGATCATCAACACGCGCGACGAACCGCACGCCGACGCGGAGAAGTACCGCCGGCTGCATGTGATCATCGGTGACGCGAACCTCTCCGAGATCTCGACCTACCTCAAGCTGGGCACGACCGCCCTGGTCCTGTCCATGATCGAGGACGGCTTCATCGCCGTCGACCTGGCCGTCGACCAGCCCGTTCGCACGCTCCACCAGGTCTCGCACGACCCGGGCCTGGGGCGCCTGATCACCCTGCGCAGCGGCCGGACACTCACCGCGGTGCAGCTCCAGATGGAGTACTACGAGCTGTCGCGCAAGTACGTGGAGGAGCGGTTCGGCGCGGACGCCGACGAGCAGACCAAGGACGTGCTGTCCCGCTGGGAGGACACCCTCAACCGGCTCGAGAACGACCCCATGAGCCTGGCCGGCGAGCTGGACTGGGTCGCCAAGCGGGAGCTCATGGAGGGCTACCGGCGCCGTGACGACCTCGACTGGGACGCCGCCCGCCTCCACCTCGTCGACCTCCAGTACGCGGATGTGCGCCCCGACAAGGGCCTGTACAACCGTCTGGTGGCCCGGGGCCGCATCAAGCGGCTGCTGGACGAGACCGAGGTGGACCGGGCCCGCAGGAAGCCGCCGGAGGACACCCGCGCGTACTTCCGCGGCCGCTGCCTGGAGCAGTACGCCGACGACGTCGCCGCGGCCTCCTGGGACTCGGTGATCTTCGATCTGCCGGGCCGGGACTCGCTCCAGCGCGTCCCAACCCTGGAACCGCTTCGCGGAACGCGTAATCACGTCAAGGAGCTCCTCGACCGCTGCCGAACCGCCGAGGACCTGGTCAGGGTGCTCTCCGGCAACTGAGCGGACCCCGGACCGGGCGGGTCCTCCGGGGTGGAAATCCCCGGCGCAGGGAATCATCGAGGTGGCCCTCGTACGTTGGAGAAAGTGCGGGGCCGATGTCGGACCCGGCTTGTAGGGTCGGAACATCACCGATCGGCCGTAATGCCGACCATGTCGGGCGAACTGAGCGGGGTGAGGGTTATGGCAACGAAGGACACCGGTGGCGGGCAGCAGAAGGCCACGCGTTCCACCGAGGAGGTCGAGGAGCAGTCCCAGGACGCGCAGGCCGCGGACGACCTCAAGGAACGCCACGAGAAGCTGAGCGACGACGTGGACTCGGTGCTGGACGAGATCGACGACGTACTCGAGGAAAACGCCGAGGATTTCGTGCGCTCGTTCGTGCAAAAGGGCGGTCAGTGAGCGCCTGACAAGCGGTGGCGGTGGCGGACGGGCCGGTTGACGAGAGCAGCTGCGTGCGGTGCGGTGAGGCCGTGCCGCGCGCGGCCCTCGTTTCCGGGCGTCGGCCGCCCGCGTGAGGGCTCGGTGCGAGGGCTCGGTGAGGGGCCGTGCGCGAGCCGCACCGAGCCGCCCCAGGGCTTGGGCCGTTCATGTGGATCACCGCCGCGAGGCGGGTAGGGTCCGTGGCGTACTGTGCATCAACTGCAACTCCGGCCTCGGCCTGTTGAGGGACGATCCCGAAGCGGTGGACCGAGCTGCCGACTACCCGGAAGGAAACGCGTGGAAGCCAACACTCGTAGCACCGGGCGTCTACCGGCCGCCTTCCTGACGCCTGGATCCTCCTCGTTCATGGACTTTCTCGCCGAGCACCAGCCGGAGCTGCTGCCGGGGAAGCGGCGGCTGCCGCCGACCCAGGGCGTGGTCGAGGCGCCGCACGGCACCACCATCGTGGCGACGACCTTGCCGGGCGGTGTCGTCCTGGCCGGTGACCGGCGGGCCACGATGGGGAACGTGATCGCGCAGCGGGACATCGAGAAGGTGTTCCCGGCGGACGAGTACTCGGCCGTCGGCATCGCCGGCACCGCCGGTCTGGCGGTGGAGATGGTGAAGCTGTTCCAGCTTGAGCTGGAGCACTTCGAGAAGGTCGAGGGGACGCAGCTCTCGCTGGAGGGCAAGGCGAACCGGCTGTCGACCATGATCCGCTCCAACCTGGGCATGGCCATGCAGGGACTGGCCGTGGTCCCGCTCTTCGCGGGGTACGACCTGGACCGCGAGAAGGGCCGGATCTTCTCCTACGACGTGACGGGCGGCCGCTCCGAGGAGCACGGCTTCGCGGCCACGGGCTCCGGCTCGATCTTCGCGCGCGGCGCGATGAAGAAGCTCTTCCGGGAGGACTTGACCGAGGCCGAGGCCACGACGCTGGTGGTCCAGGCCCTGTACGACGCGGCAGACGACGACTCGGCGACCGGTGGTCCCGATGTCGCCCGCCGGATCTATCCGATCGTCACCGTGATCACCGAGGACGGATTCCGTCGGCTCACCGAGGACGAGTCCTCCGAGATCGCCCGCTCGGTGCTCCAGCGGCGCCTGGAGCAGCCGGACGGCCCGCGGGCCGCGCTGCTCTAGCCGGCGGTCCTTGTCCGGGGTGATCCAGTGACTTCTACAGAAAGGGACGGATAACCGGTGTCGACGCCGTTCTATGTCTCACCTCAGCAGGCGATGGCCGACCGGGCGGAGTACGCCCGCAAGGGCATCGCGCGTGGCCGCAGCCTGGTCGTGCTGCAGTACGCCGACGGAATCGTGTTCGTCGGTGAGAATCCGTCCCGCGCGCTGCACAAGTTCAGCGAGATCTACGACCGGATCGCGTTCGCGGCCGCCGGCAAGTACAACGAGTACGAGAACCTGCGCATCGGCGGCGTCCGCTACGCCGACCTGCGCGGTTACACCTACGACCGGGACGACGTGACCGCCCGCGGCCTGGCGAACGTGTACGCCCAGACGCTGGGCACGATCTTCTCCAGCGCCGCGGAGAAGCCGTACGAGGTGGAGCTGGTGGTCGCCGAGGTGGGGCAGACCCCGGACGGTGACCAGATCTACCGGCTGCCGCACGACGGGTCGATCGTGGACGAGCACGGCTCGGTCGCGGTCGGCGGCAACGCCGAGCAGATCAGCGGCTACCTGGACCAGCGCCATCGGGACGGCATGTCGCTGGCCGAGGCGCTGAAGCTGGCCGTGCAGGCCCTGTCCCGCGACACCAACGGCAGCGAGCGGGAGATCCCCGCCGAGCGCCTGGAGGTGGCGGTGCTGGACCGTACGCGTCCGCAGAAGCGCAAGTTCAAGCGCATCGTGGGCCGTCAGCTGGCCCGGCTGCTCGAGGCCGACGGCGCGACGACCGAGGCGGAGAGCGCCGAGGAGGACGGCTCCGAGGAGAAGTAGTCCCGCCCCTCACCCCGTTCCCGGGTGCCCCGGCCTGCTGGAAGGCCGGGGCACCCGGGCGTTTCGGGGGCTGGAGGGCTTCAGGGGGTGCCGGGTGGCGCCGTGGAGCCGCGTACCACGAGTTCCACGGGGATGTCCCCGCCGGCGGGAGTGCGGCCCTCGAGGACGGCCAGCAGGGCGTGCATGCCCCGTTCCCCGAACAGCTCGGCGTCCAGCCGCACGGTGGTGAGCTCGGGGTCGATGGCGGTGGCGAGGGCGAGGTCGTCCACGCCGGTGACGGAGACGTCGTCGGGCACGCGCAGGCCGAGGCGGCGCAGGGCCTTGTAGGCGCCTGCGGCGAGCTTGTCGTCGTCGCAGACCAGCGCGGTGGGCCGGGGGCCGGGGGCGCTCAGGGCGGCCTCGGTGACGGCCCTGGCGCCCTCGATGGAGATCGGGGCGCGGGCGGTGCGCACCGAGGTGCCAGGCACCGTGCCCACCCGGGTGCTCAGCTCCCCCGCCCGTACCTCGAAGGTCCAGGAGGCCACGTCCGCAGCGAGGTGCAGGAAGCGCCGGTGGCCGAGCCCGAGCAGGTGGTCGGCGACCTGGCGCACGCCGTCGGCGATGTCCAGGTTGACGGTCGCGGCGCCCGGGCTGCCCGCGGGGTCGCTGTCCAGCATGACCAGCGGCAGCTGGTCGCCGCGGATCGCGGTGAGCGCGTCGGCGGCCATGGAGGAGGCGATCACGCCGTCCAGCGCCGCCTGGGCCGAGGCGAAGGGGTTGCGCGCCGGGCCGATGCCCTCGGGGGAGGGGTAGAGGACGAGGCCGAAGCCGTGCTCGGCGGCGACGCGCGCGGCGCCGGTGTAGACGCCGGCGAAGAACTCGGTGGTCAGCGCGGGGACGACCAGGAGCACGGTGCGGGTGCGGCCCAGGCGCAGGTTGCGGGCGGCGAGGTTGGGACGGTAGCCGAGTTCCTCGGCGGCCCGGCGCACCCGTTCTGCGGTCGCCTGCGACACCCGGCCGCGCCACTTGTCGCCGAGGACCAGGGAGACGGCGGCCTGGGACACCCCGGCGGCGTGCGCGACGTCGCGGCTGGTGGGGCGCGTGCTGCTGGGTGCCACCGCGGGGACGCTCCTTCGTCTGGACTGGTGAACAGCGCACATGGTACGTATGACCGAGGACGTTATACGTAACACCAGAGGTTGCTCCAGCGCCTCGGGCGAACCGGTGGAAGGCAGGGCGATGGCCGTGGGATTCGGGGGATACCTGGAGATCCTCAGAGCGAGGCACGCCGCCAGGCTGCTGACCGGCACGCTCGTCGGGCGGCTGCCCAACGCCACCGCGGCGATCGCCATCGTGCTGTTCGTCCGCGCGGAGGGCGGCACGTACAGCCTGGCGGGCGCCCTGGCGGCGGTGTACGGCATCGCCAACGCGGTCGGCCAGCCCGTGCTGGGGCGCCTCGTGGACCTGCACGGGCAGCCCCGCGTCCAGCTGCCGGCCGCGCTCGCCGCGGCGCTGGCGATGACGGTCTTCGCCCTGAACGGCACCCAGTCGCCCGCCCTGGCGTACACGGCGGTGGCGGCCGCCGGGCTCTTCACCCCGCCCCTGGAGGGCGGTCTGCGGGCCCTGTGGCCCTCGGTGCTGCGCCGGGAGGACCAGGTGCACACGGCGTACGCGATGGACGCCGTGGCCCAGGAAGTGATGTTCACCGTCGGCCCGTTGCTCGTGACCCTCTGCGTCTCTCTGTGGTCGGCGCAGGCGGCGCTGGTGGTCCTGAACGCCGTCGGCGTGCTCGGCGCGCTGTCCGTGGTCGTCTCGCCGCCCTCGCGGGCCTGGCGTTCGGCGCCCCGGGAGGCGCACTGGCTGGGGGCGCTGCGCTCGCCCGGTCTGCTGGCGCTGCTCGGCGCGTTCCTCTTCGTCGGTGTCGCCCTGGGCTCCATCACGGTGGCGGCGGTGCCCTACGCCGACGACCACGGCGGGGACGCGGTGTACGGCTGGCTGATGGCCGCGCTGGGGCTCGGCGCGCTGGTCGGTGGCGCCGTCTACGGCGCCCGCCAGTGGGCGGGCGCGCCCGAGCGGCGACTGCGCCTGCTGGTGGGCCTTCTGGCGGTGTGTTACCTGCCGCTGCTGCTGATGCCGGGGGCGGTGGCCATGGTGGCGCTGACGGCGCTGTCCGGGGTGTTCCTGGCGCCGTGCATCGCCTGCGCGTTCATCATCGTGGACCGGCACGCGCCGGCCGGCACGGTGACGGAGGCCTTCTCCTGGCTGGTGACGATGTTCACCGTGGGCGCGTCCGTCGGAACGGGTGCCGCGGGACCGGTGGTCGAGGCGGGCGGCGCGCTGTGGGGTTTCGCGGTGCCGAGCGTCGCCGGGGCCGTGTCGCTGCTGGTGCTGCTGCTCACCGGACGGGTCCTCACAGCTCCCGTCGGGCGGGCGGTGGTTGCCGCTTCATCGGAAAATGATCCAAATCGTGCTGCCGAACCCCGTTTGAGCGCAGAGGATCGGGCGTAATGTTCAGTCATGGACCGCCGCATCTTCGGGCTGGAGAACGAGTACGGCGTCACGTGCACGTTCAGGGGACAGCGCCGCCTGTCGCCTGACGAGGTGGCGCGGTACCTCTTCCGCCGTGTCGTGTCATGGGGCCGCAGCAGCAATGTCTTTCTGCGAAACGGCGCCCGGCTTTATCTCGACGTGGGGTCACACCCGGAATACGCGACACCCGAGTGTGACAATGTGATCGAACTGGTCACCCACGACAAGGCCGGCGAGCGCATTCTGGAAGGGCTTCTGGTAGACGCGGAACGACGCCTGCACGAGGAGGGAATCGCGGGCGACGTCTACCTCTTCAAGAACAACACCGACTCGGCGGGCAACTCCTACGGCTGCCACGAGAACTATCTGGTGGCACGGCACGGGGAGTTCTCACGCCTCGCGGACATCCTCATCCCGTTCCTGGTCACCAGGCAGCTGCTCTGCGGGGCGGGCAAGGTCCTGCAGACCCCGCGCGGGGCGGTGTACTGCGTGAGCCAGCGGGCCGAGCACATCTGGGAGGGCGTCTCCTCGGCGACCACCCGTTCGCGGCCCATCATCAACACCCGCGACGAGCCGCACGCGGACGCGGAGCGCTACCGGCGGCTGCACGTCATCGTGGGCGACTCCAACATGTCCGAGACGACGATGCTGCTCAAGGTCGGCGCGACCGATCTGGTGCTGCGCATGATCGAGGCGGGCACGGTGATGCGCGACCTGACCCTGGAGAACCCGATCCGGGCGATCCGCGAGGTCAGCCACGACATCACGGGCCGCCGCAAGGTGCGCCTGGCCAGCGGCCGCGAGGCCTCCGCGCTGGAGGTGCAGCGGGAGTACTACGAGAAGGCCGTGGACTTCTGCGAGCGGCGCGGTATCCGCACCGGCACGGTGGAGCGGGTGCTGGAGCTGTGGGGCCGTACGCTGGACGCGATCGAGACCGAGGACCTCGACCGCATCGGCACCGAGATCGACTGGGTGATGAAGTACCAGCTCATCGAGCGGTACCGGGCCAAGCACAACATGACCATGTCGCATCCGCGGGTCGCCCAGATAGACCTCGCCTACCACGACATCCACCGCCGTCGTGGCCTGTACTACCTGCTGGAGAAGAAGGGCCAAGCCACCCGGATCTGCAACGACTTGAAGATCTTCGAGGGCAAGTCGGTGCCTCCGCAGACCACTCGGGCCCGGCTGCGCGGCGACTTCATCCGGCGGGCGCAGGAACAGCGCAGGGACTTCACCGTCGACTGGGTGCACCTGAAGCTCAACGACCAGGCCCAGCGGACGGTGTTGTGCAAGGACCCGTTCCGTTCGGTGGACGACCGGGTGGAGAAACTGATCGCCGGAATGTGAGCCCGGCGAAACGCGGATACCGGTTCGAGGAACCGGAACGCCACACGGGCGCCGTACGTTCCCCGTACGGCGCCCTGCTCACCACGACAGTGCTTTCCCGGGGGACAACCCCCGGACCCCGGCCGAAACCGGGGCGGGCCGGAGACCCGCTCGGCAACGAAACGTCAGTAAGGTAGCGCGCACGCCATCAGAAGATCGACCGATTACGAGGCCCCCACCGTGCGCCGTCGCTCACTCCTTCTTTCCGTACCCGCGGGACTTGTCACCCTGGCCGCCTGCGGCAACGACAAGGCCGGTTCGAGCAAGGCCAGCGAGAGCCCGTCGCCGTCGCCCTCCGAGCCGTCCGTGGCGCCCTCGCCGAAGATCGTCTCCGGGCCGCTGCCGGCGATCACCGCGGGCACGAAGTTCGGCGAGAAGCCGACCGTCGCCAAGGGCAGTGGTGCCCCGTCGAAGGACATCGCCGTCAAGACGGTGATCGCGGGCGGCGGCCGCACCGTCGCGGAGAACGACTACGTCCAGGCGCACTACCTGGGGCAGATCTGGGACACGGCGAAGCTCTTCGACAACTCCTACGACCGCAAGGCGCCCCTGGTCATCCAGCTCGCCCAGGGCACGATCATCGACGGCTGGCGCTATGCCCTGGCCGGCAAGAAGGTGGGCAGCCGCGTCCTGTTCTCCGTGCCGCCCACCTGGGGATACGGCACGCAGGGCAACGCCCAGGCCGGAATCAAGGGCACCGACACGCTGGTGTTCGTCGTCGACATCCAGAACACCTTCAACTCCAAGAGCTCGGCCAAGGGCAAGATCGTCGCCCAGGACAACGCCGACCTGCCCAAGGTCGGCACCAACACCGACGGCGCCGCCCCGTCCATCACCGTGCCCAAGACGGCCGCGCCCAAGAAGCTCGTGGCCGACTACGTGATCGAGGGCGACGGTCCCGCGGTCAAGCCGGAGAACACCGTGCTCGTCCAGTACAAGGGCGTGCTGTGGCAGGACGGCAAGGAGTTCGACTCGACGTACAAGCGAGATGCGCTGACGTCGTTCTCCCTCCAGCAGGTCGTCAAGGGCTGGGCCGAGGGGCTGGCGGGCAAGAAGGTCGGCAGCCGGGTCCTGATCGTCGTCCCGCCGGCCCTCGGCTACGGTGACAACCCGCCCCCCAACAGCGGCATCAAGAAGGACTCGGTGCTGGTCTTCACGGTGGACATCCTGGCTGCGATGTAGCGCCGCGCCGCGGTCTCCCGGCGCGGTCGCGCACCCGGCGGGGATGTAAGACTGTGCAGGTTGCCTTGTCGTAGATGAGCAGGAGAATCACGTGAGCATCGAGAAGCCCGAGATCGACTTCCCGGGCGGCGAGCCCCCGGCGGACCTCGAGATCAAGGAGATCTGGGAGGGCGACGGACCGGTGGCCAAGAAGGGCGACACCGTCTCCGTCCACTACGTCGGCGTGGCCTTCTCCACCGGTGAGGAGTTCGACGCCTCCTGGAACCGCGGTACGCCGCTCCGTTTCCAGCTGGGTGTCGGCCAGGTCATCGCCGGCTGGGACCAGGGCGTGCAGGGCATGAAGGTCGGCGGGCGCCGCCAGCTGACCATTCCGGCGCACCTCGCCTACGGCGACCGCGGCGCGGGCGGCCGGATCAAGCCCGGCGAGACGCTGATCTTCGTCTGCGACCTGGTCGCGGTCTGATCGTCAGGCGCCGGATCCCCGCGGGATCCGATCAGCCGAGGCCCATGCCCGCCTGGGCATGGGCCTCGGCTTTTGTCCGTACGCCGCGGGGCGGTACGGTCGTCGGTCGTAGGGACCATAGGGAAGGTGAAGGGCGTCGATGGCCATTGCCAAGGCCGAGCGGCTGATGAACCTGGCGCTGTGCCTGCTCGGAACGCGGCGGCCGCTGAGCAAGCGCGAGCTGCGGGAGTCCATTGAGGCTTACGTCGAGGCCTCCGGCCGCGACAGGAGCGTGGCCTCCGGCCGCGACAGGAGCGTGGCTGCCGGGTCGGAGAAGGGCGCGGCGGCGTCCGACGACTCCTTCAACCGCATGTTCGAACGAGACAAGGACGACCTGCGGGAGCTCGGGCTGGTCATCGAGACCGTCGAGAGCCTCGACGGCGAGGTCGGCTACCTGGCCCGCCGGGACAGCAACCGGCTGCCGCCGATCACCCTGGACGCCGAGGAGGCCGCCGCACTCGGCCTGGCGGCCAAGGTCTGGCAGCAGGCCCGGCTGGCCGGGGCGGCCAGCGGCGCCCTGCAGAAGCTGCGCGCGGCCGGACTGCCCGAGGACGTCGACCCCTACGAGGCGCACGGCGCGCTGGAGCCGCGCATCCCGGTGCACGAGGCCGCCTTCGAGCCGCTGATGCTGGCCTGCCGCGACCGCCGGCCGGTCGCCTTCGACTACCGCAAGGCCAACGCCGCCCAGCCCGGCACCCGGCACGTCGAGCCGTGGGCGCTGGAGTGCTGGCGCGGCCACTGGTACCTGGCCGGCTTCGACCGCGACCGCGGCGCCGAGCGGGTCTTCCGGCTCTCCAGGATCACCGGCAGGGTCCGCTCCCGGGGCAGCGGCTTCACCGCGCCGGTCCCGGACGTCGTCACCGTCCGTGAGACCGTGGCGAGCTGGGCCGGCGAGAGCGCCGACCGCTCCGCGCGGATCCGGCTGCGCGCGGATGCCGGGTACCCCCTTCGGGCGAAGGCCACCGCCGTGCGGGAACTCGGAGACGGCTGGGACGAGTTGGACATCCCGTACGGGCACGGGCTGGACGCCTGGCTGGTGGAGTTCGGACCGGACGTGGTGGTCCTGGAGCCGGCCGAGCTGCGGGCGGACGTGCTGGACCGGCTGCGTGCCGTGGCCGGGGCTTGAGGGGGAGCGGAGCGACACTGTGGCAGGCAAACCGGTCAGGCCCGCGAGCGCCATCGACCAGACCCGGCGGATGCTCTCCCTGGTGACGTATCTCAGGGAGCGCCCCGGCGCCCGGATCGAGGACGTGGCGCGCGCCTTCGGCATCACCGAGGACGAGCTGGTCTCCGACCTCGACGTGCTGCCCATGTGCGGTACGAGTTTCCGCGGCGGCGATCTGCTCGACATCGACACCGACGGTGAGCGCATCTGGTGGCACAACCCCGCTGCGCTCGGGGCGGAGGCGGCCGAGCCGCTGCGGCTGGCCGCCGACGAGGCGACCGCGCTGCTGGTGGCGGCCCGCGCGGTGGCGACGCTGCCCGGCCTGCGGGAGGGCGACCGGCAGGCGCTGCTGCGGGCGACGGCCAAGGTGGAGGCCGCGGCCGGCGAGGCCGCCGGGGCCAGTTCCCGGCTGTCGGTGACGTTCGAGTCCGAGGGTGGCGTCTTCGCCGACGTGGACCGGGCGATCTCCGAGCGGCGACGGCTGTGGATCCGCTACTACTCGCCCGCTCGTGACGAGGTCACCGAGCGCGAGATCGACCCCATCCGCCTGGTCAGCGTCGGGCACACCTATGTGGAGGCCTGGTGCCGCCGCTCCGAGGCGCGGCGCACCTTCCGGCTCGACCGGGTCGCCGAGATCAAGATCCTCGACGAGCCCTCGGCGCCGCCGGAGATGGAGCTGCGCGACCTGTCGCAGGCCCTGGTGCAGCCGGCCGCGGAGGACCCGGAGGTGGTCGTGGAGGTCGGTCCCGGTGGCCGCTGGGTCGCCGAGTACTACCCGCACGACAGCGCCGAGGAGCTTCCCGACGGCGGGTTGCGCATCACGTTGCGCACGCCCGATCCGGCGTCGCTCCGGCGGCTGGCGCTGCGCCTGGGCCGGGATGGGCGGATCGTCGCCCCGCGGGAGCTGGCCGACAGCGCCCGGCAGGCGGCCCGTGAGGCCCTGGCGGCGTACGAGCCGGCGTGCGAAGGGGCCGGGGGCCCCGTGGACGCCGTGGCGGCGCGGGGGCCGCGGGGGGCGGACGTGGTTCACGACGGGCGTGACGACAGGCAGGAGCAGGGGCTTTGAGCAGGTCGGCGACGGCTGGGGTGCCCGGGATGTCGGTGGCGGCGGCGTTCGCCGGGATGCGGAGCGTGACTCCGGTGGTGTTCCGGGCGGGCTGCCCCGACTGCCGGGGCCGGTTCGAGTTCGCCGCGAGCGCGCTGCGCCTGGTCGTCGGCGCCAGCAGCCGTACCACCTTCTACTCCTTCACCTGCCCCGACTGCGGTGCCGCGGTCCGCAAGCCGGCCGGCGAGCGGATCGTGGAACTGCTCACCGGTGGCGGGGTCAGCACGCTGCGCCTGCACTCGACCCTCTAGGCTCGGCGTCATGTTCTGGGCGATGTTCGCGGTGGCGGCGGGGTTCGTGGGGCTGGCGGTGCTCGGAGTGCTCGCCGTCCGGGTCTTCGTCGAGGCGCAGCGCCTGGGCCGGCAGGTCACGGAGTCGGCGCGGCGCATCAACCGGGCCGCCGAGGAGCTGGAGCGGGCGAGCCTGAGCGCCGCCCGGGCGATGGAGTCGAGGTGAGTCCTGCCGGGAAAGTCCTGGAAGTCCCGAACGCCGTGCGCTTTCGATCGACACGCCCTGCCCTGTCGCCCCTGTGGCCGGGTACGCTGCTGGTCATGGCCCGCGTAAGAGGCACGGGCCGCTCCGGCAGGAGTACGCACAGGGATTGCTCAGCGTTCACCCCTGGGCGTTACGATCGCTGGCAGCACAATGGTCGGACGCCTGTCCCAGTGGTCGGACCTGCCCGCCCCGCCTCAGATGAGAAGGTGAAGACGAATGTTCCGTGGTGCGTTTGAGCCGTGGCACCTGGTGCTTCTTGTTCTGGTGATCGTCCTGGTGTTCGGCTCGAAGAAGCTTCCGGACATGGCGCGGTCGCTCGGCAAGTCCGCGCGCATCCTGAAGAGCGAGGCCAAGGCGATGAAGGACGAGAAGTCGACCACCGCGGCCGGTTCGGCGACTCCGGCCGGCGAGGAGCAGCAGCAGTCCCCGGCGCAGCGCACCATCCAGGCCGCGCCCGGCGACGTGACCAGCTCCCGCCCGGTCAACGAGCCGACGGACACGACTCAGCGCTGACCGGACGACCGGAGGCCTTCCGGTCCGCTGTACGAGATGAGGATGTGGGTTGCTCAAGTCTGCCCGCAAGAAGGACAAGAAGGAGAAGGACCCCGAGGGGCGGATGTCGCTCGCGGAGCACCTCCGTGAGCTGCGCAACCGGTTGGGGAAAGGTGTCCTGGCGATCCTGGTCGTGACGGTCGTCGCCGCCTTCTTCTACAAGGACATCGTCAACTTCATCACCAAGCCGGTGCTGGACTCGGTGGGGTGTGGGCAGTCGTTCCTCGACTTGGCGAAGTCGGAGAAGAGCGGCGCCTGCGCGCACCTCACGATCAACGGCCTGCTGAAGCCGTTCACGCTGGCGCTGAAGGTGTCGCTGATGACGGGGGTGGTGCTGGCCTCGCCGGTCTGGCTCTACCAGCTGTGGGCGTTCGTCGCCCCGGGGCTGCACAAGCACGAGAAGAAGTACGGCTACGTGTTCGTCGCCGCCGGCTTCCCGCTCTTCCTCGGGGGCGCCTACTTCGCCTACCACATTCTGCCCACCACCGCCAGGGTACTGATCGACTTCACCCCCAGTGGTGTCGACAACCTGCTGCCGCTGGACGACCTGCTCAACCTCATCACGCGCATGGTGGTCGTCTTCGGACTCTCGTTCGAGATGCCGCTCCTGCTCGTCATGCTCAACCTCACCGGCATCCTGTCCGGGCGGCGCATGCTCGGCTGGTGGCGCGGCATGGTCGTCGGCATCACGGCCTTCGCGGCGGTCGCCATGCCGAGCCCCGACCCGCTGACGATGCTGGCGCTGGCCGCACCGATCTGCGCGCTGTACTTCGTCGCGGTGGTCATCTCCCTGTTCAACGACCGGCGCAAGGAACGGCTGGCCGCGCAGGGACCGTCGGACGACGAGGCGTCCGAGCTCGACCTCACCCCCGAGGACATCGGCGAGGTCGAACCCGTCACCGCGCGCCGCGCCCTGCCCGAGCGGAACGACGCGGACGGGGACGGCGACACGGGCCGGGTCAACGGGTACGACGACGTGACCTGATCACCACCGCAGGCTCCGGGCCGGCCGCTCGCACCTCGAGCGGCCGGCCTTCTCGTCCCCGGGGCGATCGGGATAATGATCGTCCTGTTGTCGGTGTGGCCCGGTACGCTCGAAAGCACGATGACAGAGGACCTCTCACCGGCCGAGCGGTACGCGGCAGCGCGCAGGCGAGCTGCCGAGCAGGCCACCGCGCTCGCGGGCTTCCGCGAGATGTACGACTTCGGTCTCGACCCGTTCCAGATCGAGGCCTGCCAGGCGCTCGAGGCGGGCAAGGGCGTACTGGTCGCCGCGCCCACCGGCTCCGGCAAGACGATCGTGGGCGAGTTCGCCGTCCACCTCGCCCTCCAGCAGGGCAGGAAGTGCTTCTACACGACGCCGATCAAGGCGCTGTCGAACCAGAAGTACGCCGACCTGTGCCGTCGCTACGGCAGTGGCAAGGTCGGCCTCCTGACCGGCGACAACAGCCTCAACTCCGAGGCCCCGGTGGTCGTGATGACCACCGAGGTGCTGCGGAACATGCTCTACGCCGGTTCCCAGACCCTGCTCGGACTCGGCTATGTGGTCATGGACGAGGTGCACTACCTCTCCGACCGCTTCCGCGGCGCCGTGTGGGAGGAAGTGATCATCCACCTGCCCGAGTCGGTGACCCTGGTGTCCCTCTCGGCGACCGTGTCCAACGCCGAGGAGTTCGGCGACTGGCTGGACACCGTCCGCGGGGACACCGAGGTGATCGTCTCCGAGCACCGGCCCGTTCCGCTGTTCCAGCACGTGCTGGCCGGGCGCCGGATGTACGACCTGTTCGAGGAGGGCGAGGGCCATCGGAAGGCCGTCAACCCCGACCTCACGCGCATGGCCCGCATGGAGGCCACCCGTCCCTCGTTCCAGGACCGCCGGCGTGGCCGCGCGATGCGCGAGGCCGACCGCGAGCGGGAGCGCAGACAGCGCTCCCGGATCTGGACCCCGAGCCGTCCCGAGGTCATCGAGCGCCTCGACGCCGAGGGCCTGCTGCCCGCGATCACGTTCATCTTCAGCCGGGCCGCCTGCGAGGCCGCCGTCCAGCAGTGCCTGTACGCGGGCCTGAGACTCAACGACGAGCAGGCGCGCGAGCGGGTTCGCGCCCTGGTAGAGGAGCGCACCGCCGCCATCCCGGCCGAGGACCTGCACGTCCTCGGCTACTACGAGTGGCTGGAGGGCCTGGAGCGCGGTATCGCCGCCCACCACGCGGGCATGCTGCCGACCTTCAAGGAGGTCGTCGAGGAGCTGTTCGTGCAGGGCCTGGTCAAGGCGGTCTTCGCCACCGAGACCCTGGCCCTCGGCATCAACATGCCGGCCCGCTCGGTGGTGCTGGAAAAGCTCGTGAAGTGGAACGGCGAGCAGCACGCCGACATCACCCCCGGTGAGTACACCCAGCTCACCGGCCGCGCCGGCCGCCGCGGCATCGACGTCGAGGGCCACGCGGTGGTGCTGTGGCAGCGCGGCATGAGCCCCGAACACCTGGCGGGGCTGGCCGGTACCCGCACCTACCCGCTGCGCTCCAGCTTCAGGCCGTCGTACAACATGGCGGTGAACCTGGTCGAGCAGTTCGGCCGGCACCGCTCGCGCGAGCTGCTGGAAACGTCCTTCGCGCAGTTCCAGGCCGACCGGTCGGTCGTCGGGATCACCCGGCAGGTGCAGCGCAACGAGGAGGGCATCGAGGGCTACAAGGCCTCCATGACCTGCCATCTCGGCGACTTCACGGAGTACGCGCGGCTGCGCCGGGAGCTGAAGGACCGCGAGACCGAGCTGTCCCGGCAGGGGGCGGTCCAGCGGCGTGCCGAGGCCGCCGTCGCCCTGGAGAAGCTCAAACCGGGCGACGTCATCCACGTCCCCACCGGCAAGTTCGCGGGCCTGGCGCTGGTGCTGGACCCGGGCCTGCCCGCGGGCCGGTCCAACGGCCACCGCGGCCTGGAGTACCACGACGGCCCCCGCCCGCTGGTGCTGACCGCCGAGCGTCAGGTCAAGCGGCTGGCGGCCATCGACTTCCCGGTGCCCGTGGAGCCGCTGGAGCGGATGCGGATCCCGAAGTCGTTCAACCCGCGCTCCCCGCAGTCCCGCCGCGACCTCGCCTCCGCGCTGCGCACCAAGGCCGGGCACATCCCGGCGGAGCGGCACCGCAAGCGGCGCTCCCAGGCGGCCGACGACCGTGAGATCGCCCGGCTGCGCGCCGCGCTGCGCGCCCACCCCTGCCACGGGTGCGACGAGCGCGAGGACCACGCCCGTTGGGCCGAGCGCTACCACCGGCTGCTGCGCGACACCAAGCAGCTGGAGCATCGCATCGAGGGCCGTACGAACACCATCGCGCGCACCTTCGACCGGATCGTCGCGCTGCTCACCGAGCTCGACTACCTGCGCGGCGACGAGGTCACCGAGCACGGCAAGCGGCTCGCCCGGCTGTACGGCGAACTCGACCTGCTGGCCAGCGAATGCCTGCGCGAGCACGTCTGGGAGGGGCTGAGCCCGGCCGAACTCGCCGCCTGTGTCTCGGCGTTGGTGTACGAGGCGCGGGTCAGTGACGATGCCATGGCGCCCAAGCTCCCCTCGGGGAAGGCGAAGGCGGCGCTCGGCGAGATGGTGCGGATCTGGGGCCGCCTCGACGCCCTGGAGGAGGATTTCCGCATCAACCAGACCGAGGGGGTGGGCCAGCGCGAGCCCGACCTCGGCTTCGCCTGGGCCGCGTACATGTGGGCCTCCGGCAAGGGCCTGGACGAGGTGCTGCGCGAGGCGGAGATGCCGGCGGGCGACTTCGTGCGCTGGTGCAAGCAGGTGATCGACGTGCTGGGCCAGATCTCGGCGGCGGCGCCGGTGGAGGGCTCGTCGGTGGCCAGGAACGCGCGCAAGGCGGTGGACGGGCTGCTGCGGGGGGTCGTGGCCTACTCCTCGGTCGGCTAGGCGGACGATCGCACCGATCACATGGTCCCGGCGGACGCCGTCGGGACCATGTCCGTTTTTCGTCCACCCGCACTGCTTCGTGCGCCCGCGCCCCGTCACTGTGCGCGTTCGGATCGCTCCGGGCCGCGCAAATGCGCCGAGAGTACTCCTGTCGCATGCCCCGTTTCAGGCCCTTGCGGAATATGACATAGCGATGATCCGACCGGATTATGCTCGCCCGCGGCGCAGCGAGTTGAGGGTGTTCGCGAGCTTGCTCCCAAGCGTCCTCGAACGCGCCGAAATCCGCGTCGATTTCATGACGTACCCCCACTGGAAGCTGCCCGAACCCAGCCGATTCTCCTCAGAGGGCTTACATGGTGAGTGTTCAATCGCCCCCCGGTGGCCGTGAACTTCCCTACGCGCGCGTGCTGTTGCTGCCCGCCCTGGTGATGGCGGCGGCCACTGGCGCCGCCGTCGCCCTGGTGACGGACCCGGCCCGCCTCGCCGTCGCCTCCTGCGGCACGGTCGCCACCCTGCTGGTGCTCGGCACGAGCGCCGAAGCGGTGCGCCGCGGACGCGCCCTGCGGGACCAGCGGGAGCGGCACGCCCGGCGCACCGCGGACCTGGAGGGGCGCCTGGCGGCCCACGACCGGGAGATCCATCGTCTCGCCTCGGACCTGCTGCCCGCCGCCATCGACCACCTGCGCGGCGGCCACACACCTGCCGAGGTGATGCGCGACGTCGTCGACGGCCAGCCCGAGTGGCGCGCGATCCCCGAGTCGCAGCGCGCGGTGGTGCGCGTGATCCTCAAGATCGTGGACGACGAGGAGAACCTCCGCGACTCCACCCAGCGTGCCTTCGTCAGCATCGCGCGCCGCGTCCAGGCGATCGTGCACCAACAGGCCAGGGAGCTCAGGGAGATGGAGGAGGACCACGGCCGCAGCCCCGAGGTCTTCGACGACCTGCTGCGCATCGACCACGGCACCGCGCTGATCGGCCGCCTGGCCGACTCCGTCTCCGTCATCGGCGGCGGCCGCGCCGGCCGTCAGTGGCCCAACCCGGTCACGCTCTACAGCGTGCTGCGCGGCGCCATGTCCCGGATCCTGGAGTACCGGCGCGTCGAACTGCACTCCATCGCCAAGGTCAACATCAGGGGTGTCGATGTCGAACCCGTCATCCACGCCGCGGCCGAACTCCTCGACAACGCCACCCGCTACTCGCCGCCGCAGACCAAGGCGCACGTCACCGCCGTGGAGGTGCAGTCCGGCGTCGCCATCGAGATCGAGGACGGCGGCGTCAGCCTGAACGAGGAGACACGCGCCCGTCTCGAGCGGTTGCTCGAGGCGGCCCGGGCCGAGGTCGACCCGCTGGACCTCGGCGACACTCCCCGCCTGGGCCTCGCGGTCGTGGGACGCCTGTGCGCCAGGCACGGGATGCAGATCTCGCTGCGGGCCTCCGCGTACGGCGGTGTCCGCGCGGTCCTCGTCGTGCCCGGCGAGATGACGACCGCCGAGCCCGCTCCCGGACTCGCCCACGGAATCGGCGCCACCTCCGTCCCGGCCCCGGGGGAGGACGCGGTGGAGGGTCCCGAGCGCGCCCCGAAGAAGCGCCGCCCCACCAGCCCTCGCGTCCCCGCCGCCGTGACCCCGGCCGACGACGAGGTCCCCGAGGTCACCGAGTGGACGGCGGGCGGCCTGCCGCAGCGCCGCAGCCGGGTCAGGACCCCGTCGAGCCGGCGCACCGCCGGGCAGGCCGCCGCCGGGCGGGAGGACGGGACGGTGCGGGCCGCGCCCGGAGCAGGGCCGGCGCCCACGAGGAAGGACTCCGAACCGGGCCTGTGGGTCGAGGCCTTCTGGGACGGACTGAAGAAGGACAACCCGGGTCCGGACCCGAGCGCGTTCACCCGGGACCCGGCCGCGTACCGCCACCTGAACGAGGAGCCGGCCCGAGCCGAGGCCGACGTCCGGGACGACGAGGGGGACCTCAAGTGATCCAGCAGCGAGCCAACTTCGACTGGATGCTCAAGGAGCTCGACGACAGCGTGCCGGGCATCGAGATGATCGTCGTGCTCTCGGCCGACGGTTTGCGCATCGCCCGCTACGGAGGAGACGCCGACGCCGCCGACCGGATCGCCGCGGCCTGTGCCGGACTCCAGAGCCTCGCGAGCGCCGTCGCCGTCGAGATCCCCCACAGCGACGGCCGGATGAAGCTGGTCGTCATCGAGATCGACGGCGGCTACTTCTACCTCATGTCCGCGGGGGACAACGCCTATCTCGCGGTGCTCGCCGACATCCGCACCGAACCCGGTCTCATGAGCGCCCGCATGCGCGACCTCGTGGTCCGCATCGGCGCCCACCTGACCAGTCCGCCGCGGCGGGGCGGGCAGACCGTATGACCCCTCCTCGGCGCCAGAGGCGTTCCCCCGGGCACGCACCGCCACCGCCCCCCGAAGGCGCCGAGCGGGGCGAGGAGAAGAACCCCGAGCGGCTGTACGTGGTCGCCGGGGCGGGCGAGGGCGGTACCCGCGCGGCCGTCGACCTGGTGACCCTGATCGTGGCGCGCGACGAGCCGCCGCCGTCCGCCACCCCGGAGCAGGCCGCGCTGCTGCGGCTGTGCACCGCACCGCTGTCCGTGGCCGAGCTCTCGGCCCACCTCCACCTGCCGTTCAGCGCGACGACGGCCCTCATCACCGAGCTGCTCGCGGCCGGCCAAGTCGAGCCACACCCCGCACACTCCTTCCTCGCCCCGCCGGGTCCGGGACAACGGCACCGCGACCGCACCGCGGCGGCCGGGGCGGGCCCCCGGTCCGTCACCTCTTCCGTCGCCGGATCCGGCCCCCGCGCCCCAGTCGGCGCCGGCGGGCGCCGTGGAGCCGGACCCCGCACCGGCCGCCGGCGCGGCCCGCCCCCAGGGGACCTGGCAGCGCTTCCTGTGCTGGTGGCGCGGCTACTGACCACCTGACTCACCGAGTCACCGAGTCACCGACCGGCCCATGCCGCGGGGTCGGACCAGGCCTGGAGCACCCGCCCGCTGGTGAACCGGTGCTCCGCCCCCGTGACCGGATCCGTGAACTCCAGTGTCCGCGCGAGCAGTTGCAGCGGGCGCCGGAAGTCACCGGCCGGCACGGGATCGGTCACCACCGGGTAGAGCGGGTCGCCCAGGATCGGCACGCCCAGGGCGTTCATGTGCACCCGCAGCTGGTGTGTCTGCCCGGTGCGGGGGATCAGCCGGTACCGCCCGAGCCCGTCCGCACGGTGCTCGGCCGGCTCCACGCGCGTGACGGCGTTCGGCTCGCCCGCCACTTCGCGGGCGGCCTGCACCCCGCGCTCCTTCACGATCCGGCTGCGCACGGTCCGCGGCAGGACCAGCGCCGGGTCGTAGGGCGCCACCGCCTCGTACTCCTTGCGTACCAGCCGGTCGCGGAACAGCGTCTGGTAGGCGCCGCGCTCCTCGGGCCGCACCGTGAACAGCACAAGACCGGCGGTGAGCCGGTCCAGGCGGTGCGCGGCGCCCAGGGCGGGGATCCCGAGCTCCCGCCGCAGCCGGGCCAGCGCCGTCTCGGTGATGTGCGCGCCGCGCGGGGTGGTGGCGAGGAAGTGCGGCTTGTCGGCGACGACGAGGTGCTCGTCGCGGTACACGATCCGCAGCGGGAACGGCACCGGCACCTCCTCGGGCAGTTCCCGGTGGAACCACACGTACATCCCCGGCTCGTACGGCGCGTCGGGCGCCACGGCCCGTCCGTCGGCCCCGACGACCAGGCCCGCGTCGACCATGCCCCCGACCACCCCGGGCCCGGCCCCCGACAGCCGCTCCACGAGGTACGCCCGCACGGTGGCCCACGCCCCGGCGGCGGGCAGCCGCACCCGCACCGGGTCGACCCCGTGGCGCTGCGGCAGGGGGGAGGGCGGGGTACGGGTCTTGCGTCGCATCGACCGAAGCCTACGAGGCCGCCCGCGGCCCGGGAAAACCCCTGCGCCTGCGGCCCGTCGGCGGGCAGGCTGGGGCCATGCCTCTTCTCACCAGCCCGGTACTTCCCGCCGGCACCTTCGCACGCACCGCCCAGCCCACCCTGACCACCGGTGACGGTCTCCTCCTGCGGCCCTGGACGCCCGAGGACGCGCCCTTCGTGCACGAAGTCTTCCAGGATCCGGTCATGCACCAGTGGCACGCCAGGGCCGCCGAGTCCGAGTCCGAGGCGGCCGGCTGGATCAAGGAGTGGCGTGCCGCCTGGGCGGCGGACCGGGAGGCCCAGTGGGCGGTGGCCGACGCGGACACCGGCCGCCCGGTGGGGCGGGTCGCGCTGCGCGAGGTGCGGTGGAAGGACGGCGCGGCGGAGGTGGCGTACTGGACCGCTCCCACGGCCCGTGGCCGGCATGTGGCCTCGCGGGCCACCGCGGCCCTCGTCCACTGGGCGTTCGAGGACACCGGATTCCACCGCCTGGAGCTCCTGCACTCCGTGGGCAACGGCGCCTCCTGCCGCGTCGCCGCCAGGACCGGCTTCGTCCTGGAGGGCACCAAGCGCAGTTCCTGCCTCCACGCGGACGGCTGGCACGACATGCATCTGCACGCGCGCGTCCGCGGGGACTGAGGCGGAGTTCCCACACCCAGGGGTGCCACGATATATCGCGTGCATTGACGGAAGGAGTCGAGTCGCGATATGTTCGGCTACGGATATTCGGAAGCGAGGTGATGGGTAGGTGACGGGCATGGCCGGCGGGCGCAGGAAGTTGAGCAATCCGCTCGCGCTGACCGTGATGACCACGCTCTGGCAGAAGCCCATGCACCCCTACGAGATCGCGCAGACCCTGCGCCGTCAGGGCAAGGACGCCAGCACCAAGATCAATTACGGCTCGCTCTACACCGTCGTCCAGAACCTCGAGGAGCGAGGCTTCGTCGAGGTGGTCGACGTGGAGCGGCGGGGCAACCGCCCCGAGCGCACGATCTACGCGCTCACCGAGTCCGGTCGCGAGGAGATGACGCGCTGGCTGTCGGACCTCGTCGCCGTACCGGCCAAGGAGTACCCGATCTTCGAGACCGCGCTCTCGCTGCTGGGGGCGCTGCCCCCGGACGACGTCGTGCGGCTGCTGGAGGAGCGGCTGACCGCCCTGGAGATGCGGGTGGCGAGCGGACGGGCGGTGCTGGACAAGCTCTACGAGACGCTGCCGCGCCTGTTCGTCGTCGAGGTGGAGTACCACCAGCACATGGCCGAGGCGGAGGCGGAGTGGGTCCGCGGCTTCGCCCGCGAGATCCGCGAGGGCTCGCTGCCGGGTGTCGAGAGCTGGCGCCGGTTCCACGAGACGGGGGAGATCCCCGCGGAGTTCAAGGAAGTCGAGGAACGCCACTACCAGAAGTGAACCCATGAGACAGACCCCGGCAGGGCTGTTGCAGCAGCCCCGCCAGGGTCTCGAACCCCGAGCCGAATCCACCGTGAGGCTTCAACGGGCGATCGAGGTGCGGCACACCCAGGATAGCCCGGCGCGCTCACGTGGATCATTCGGCGATCTTCGCCATCCCTCCACCCCACTCATCCAGGAGAGCTCCGCCATGAGTCCCACCCGTGCGCCCGCCGTCGAGGCACGCCGGCTGACCAAGACCTATCCCGGGGACGTCACCGCCCTGAACGGCATGGACATCACCGTCGAGCCGGGCACCGTCTTCGGCCTCCTCGGCCCGAACGGCGCCGGCAAGTCCACCACCGTCAAGATCCTCACCACCCTGGCCCGCCCCGACTCCGGCGAGGCGACCGTGGCCGGCCACGACGTGTTGCGCCACCCGGACCGGGTGCGGCGCGCCATCGGCGTGGTCGCGCAGAGCTCGGGCGCCGACCCGGTCGCCACCGGCCGCGAGAACCTCCGGCTCCAGGGCCGGCTCTACGGGCTGAAGGGCGCCGGCCTGGACCGGCGGGTCGACGGACTGCTGGAGCGGTTCAGCCTCGCCGACGCCGCCCGCCGCCCGGTCAAGGGCTATTCCGGCGGAATGCGGCGGCGCCTGGACGTCGCGCTCGGACTGGTGCACCGGCCCGAGGTCCTCTTCCTCGACGAGCCCACCACCGGCCTCGACCCGGAGGCCCGTGCGGCGATGTGGGACGAGATCGGCCGCCTGGCCGGCGAGGAGGGCCTGACCATCCTGCTCACCACGCACTACCTGGAGGAGGCCGACCGGCTCGCCGAGCGCATCGCCATCGTCGACCGTGGCCGGGTCGTCGTCGAGGGCACCCCGGACTCGCTCAAGGGCGAACTGCGCGGCGACGCGGTCCACGTGGAGCTGCGCGAGGCGGTCGGTGAGGCCGGGCGCACGGTGCTCGCCGACGCCCTGGGCGCCCTGCCCGGTGTGCACGAGGTGCTGATCGACGGGCGCCGGATCAGCGCCCGCGCCGACGACGGAGCCGCCGCCGTGCCCGCGCTCCTGGCGGGCCTGGAGCGCGCCGGGGTCACCGTGGCCGCGGCGACCGTGGCCCGCCCCTCCCTCGACGACGTCTACCTCCGCTACGCGGGCCGCCGTTACGCCGAGGCGGAAGCCGAGAGCGCGGCCGCCGGGACCGAGGCCCTCGCCCTTGCCGGAGGTGCCCGATGAGCGCCGCGATCTCCCAGACCTGGTACATGACCCAGCGTCAGATGATGGTGTTCGCGCGCCAGCCGGCCTACGCGGTCATCACCCTGATCCAGCCGGTGATCTGGCTGTTCCTGTTCGGCAACCTCTTCAGGAAGGTCGTCGAGCTCGGCGGCTTCGGCACCACCTCGTACCTGGACTACCTGGTGCCGGGCGTGGTGGTGATGAGCGCGCTCAGCTCCAACATGTGGGCCGGCATGGGCACGTTGGAGGAGATCCAGCGCGGCACGCTCAACCGCTTCCTGACCACCCCGGTCAGCCGGGCCGCCCTGATGAACGGCAACGTGGTCCACAACGGCCTGGTCACCGCCCTCCAGTCGGTCGTCATCGTGCTGCTCGGCCTGCTGGGCGGCGCCGACTACCCCGGCGGAGTCGGCGGCGTTCTGATCCTGGTGCTCGCCTCGGTGCTGCTGGGAACGGTCTTCGGGGCACTGTCCAACGCGCTCGGAATGCTGGTGCAGGAGCGGGAGTCCCTCATCGGGATCAACACCTTCCTGCTGCTGCCGCTGACGTTCCTGTCCTCCGCCTTCATGGCCCCGGCGCAGATGCCCGGCTGGATGCGTCACGTCGCCGACTTCAACCCACTCAACTGGGCGATGGTGGCCGGACGTTCCGCGATGTCCGCGCATCCCGACTGGAGCCTCGTCGGCAGCCGCGGCGGAGCGCTGCTCGGCCTCGCGGTGGCCGCGGTGTGGCTGTCGATACGGACGTTCCGCTCCTACCAGCGGTCGGTCTGAGCCACGCGAAGCGGCGGTACCGGCCCCGGTACCGCCGCTTCGCGTGCGGCTCACGCGGCCGGCGCCGCGCCGCCCTCCTGCTCCGCCTCGATCCGCGCGTTCCAGTCCCGCTTGGAGGCCTGCCAGCCGTCCTCGTCGTGGCCGAGGCGCCAGTAGCCGGAGATCGACAGGTCCTCGCGGGGGACGGCGTGCTCGACCCGCAGCAGCCGGCGCAGCTCCTTCACGAAACCGGCCTCGCCATGCACGAAGGCGTGCACCCGGCCCTCGGGGAACCGCAGCGCGCGTACGGCCTCCACCAGTGCCCGGCCGACGGGCCGCTCGCCGCGGTGCAGCCAGACCACCTCCACGTCGGAGGCGATCTTCTGCTCCTCCTCGGGGCCGGCGATCTCGACGAAGGCGTGGGCCGTCGCACCCTCGGGCAGTGCCTCCAGGGAGCGCGCGATCGCCGGCAGGGCACTCTCGTCACCGACCAGCAGATGCCAGTCGGCGCTCGCGTCCGGGGCGTAGGCGCCGCCGGGACCCAGGAAGCGCACGGTCTCGCCCGGTCGCGCCAGCAACGCCCAGGGTCCGGCAAGACCCTCGTCGCCGTGGATGACGAAGTCCAGCGTCAGCTCGCGGTGGCCGGGGTCCCAGGCACGCACGGTGTACGTCCGGGTCACCGGCCACTGCTCGCGGGGGAGTTCCTCGCGGATCCGCTGCATGTCGAAGGGCTCGGCATAGGTGACCCCGTCGGGCGGGAACAGCAGCTTGACGTAGTGGTCCGTGCAGGTGTCCGCCGAGAAGTCGGCCAGGCCCTCCCCGCCGAGCACCACGCGCTGCATGTGCGGGGTCAGCCGTTCGGTCCGGACGACCTGCGCGGAGTGAACCCTGCGCGGCTTGCGCGCCGGACGTTCTGCCATGACGGCCTCCCAGTTCCCCTCGCTTAGGTTTACCTAAGTTAACATCTCGACCCGGTGAGTACTCCTCCCGTCCGGACTCCGGCGGCGCGCGTCGCCACGGACGTCACGCCGTCAAGGTGGTGAGCAGCCGCTGGAGGGAGCCTCCCAGGCCCCAGCGGGCCGCCAGCTCGTCGAGCGCCGCCGGATCGCGTGGGGCGCGCGGCAGCGCCGTGTCCACGTCCGGCAGGGGGACGTCGGCGGCGACCCGTACGACCGTCGGCGCCACCGCGAGATACGGCCGCGCCTCGTCGAGCCGCCTGCACTGCGACGGCGTGAGCTTCGCCTTCGGGTCGTCCACGGCCGCCATGATCCCGGCCAGGTCGCCGAACTCGGCGAGCAGCCTGGCCGCCGTCTTCTCCCCGATGCCGGGCACGCCCGGCAGGCCGTCGCTCGGGTCGCCGCGCAGCAGCGCGAGATCCGCGTACCCCCGGCCGTCGACCCCATACTTCTCGCGCAGCGCCGCCTCGTCGGTGGCCTGAAGCGTGCCGACGCCCTTGACCGGGTACAGCACCCGCACCCCGCGGGCGTCGTCCACCAGCTGGTACAGGTCCCGGTCGCCGGTGACGATGTCGACCGGGCCGCTCGCCCGCGCGGTGAACGTGCCGATCACGTCGTCCGCCTCGTACCCCGGGACGCCCACGCGCGCGACGCCCACCGCGTCCAGGACGGACTCGATCACCGGGACCTGCGGGGACAGAGTGTCCGGCACCTCCTCCTCGTCCGGACCGCCGGTGCGCTCCACGGCCACCCGGTGCGCCTTGTACGACGGGATCAGCTCCACCCGCCAGGCCGGCCGCCAGTCGGCGTCCATGCACGCCACCAGGCGATCAGGCCGGTGGTCCCTGACCAGCCGGTCGATGAAGTCGAGCAGCCCGCGCACGGCGTTCACCGGCGTGCCGTCCGGGGCCCTGATCGACTCCGGCACGCCGAAATAGGCGCGGAAGTACAGGGAGGCGGTGTCGAGGAGCATCAGTCGTCCGGTCACGCCCCGCATCATGCCGTACGGCACCGACAGTCACCGGGCAGGCGGAAACCGTGGATTCCTGGTGGACGTAGGGCGAGGGCATTGTGAACCAGGCCACGTTTGGTTTGAGCCAAAAGGGTCTGGGCAGGCGCGACTCGGATCGAAGGGTGGTTGCTTTCTTCAACTGTCAGTGACTCTCCGCATCCAGTCCTTGGCCCCGAGACAAGAGGTAGGCGTGTCTTCAAGACTTCAGGCCCAGCACCTGTTCAAGGTGTTCGGCCGACGACCGGACCAGGCAGTGGAAAAGCTACGGCAGGGTGTCGACCGCGAGGACCTGCGCGCCGACGGCACCACCGCCGCCGTCATCGACGCCTCCTTCAGCGTCGATCCCGGCCAGATCTTCGTGGTCATGGGCCTGTCCGGCTCCGGCAAGTCCACGCTCCTGCGGATGCTGAACGGGCTGCTGGAGCCGACTGCCGGCAGCGTCCGCTTCGACGGCCAGGACCTGACCGCGCTCAGCGACCGCGAACTGCGCGACGTCCGCTCCAAGAAGATCAGCATGGTCTTCCAGCACTTCGCGCTCTTCCCGCACCGCAGCGTCCGTGAGAACGCCGCCTACGGTCTGGAAGTGCAGGGCGTGCCCCGCGCCGAGCGCGAACGCCGCGCCGACGAGGCGCTCGCCCTGTGCGGTCTGGCCGGCTGGGAGTCCTCCTGGCCCGACGAGCTCTCCGGCGGCATGCAGCAGCGTGTGGGACTGGCCCGCGCCCTGGCCACCGACGCCGACCTGCTGCTGATGGACGAGTCCTTCAGCGCCCTGGACCCGCTGATCCGGCGCGACATGCAGGACCAACTGCTCCAGCTCCAGAAGACACTCAAGAAGACGATCGTCTTCATCACCCACGACCTCAACGAGGCCATGCGCCTGGGCGACCGGATCGCCGTCATGCGGGACGGCCGCATCGTGCAGACCGGCACCGCGGAGGACATCCTGCTGCGCCCCGCCGACGACTACGTCGCCTCCTTCACCCAGGACGTCGACCGCTCCCGGGTGCTGACCGCGGAGTCGGTCATGGACCGCGACGTGCGCGGCGACGAGGCGGACTGCGGCTGCGACACCGCGACCCCGCACACCCCGTTCACCGAGCTGTGCGCGATCAGTGCCCGCGTCTCCCACCCGGTCGCCGTGCTGGACGAGCACCACGACCTCGTCGGCATCGTCCCGCGACAGCGCCTGGTCGGCTTCCTGGGCGACGAGCAGAGCGCCCAGGTGAGCTGCGACGCGCCACGGGGCAAGGGCGGCGACAAGGCGGTGGCCCGTGCCTAGGATCCCGCTCGGTGACTGGGTCAACTCCGCGGTCGACTGGCTGCTCGGCCACATGTCCTGGCTCTTCGACTTCTTCAAGGCCGTCTTCACCGGCACCTACGACGGGATCGACGCCGTCCTTCAGGCGCCGCAGCCGCTGCTGCTCGCGGGCATCTTCGCCGTGCTCGCCTGGTGGCTGCGCGGCTCCTTCGCCGGAGTGCTCACCTTCGTGGGGTTCGCGTTCATCGACTCCATGGAGCTGTGGTCGGACGCGATGGTGACCCTGTCGCTGGTCCTCGTCGCCACGATCATCGCGTTGGTGATCTCGGTGCCCGTCGGCATCTGGGCGGCCCGCTCCGACCGGGTCAGCGCCGTCGTCCGGCCGGTCCTGGACTTCATGCAGACGCTGCCCGCGATGATCTACCTCATCCCGGCCATCCTGTTCTTCGGCACCGGCGCCTCTGCGGGCATCGTCGCCACCCTGATCTTCGCGCTCGCGCCCGGTGTGCGCATGACCGAGCTGGGCATCCGCCAGGTCGACAAGGAACTGGTCGAGGCGGCCGAGGCGTTCGGCACCACGCCCCGCAACACGCTGCTGCGCGTCCAGCTGCCGCTGGCGCTGCCCACCGTGATGGCCGGCGTCAACCAGGTGATCATGCTCGGTCTGTCCATGGCCGCGATCGCCGGCATGGTCGGCACCGGCGGTCTCGGTGGCGACGTCAACGAGGCCATCGGCCAGCTCAACGTCGGCCTCGGCTCCGAGTCCGGTATCGCCATCGTGATCCTCGCGATCTACCTCGACCGCATGACCAGCGCCCTGGGCACCGAGGTCTCGCCGCTCGGCCGGCGTGCCGCCGCCAAGGCACGGGCCGCCAAGGGCCTGAAGATCTGGTCCTACCGGCCGCGGCCGCAGATCGCCGTGATCGGCGTGGTGGTCCTCGCCCTGGTCGCGGGCGGCATGGGCCTCTTCGCGGGCGGCGGCAGCGCGACGGCCGCCGGTGACAGCACCGACGTGGGCCACGGCAAGAAGATCACCATCGGGTACATCCCGTGGGACGAGGGCGTTGCCTCCACCTTCCTGTGGAAGGAGGTCCTCGAACAGCGCGGCTACCAGGTCGACGCCCGCCAGTTCGACGCCGGACCGCTCTACACCGCGCTCGCCCAGGGCAACGTCGACTTCGAGACGGACTCCTGGCTGCCGACGACCCACGCCGAGTACTGGAAGAAGTACGGCAGCAAGCTCGACGACCTCGGCTCCTGGTACGGCCCGACGTCCCTGGAGCTGAGCGTCCCCTCGTACATGAAGGACGTGAACTCGCTCGAGGACCTCAAGGGCAAGGCGAGCCTGTTCGGCGGGAAGATCACCGGCATCGAGTCGAGCGCCGGCATGATGGGCCTGCTCAAGAGCAAGGTCATGCCCGAGTACGGCCTGGACAAGGAGTACAAGGTCGTCGACAGCTCCACGCCCGCGATGCTGGCCGAGCTGAAGCGCGCCTACAGCAAGAAGGAACCGATCGTCGTCACGCTCTGGTCACCGCACTGGGCGTACAGCGACTTCGACCTGAAGAAGCTGAAGGACCCCAAGGGCGCCTGGGGCACGGGCGACGGCGTGCACACGCTGGCCCGCAAGGGCTTCGCGAACGACGACCCGACCGTCGGCGCCTGGCTGAAGAACTTCAAGCTGACCGAGAAGCAGCTCACCAGCCTCGAGGCCGAGATCAACAAGGCGGGCAAGGGCCGCCAGCAGGACGCCGTCCGCGCCTGGCTGAAGGACAACCCGGGCGTCGTCGACAAGCTCGCCCCGCTGCCCGGCGGCGGCTCGACCGCCAAGCCGGCCGAGGCCAAGCGGACCCTGAACGTGGCCTGGTTCCCGTGGGACGAGGACATCGCCGTCACCCACCTGTGGAAGAACGTCCTGGAGCGCCGCGGCTACCGGATGAACATGAAGCAGATGGACGTGGGCCCGGTCTACACCGGCCTGGCCGGCGGCGACATCGACCTCAACTTCGACGCCTGGCTGCCCTACGCCCAGAAGAACTACTGGGACAGGAACAAGGACAGACTCAGGGACCTCGGCACCTGGTACGAGCCGACGTCCCTGGAGATCGCCGTGCCGTCCTACGTCAAGGACGTGAAGTCCCTGGAGGACCTCAAGGGCAAGGCGAGCCTGTTCGGCGGGAAGATCATCGGCATCGAGCCGGGCACCGGCGAGATGGACCTGCTGAAGACCAAGGTCCTGCCCGGCTACGGCCTGGACAAGGAGTACAAGGTCGTCGACGGCTCCACGCCCGCGATGCTGGCCGAGCTCAAGCGCGCCTACGCCAAGAAGCAGCCGGTGGCCGTGGTGCTGTGGTCGCCGCACTGGGCGTACAGCCGCTACGACCTGACCAAGCTCGCCGACGACAAGAAGCTGTTCGGCGAGGGCAACACCGTGCGCACCATCTCCAGCGCCAAGTTCCCCGAGCAGTACCCGCAGCTCACCGAGTGGATCAAGAACTTCAGGATGAGTGAGGACGAGCTCGGCAGCCTGGAGAGCGAGATCAACAAGCTCGGTCAGGGCCACGAGGACGAGGCCGTCACCGCCTGGCTGAAGCAGCACCCGGACGTCCCGGCGCGGATGACCCCGCAGTAGTCGTCGACCCGGACACCGCCGAAGGGGCGGGCCCGCCCCGCATCGCCCGCGATGCGCGGGACGGGCCCGCCCCGCACGCTTGTCCACAGGAAGAATCCGGCCAACCACGCAGAGCCACCCCCACGCGCCCCGGGGCCGCGCGATCCTTACAGGCATGTGACGGCGACAGGAAACTGTTTGCCGGACATGCATAGGGTGCAGAGAACTCATCAGAGGGAGTGCGCCCGGAACCGGGCCCGCGGGCAGCGGCCCCACGAGGAGCGGACCGACGAGCGAAGGAGGGAGCCGGAGCGATGGGCGACAACAAAGAACGGCCCCTTCGGGTGGGCGCGGCCGTCCGGCGGCGCCGCCGCACGCTGGGGCTCACCCTCGCCGTGGTGGCCGACCGCAGCGGCCTGTCGGTCCCCTTCCTGAGCCAGATCGAGAACGACCGGGCCCGGCCCAGCCAGAACTCCCTGGAGAAGGTCGCCGACGCCCTGCGCACCACCGCCGTGGAGCTGCTGGCGGCGGCCGACCCGGCGTGCAGCGTCGACGTCGTGCGCGCCGAGGCCACCGAGCTGGAACCCGAACCCCTGGTGCGCTCCCTGGTGCGCGGCCACCACCAGCTGCACGCCTCGGAGTTCACCGGCGACCACGACGTCGGCCGTGAATTCCAGCACCGCAACGACGAGTTGATGTACGTCGCCGACGGCGCGGTGGAGGTCGAGGCGGAGGGCCGGGCCTACCGGCTGGTGCGCGGCGACACGATGTACCTCACCGGCGGGGTCCGCCACCGCTGGCGGGCCACCGTTCCGGACACCCGGGTGATCGTCGTCGCGGTCGCCGAGCACATCGAGGCCGTACAGGACCGGTCCCGCTGATGAGGGTCGTCTCGCTGGTTCCCTCGCTCACCGAGGCCGTGGCCGTGTCCCTGCCCGGCGTGCTCGTCGGCGCCACCGACTGGTGCGTCCGCCCGGCGGGCCTCGACGTCACCCGGGTCGGCGGCACCAAGAACCCCAAGGTGGACCGGATCATCGCCCTCGCCCCCGACCTGGTGATCGCCAATGAGGAGGAGAACCGGGCGCCCGACCTCGACGCACTGCGCGCGGCGGGCATCGAGGTCCTGGTGACCGAGGTCAGGGACCTGCCGCAGGCCTTCCGTGAGCTGGCGCGGGTGCTGCGCGCGTGCGGCGGGTCCGGCCGGCCCCGGTGGCTGGACGAGGCCGAGGCGGCCTGGTCGTCGCCGCCCGTGCTCCCGCGCCGTACGACGGCGGTCGTACCGATCTGGCGGCGGCCCTGGATGGTACTCGGCCGGGACACCTTCGCGGGCGATGTCCTGGCCCGCCTGGGCGTCGACCACCTCTACGCCCGGCACGCCGAGCGCTATCCGCGCGTCCCGCTGGAGGAACTGCGCGCGGCGGCCCCGGACGTCGTCGTGCTGCCGGACGAGCCGTACCGCTTCGCCGCCGACGACGGTCCCGAGGCCTTCCCCGGACTGCCCTGCGCGCTGGTCAGCGGGCGGCACCTGACGTGGTACGGGCCGTCGCTCGCGCGGGCTCCACGGGTGCTGGGCGAGGCGCTGCGAGCAGCGCGCCGCTGATCAGTCCGCGGGCGGTGTGCACGCCCGCGGCGGCCCAGGCGGTCACGAGAACGGCGTACAGGCCGACCGCGAGCGCGCTGTAGGCGGCGAGGTGGGTGTGCCGGGCCAGGGCCGCGGCGCCGGTGACGCAGGTGCCCACCGGGAAGGTGAACGACCACCAGGTCATGGCGAACCCCATGCCCCGGCGGGCGGCGCGCAGCACCTGGGCGGCGGCGAAGGCGCACCACATCAGCGCGAAGCCCATGACCGGGACGCCGTACAGGACCGCGAGCACGGCGAAGCCGCCGGCGTACGGGGACGCTACGACACCGGACGCCGTGTCCGCGAAGGCGCCGACGGCCGTGGTGGACTGCCCGAGCGGACCGAGCACCAGGAACAGCGTGGGGGTGAGCGCGAGCGGCAGCGGGCCGCCCGTGAGCAGCCGGCCGAAGACCACCGGCAGTACGACCAGGGTCGCGAGCAGGCTGAGCCCGAACATCGCCACGCACGCCAGGAGCAGGGTCGCCCGCGCCTGCCCCTGAGGCAGGTGCGGCACGAGCGCGGGCCCCAGAGCGGCGGACACCATGGGCGCGACCAGCGGCAGCAGCCACACCGGCGTCGCCTGGTGCGGCTCGATCCGGTGGTGCGCCACCATCAGGTACGGCACGGCCACGGCGGCCGCGAGCCCGAGGACCGTACCGGCGGTGAACAGCACGGCGTCCAGGGCGACGGCGGCGGGGGTGCCGATCCAGTCCCGCCCGACGGACAGGGCCCCGCCGCCGACGGCCAGCAGCCCCATGGACAGGCAGCCGTAGAACGGCGCCGCCATCGGGTCGAGCAGATGGGCGCGGGCCTGGTCGCGGTGGTGGATCCAGTGCAGCGTGCGGGCGGTCAGCAGCACCGTGAGCCACACGAGGGAGAGGGCCCACACGGCGGTGCACACGGTGCGCAGTCCGGGAACGTGCGGCGGCAGCGCGGCGCCCGCGGTGCCGACGGCGGCGGTGCCCATGACGGAGGCGTACCAGTGGGGGCCCAGATGACGGACGGCGGGGAAGCGGGGTCGGGGTGCGGCCTGCCGGGGCAGGGAGTGGGCTGCGGTGACCATGACGCCAGTTTTTCCTGGTCCATACCGCTCCCACCAGGGGATGTGCGTCTATCACGACATAAGCTGGCCTTATGGGGAACACCGAGAGAACCTCGCTGGCGCACCGGGTGCCCGACCTGGGCGCGCTGGAGCTGCTGCTGGCGGTGGCGCGGCTGGGGAGCCTCGGCCGGGCGGCGCGGGAGCTGGGCATCACCCAGCCGGCGGCGAGCAGCCGGATCCGTTCCATGGAACGGCAGCTGGGCGTGGCGCTGGTGGACCGCTCGCCGCGCGGATCGCGGCCCACGGACGCCGGAGCCCTGGTCACCGACTGGGCGCGGCGGATCGTGGAGGCGGCGGAGGCCTTCGACGCGGGAGCGCAGGCGCTGCGGGACCGGCGGGACTCGCGGCTGCGGGTGGCGGCCAGCATGACGATCGCGGAGTACCTGCTGCCGGGATGGCTGATCGCGCTGCGCGCCCGGCGCCCGGACACGGCGGTGTCCCTGCTCGCCGGGAACTCGGCGGTGGTGGCGGAGCGGCTGCTGGGGGACGAGGCGGACCTCGGCTTCGTGGAGGGGGTGTCCGTGCCGGCCGGTCTCGACTCCGTCGTGATCGGCCACGACCGGCTGATCGTGGTGACCGCCCCGGACCACCCGTGGGCCCGCCGCCGGCGGCCGCTGCCCGCGACGGAACTGGCCACCACACCGCTGATCCTGCGCGAGAAGGGCTCCGGCACCCGGCAGGTGCTGGACGCGGCCCTCGGCGGTCTGGCGCGCCCGCTGATCGAGCTGTCCTCCACGACGGCGGTGAAGGCCTCCGTGGTGAGCGGCGCGGGACCGGCGGTGCTCAGCGAACTCGCGGTGGGCGAGGAGCTGTCCCTGCGCCGGCTCGTCCCTGTGCCCGTGGACGGCGTCACCCTCGAACGCGACCTGCGCGCCGTCTGGCCCACCGGTCACCGCCCCGTCGGCCCGGCCCGCGAACTGCTGTCCCTGACGCGGTCGTGACGATCGACGGCCTCGGCTCCTGCGCCGACGACGGCACCCGGTTCACCCACCCCGGGCCCGGCGTACCGGTGTTCGCCACGGCGGAGCGTGAACTGGGGCCGCCCGCCCGGCCGGTGGAACCGCCGCGCCGATGAATCCGGCGGGTCCGGTGCATAGAGTGACCTGGTGAGCATGACGCCCCCGCCCGGCTGGTACCGCGACCCCGACGCCCCCCACCAGGAACGCTGGTGGGACGGCAGGGCCTGGACCGAGCACCGGCGCGCCCCCGGGGCGCCCGGGCAGCCGTCCGTGTCACCGCCCGCCGGTGCGCGACCGTCCCGGGCCAAGGCCGTCGCCCTCGTCGCCGCCGGTGCCGTCCTGGTCGCCGCGGTCGTCACGGGCGCGGTCCTGCTGGACCGTGACGACACGGACGGCGGCCCGGCGGACACGGCCGGCGGCACACCGTCCGCCCCGCCCACGAGCGCTCCCGCCACGACCGGGTCGCCGTCCCCGGCCTCCTCCGCCGACGAACCCACCGCCCCCGACGACGATCCCTCCGTCGCCGTCGACCAGCTCAACGGCATCACCCTGCCGCTGCCGGAGGGCTGGGAGAAACCGGAGAACGTCGCCCAGGACGACGTCGTCATGACCACCCACGGCGTCTACGACTGCCCCGCCGGGGTGGGGTTCTGCCGGCACGGCCTGGTCATCACCCGTACGGCGTCCGCGGCCGAGGGCGCCTCCCCCGAGACCCTGGCCAAGCGGGACATCGACGACGCGACCGACGAGGCGTACGAGCAGAACGTGATCGGCCAGCGCCTCTACGGCGGCATCACCTCCCAGCGGACCGTCGCGTCCGGGCAGGTCGCGGTCGCGGGCCGGGCCGGCTACTTCGTGCGCCGGCTGGTCAGAACCGCCAAGGGGCCGGGCGGCTACGTCGAGTCGCTCGTCTTCCCGTCCAGCACCGGCATCCAGGCGCCGGTCCTCGTCCGCTTCGTCTTCGACGCCGGTCCGGACGGCCCGCCGCTGGCCGACATGGACAGGATCACCAAGGGCATCCGGCCCGTCGGCGACGCCGCGAGCAGCGGCGGCGTGGGCAGCAGCATCGGCCCGTCGAGCTGATCCCGAGACGGCGCGGCGGGGCCCGAGCACCGGGTTACAGGAAGGTGTGCCCCTCGCCCCGGTAGGTCGGAACGGACGCCGTCACACGGTCGCCCTCGACGAGGTGCAGCGTGTCGAACCGCTCGCACAACTCGCCCGCCTTGGCGTGCCGGAACCACACCTTGTCGCCGATCAGCAGGTCGTCGGCGGGGGAGCCGAGCAGCGGGGTCTGCACCTCGCCCGCACCCTCCTGGGGGTCGTAGCGCAGCCCCTCGGGCAGGTACGGCACCGGGAGCCGGTCCGCGCCGGCCGCACCGGAGGCCGGGTAGCCGCCGCCCAGGACCGTGACGACGCCGACCCCCGGGCGCCGCACCACGGGCTGGGCGAACAGCGCCGCCGGACGGCCCCGGAACGACGTGTAGTTGTCGAAGAGCCGCGGGGCGTACAGCCCGGAGCCCGCGGCGACCTCGGTGACGGCGTCCTCCGCCGCCGTGTGCTGCACACTGCCGGTGCCGCCGCCGTTGACGAACTCGAGGTCCGGTGCCACGGCCCGGACCGCCCGCACCACCGCGGCACGCCGCTCGGCGAGTTCCCTGCGCGCCGCGGCCTGCATCAGCCGGATCGCGCGCGACCGCAGCGGCCGTCCCGCGACCGCGTCGCCCACGCCCGCCACATGGCCCTCGTAGGCCATGATCCCCACGAGCGCGAACCCCGGGCGCCGGGCTACCGTACGGGCCATGTCGGCGACCTGGGCGGGGGAGTGCAGCGGGGAACGGCGCGCGCCGACCCGCACCCGCCCGCCGAGCAGCCTCAGCGAGGTGTCCAACTCCAGGCAGACCCGGACAACTTCACCTCCGTCCCCGCGTGCGGCGTCGATCAGGTCAAGCTGCGCCGGATCGTCGACCATCACCGTGACGGCGCGGGCGAGCTTGGGGTCGGCGGCGAGTTCGGCGCAGGCGGCGCGGTCGGCGGACGGGTAGGCGAGCAGCACGTCGTCGAAGCCGGAGCGGGCCAGCCACAGGGACTCGGCGAGGGTGAACGACATGATGCCCGCGAAGCCGTCCTTCGCCAGGGCGCGTTCGAGCAGGGCCCGGCAGCGCACGGACTTGCTGGCGACCCGGATCGGCGTGCCGCCGGCCCGGCGGACGAGGTCCTCCGCGTTGGCGTCGAAGGCGTCCAGGTCCACGATCGCGACAGGGGCGTCGAGATGGGCGGCGGCCCGGTCGTAACGGGCCCGGTCGGCGGCGCGCGCAGTCATGGTCGCAGCCTGCCAGACCTGATTACCGCGGGGTAGGGGGATGTTCCGGGCAGATCCGCCTGGGCTTGTGGACTGGTTCCCGACCGGGCCGGGGCAGCCCGTAGAGTGACGCGCACGCACGGCGGAGCCGCGATGTGATTCCGGCCGTGGAGTTGAGCCGGGATGGCGGTTCGCTCGTACGGGCATGCGTGTCCGGTGACGGCGAGTCCGCGCCGGACGGGGCGACGAGGGCGGCCGTGCCCGGCGAAACGGCACGGGCACGAGGAAACGGGGGGTGCATGAGCACGGAAGCGCGCCACGCCCCCGTCCCCCCACGGCCTGTGGGGCCCGCGAGGGGCGACGGCGACTCGCACGCGACGGCCCCCGCCGCCGACGGCCCGCCCGCCCAGGCCGCACCCGGCACGGCCGAGGGCCCGGCACGGACGGCGCCCGACGGCGCCACGACCGCGCAGACGCGCGGCGCTTCGACGGGTTCCGCGGCTTCGCTTGCGGAGGGTTCCCCGCGTGCCGTCACGGGTGGAGGAGCGGTGGGTCCGGAGACGGACATCCGCGCGGGGCGCGGTGCCGGTTTCCCCTCGCCTCGCACCGGTTCCGCCACCGACGACCCCCGTACCACCACCGCTCCCCGCCCCCGCTTCCCGGACTTCCGTCCCCCTTCCCTCCGCACCACGCCCCCCACGACACCGCCCCCGCCCCTCGCCTCGGCGCGTCTCCCGGACCCGGAGGGCCGCGGTCCTGCTGACGGCACGTCAGGGGACGTGGGGTCCGGGGACGGCGGGACCGCCGCTCCGCTCCCCGGTGAGCCGGCGATACCCGGCCGGCGTGGGCACGGGAACATACCCCCGCGTCCGGGGCACCGCCCCCCGACGGCGGCCCGCGATGGCCGCGCGCCCGTCGAGACCCCCTCCGAGACGACCACGCGCCTGCGCCCCGTCTCCGTCCAGAGCCCCTCTCCGGGAGGACCTGGAGGATCCGGAGGACCCGGCGTCCCCGGCAGCCCGGACGACACCCGCAACCGTCCCACCGGCCGGCCCCAGTGGCCGGCCGAGACGGCCTGGACCGCGGTGCCGCCGCGTCCCCCCTTCGACGCCCCGCAGCGCAACGGGGCGGCGGGTACGAGCCGTACGCAGCCGTCCGGCGCCTTCCCGCATTCTGCCGCCGCCTTTGCCGGGACACCGCCGCCTGCCGCTGGTGTCCCCGCGGCGCCCGATCCGGCGCTGTCCTGGAGCGCGGCCATGGCCCCGGGGACGACGGGGCTCGGCATGGGGTTCGGGGATCCGGAGGGGCACGACCGGCGGGCCCGTGCCACCGGCCGGCTGGTGCGGCCACGGGTCGCCGCGGCGGCCGCCTGCATGGTGCTGGGGATCGGGCTCATAGGCGGTGCCGTGACCGGCAGCTGGCTCACCGGGGAGCCGGGCAGGCCCGGCGCGGCGAGCGGCTTCGCCGCGGCCGGCGCCATGTGGCACAGCGTCCCCGTCGACCAGCTCTTCCCGCCCACCGTGGACGGCCGCGGCGCCGGCCCCGGCGGAGCCGACCGCACCTGGACCCGCGTCGCGGTCGCCCCGGACAGCGGCTGCGCGGGCGCCTTCGATCCGCTGCTGCGCAAGGTCCTCGCCCCCGTCGGCTGCGCCCGCCTGCTGCGCGCCACCTACACGGACGCCACCCAGAGCTACGTCACCACGGTCGGCCTGCTCTTCACCAAGGCCGACGCCTCCGCCATGACGTCCCTCGCCACCCGCTACGAGAACGAGGGGCTCGCCCGGCGCACCGACCTCGTGCCGCGCCCGTACGCCGCCAAGGGCACCGTCGCCGCGGCCTTCGGCGACGAGCAGCGCGCGGCGTGGACCGTCTCCGTGCTGACCGAGGCCCCGGTGGTCGTCTACGCCGTGTCCGGCTGGGCCGACGGCCGCGCGGCCGGCACCCCGCAGGCCGCCGCCGACGCGACGAAGTCCGGAGCCACCACCCCCGTCGCCCAGGCAGGCCTCGGGAACGAGGCCCAGGGCCTCGCCGACCGCATCGGACGTGGCCTGCGCCAAACCGTCAAGTCCGCCACGGAGGAGCCCTCGTGACAGCCGCCGCGACGTCCGGGAACCGTACGCCGCGCAGGGTGCTCGCCGTGGGCGTGCCGAGTCTGTTCCTCGCCGCCTGCCTCGCCCTCGTGCCGTCCGCCGCCGCGCACGCCGACAGCATCCGCGCCCAGCAGTGGGGCCTCGACGCCCTGCACACCCAGGAGGCCTGGCGCACCACCCGGGGCAAGGGCATCACCGTCGCCGTCCTGGACACCGGCGTCGACGACGACCACCCCGACCTGCGCGGCAACGTCCTGCCCGGCAAGGACATGATCGGCTTCGGCGCGCGCCGCGGCGATCGCCCCTGGGCCCGCCACGGCACCGCCATGGCCGGCATCATCGCCGGTCACGGCCACGGCGTCGGCAACGCCGACGGGGTCATGGGTATCGCGCCCGAGGCCACGATCCTGCCCGTGCGGGTGATCCTGGAGGAGGACGACTCCGCCCGCGGCAAGGCCCGTACCACCCGCGGCAACGCCCTCGCCGAGGGCATCCGCTGGGCCGCCGACCACGGCGCGGACGTCATCAACCTCTCCCTCGGCGACGACTCGGACTCCGCGCACCCCGAGCCCGCCGAGGACCAGGCGGTCCAGTACGCGCTGAGCAAGGGCGCCGTCGTCGTCGCCTCGGCCGGCAACGGCGGTGAGAAGGGCGACCACATCTCCTACCCGGCGGCGTATCCGGGCGTGATCGCCGCGACCGCCGTGGACCGCTTCGGCACCCGAGCCTCCTTCTCCACCCGCCGCTGGTACGCGACGGTCAGCGCGCCCGGCGTCGACGTCGTCATCGCCGACCCCGACCAGCGCTACTACGAGGGCTGGGGCACGAGCGCCGCCTCCGCCTTCGTCTCCGGCGCCGTCGCCCTCATCAAGGCCGCTCACCCCGGGCTGACCCCCGCGCAGATCAAGAAGCTCCTGGAGGACACGGCCCGCAACGCCCCCGTCGGCGGCCGCGACGACTCCCGCGGCTTCGGCATGGTCGATCCCGCCGCCGCCATCAAGGCCGCGGGCCGCCTTCGGCCCGAGGGCCTGACCGCGGCGTCCTACGGCGAGCGGTACTTCGGTCCCGGCCCCGACTCCGCCGAGGCGGCCGACGCCGGCTCCGGCTGGGCGGGGCCCCTGGCGGGCAGTGCCGGGGGAGTGATGCTGGTCGTGGCGGTCGTCCTGTGGCGCGGCCGCCGCGAGGACGGGGCGAGCGACTTCCGGCTGTAGAGCCCGGGTCTCCCGGCCACGCCGGGGATCGCGCCCTCAAACGGCCGGGGATCGCGCCCTCAACGGCCGTACGCCGACACCGCCGACCGTGCCGCCTCCTCCACCAGGGCGATGCCCTGCTCCTTCGTCGAGTTGCCGCTGGACAGGGCGGCCACCAGGTAGTCGTCGCCGCCGGCCGTCACCCGCCCGATGCTGTTGACGACCCACAGACCGGTCGCGTCACGCGGCATCCAGCCGTTCTTCAGGGCCCACCCGGAGCCGTCGGCGGCGGCCGACACGCCCCAGTCCTGGCCCGGGACGATCCGCCCCATGAGCCCCTGAAGGTACGTCCGCGAGGCCCCGCCCAGCTCCGAGCGGGCGCCGAACACCTGCTCCAGCAGCACCAGCTGATCGGCGGCCGTGGTGCGGGTCAGACCCCACAGGGCACCGTCGCCGCCGGCCGTCTCCGTGAGTCCGAACCGCTCGTTCGCCGCGTCCAGCCCGTCGGCGCCGCCGATGACCCGCCACAACGCGGTCGCCGAGTCGTTGTCGCTGTGCTCGATCATCGCGGCGGCGCACGTCCTCTCCCGCGTGGTCAGCCGCCGCCCCGCGTCCTGCGCCCGCAGCAGCAGCGCCGCCAGGATGTCGACCTTGACGATGCTCGCCGTGTCGAACACCGCGTCGCCGTACCCGGCGCTCGCCCCCGAGCCGAGACGGCGGGCCGCCACCGCCACGGCCGCGTCCCCGCTCACTGTCACCGGCCCCGGTCCTCCGCTCGCCGTCTCCACCGCCCGCCTCCCCGCTCGTGGCCCGTGCTCCCGCCGCCTCCGCGCCCCCAGCCCGTCCGCCGCCGACGATACGGGGCCCGAACGTCCCGCGGGAGGCGTGTCGGACGTGGGCCGGGGGACCCTGAGGAAACGGGCACGGTCCCGGATAGGGTCGGCACCGTGGCGAAGAAGAACATTCCCGACTCCGGCTTCTCCGACGACGACGGCTCCGTCGACCCCGGGCTGAGCGCGGCGCTCGCCGCCTGGGCCGAGGACCGCACCGCCGTGGGACCCGTCCTGGAGGCGCTCAGGAGCGCACGGCTGCTCGTGCCCGTGGTGGCCGTCCTTGGCGAGGTGGAGGAGGACGAGAACGGGCTGCGCCGGGAGAAGACCAGCGAGATGGCCGTGCCCACCCTGAAGGCGGGGCACCGCACCGCCCTGCCCGCCTTCACCTCCACCGACTCCCTGGCCCGCTGGGACCCGGCCGCCCGGCCCGTGGCCGTACGGCTGCACCAGGTCCTGGAGGCCGCCGCGCACGAGAAGGCGGACACGGTGGTGCTGGACATGGCCGGACCGGTGCCGTTCGAGCTGACCGGACCCGCCCTGCTCGCCCTCGCCGAGGGCCGTACCACGACCGACCCGCTGGCCGACCCGGCCGTCGTCACCGCGGTGCGCGAGGCCGTCGCCGCGGAGCCCGCCGTGCTGCGCGCCCACCTCGGGCGGGGACAGGCCGACGGGACCCTGGCGCTGGTGCTCGACCCGTCCGTCCCGACCGCCCCGGCCGAGGCCGCCCGCGCCGTCGCCGAGCGGCTCGCCGCCAGCGAGACACTGAGGGCCCGCCTGGTGCGCGGCCTCGACCTGGCACTGCTGCCGGCCGGGGCGACGCCGCCGGGCGAGCCCTTGTACGTGAAGGAGCGGGGATCGGCCGCGTGACGCGGCGGTGACCGCCGCGTCGGGAAACGGGGATCGGCGGGAGCGGCTCAGCCGTAGATCGGCCCGGTGTACTTCTCGCCCGGGCCCTGACCCGGCTCGTCCGCGACGACCGAGGCCTCGCGGAAGGCCAGTTGCAGCGACTTCAGGCCGTCGCGCAGCGGCGCCGCGTGGAAGGAGCTGATCTCGGTGGCGCTCGCGTCCAGCAGCCCGGCGAGCGCGCTCACCAGCTTGCGCGCCTCGTCCAGGTCCTTGTGCGTGTCGCCCTCCTCGGTCAGACCGAGCTTCACGGCGGCGGCGCTCATCAGGTTGACGGCGACCGTCACGATCACCTCGACCGCCGGGACCTCCGCGATGTCGCGGGTCATGGCGTCGAAGTCGGGCTGCTCGTCGGTACCGGAGGGGGAGGTCTCACTCATGCCCCACACGATAGGCGCAGAACGGGGAGCTCCCGTAGTCGGCCGTGGTGGGCGGTCGTCGGCCGCGGTCAGCCCGAATTAGCTCTTCCCACCCGATGCTGCTAACCTTGTGTGACGACCGGCTGGACGTGTATGCCCAGGGCAGTAGCCAAGGCATACGGGCCCGGCCCACAAGTGGAGGCTTCGAACTCCCACCTGACCGCCCTCCGGGGCGGCGGGTCACCGGTCAGACGGGTCCGCCCCACCGGCGGCGATCCGTCCGATAGTGCGCCCCGCGGCCATCGCGGCGGTCGCTCCGGTAGTTCGAGGAGCCCCGCCTGTGATCGTCCGGGGCATTTTTCGTGCTTCGGCGCGGTTAGGTCTGTCGAACACAGAGTACGCGGCCGTCCGCCAGACCGCCGTGTGGTGCTAACCGAGGAGGATCCATCAGCGCCGAGCCCCGCATCAACGACCGGATTCGCGTTCCCGAGGTGCGACTTGTCGGTCCCAGTGGCGAGCAGGTCGGCATCGTGCCGCTCGCGAAGGCACTGGAGCTTGCCCAGGAGTACGACCTGGACCTGGTCGAGGTCGCGGCGAACGCCCGCCCGCCCGTGTGCAAGCTCATGGACTACGGGAAGTTCAAGTACGAGTCGGCCATGAAGGCCCGTGAGGCGCGCAAGAACCAGGCGCACACGGTCATCAAGGAGATGAAGCTCCGGCCGAAGATCGACCCGCACGACTACGACACCAAGAAGGGTCACGTCGTCCGGTTCCTCAAGCAGGGCGACAAGGTCAAGATCACGATCATGTTCCGTGGTCGCGAGCAGTCCCGGCCCGAGCTGGGCTACCGGCTGCTCCAGCGGCTCGCGGAGGACGTCCAGGACCTCGGCTTCGTGGAGTCGAACCCGAAGCAGGACGGCCGCAACATGATCATGGTTCTCGGTCCGCACAAGAAGAAGACCGAGGCGATGGCCGAGGCCCGCCAGGCGCAGGAGGCCCGCAAGGCCGACGCGAAGGCCAACCCGGGCCGCTCGCAGAACGCCGCGGACGCCGAGGCGCCGGCCGAGGAGCACGCCGAGGCGTGACCCCCCCCGGGACCCCCGTCCCAGGATGTAAACCGACAAAAGAGCGACGCTCCACCGTGCCCGGTTCTCGCGACCGGGCATCGGAGCGCCACCTACGAGGAGAGAACGGCGCTATGCCGAAGAACAAGTCGCACAGCGGTGCCAGCAAGCGCTTCAAGGTCACCGGCTCCGGCAAGGTGCTCCGTGAGCGCGCCGGCAAGCGCCACCTGCTCGAGCACAAGTCGTCCCGTCTGACGCGTCGCCTCACCGGTAACGCCGAGATGGCCCCGGGCGACGCCAAGAAGATCAAGAAGCTTCTCGGCAAGTGACGCGGCGGCGCGTGATCGTCCGATCCCCGCGCGCCGTACGCCAGGACCGGGACCCAATCGTTTCCGGGCCGTGTGAGGACAACCGCGGCCCCGCTACAAGGAGTTAATCAAGTGGCACGCGTCAAGCGGGCAGTCAACGCCCACAAGAAGCGCCGGGCGATCCTCGAGCAGGCCTCCGGCTACCGCGGTCAGCGCTCGCGCCTGTACCGCAAGGCCAAGGAGCAGGTCACCCACTCGCTGGTCTACAACTACAACGACCGCAAGAAGCGCAAGGGTGACTTCCGCCAGCTGTGGATCCAGCGCATCAACGCCGCTGCCCGCGCCAACGGCATCACCTACAACCGCTTCATCCAGGGTCTGAAGGCCGCGAACGTCGAGGTCGACCGCAAGATCCTGGCCGAGCTGGCCGTCAACGACGCCAACGCGTTCGCCGCGCTCGTCGAGGTCGCGCAGAAGGCCCTGCCGAGCGACGTCAACGCGCCCAAGGCAGCGTGACCCCGCGCCGGCCGAGCCGGCGCGATCCTACGGACCCGTGGGCTCTGCCTGCGGGTCCGTCGTATGTGCGCCGCGCGGTGCCCGAGGCGCGTTCGGTACCGCCCGGAACCCACGGCCGACCGCTGTGGACCCACGGCTGACCGCCCTCGCGGCGGAACGTTCCTACCGAAGGTGAAGCTCTCCATGCCCCCCGCCACCCCTGACCTGATCTCCCCCCGCTCGCCCCGCGTCTCGGCAGCGCGGCGGCTGGCCAAGCGGAACTTCCGGGGCAAGGAGCGGCTGTTCCTCGCGGAGGGGCCGCAGGCCGTGCGGGAGGCGGCGGCGCACCGGGCCGGCGAGACGCCCACCCTCGTGGAACTGTTCGCCACCGTCGAGGCCGCCGAGCGGTACGCCGACATCGTGGGGGAGGCCCGCGTCGCGGGGGCCCGGATCCACCTCGCCGCCGACGACGTCATCGCCGACATCTCCACCACCGTCACCCCGCAGGGACTCGTCGGCGTCTGCCGTTTCCTCGACACCCCCTTCGAGGACGTCGTCGCGGCCCGACCGAAGCTCGTCGCCGTCCTCGCCCACGTCCGCGACCCCGGCAACGCGGGCACCGTCCTGCGCTGCGCCGACGCCGCCGGAGCCGAGGCGGTCGTCCTCACGGACGCCTCCGTCGACCTGTACAACCCCAAGGCCGTCCGCGCCTCCGTCGGCTCCCTGTTCCACCTGCCCGTGGCCGTCGGCGTCCCCGTCGAGCGGGCGGTCGCCGCGCTGCGGGACACCGGGGTGCGCATCCTCGCCGCCGACGGCGCGGGCCGGCACGACCTGGACGACGAACTCGACCAGGGCACCATGGGCGGCCCCACCGCCTGGGTGTTCGGCAACGAGGCCTGGGGCCTGCCGGAGGAGACCCGCGCCCTCGCCGACGCCGTCGTCCGCGTCCCCATCCACGGAAAGGCCGAGAGCCTGAACCTCGCGACCGCCGCCGCCGTATGTCTGTACGCGTCGGCCCGAGCGCAGCGCGGCTCCGGAGGATGCCGTTCCGCCGCCCGTACCCAGTAGGGTGACCAGCCCGGGGGCCTGCTGCACCGGCTGAGAGGTGGGGTGAGGGGATGAGTGTCGGCACCGATCGCGCGCCCGGAGCGCGGGGCGCGCGACGACCACCCGCGCCCAGGCCGGACGAGACCGCCGCACTCGGCGTCGACCCCGACGACCTGCCCGACGGCCTGGTGATCGCCGACGAACACGGGCGGATCATCCGCTTCAACGCCGCCGCCGCCCGGATCAGCGCCCTACCCGCCGAGCAGGCCCTGGGGCAGTCCCTGGAGAAGGCCCTGCCGCTGGAGGACCTGGAGGGACGCCGCTGGTGGCAGCTGACCGACCCCTACGGCGGGCTGGCCATCCGGGTGGGCCAGCCCGAGCGCAACCTCCTGCTGCCCGGCGGCCGGGAGGTCCTCGTCTCCGCGAAGTACGTGCGCAGCCACCCCACCGGGCCGGTCCGCCGCCTCGTCGTCTCCCTCCGCGACACCGAGGCCCGCCGCCGCACCGAGCGCAGCCACGCCGAGCTGATCGCCACCGTCGCGCACGAACTGCGCTCGCCGCTCACCTCCGTCAAGGGCTTCACGGCGACCCTGCTCGCCAAGTGGGAGCGGTTCACCGACGACCAGAAGCGGCTGATGCTGGAGACCGTCGACGCCGACGCCGACCGGGTCACCCGGCTCATCGCCGAACTGCTCGACATATCCCGCATCGACTCCGGCCGGCTGGAGGTGCGCCGCCAGCCCGTCGACATGGGCGCCGCGGTCGGGCGGCACGTCCAGGCGTACGTCGCCGCCGGGCAGCCCGCCGACCGGTTCCTGGTGCGCGTCGAACAGCCGCTGCCCGAGCTGTGGGCCGACCCCGACAAGATCGACCAGGTGCTGAGCAACCTCGTGGAAAATGCCGTGCGCCACGGCGAGGGATCCGTCACCATTGACGTCACACCGGCGCCGTCCCCACGGGAAGGGGAAGCCGCCGGCACCATCGAGAACACCGCCACGTCGGTCACGGTGAGCGACGAGGGACCCGGCATCCCGGAGGAGTCCATGAACCGCGTCTTCACCCGCTTCTGGCGGGGCAGCAAGCGCGGCGGCACCGGCCTCGGGCTCTACATCGTCAAGGGCATCGTCGAGGCGCACGGCGGTTCCATCACGGTCGGCCGCGCCCGCAGCGGCGGCGCGGAGATCCGATTTACCCTGCCCGTGGGCACCCCGGCACACCTGCTCTGAGCACCCGCCGAGGACCCACGGGCGCATTCGCTTTCCCCGGCCCCGTTAGACTCGGCCTTTGGCACCTTTGTGTCCCGAAAACCGAGACGATCTGTCCGCGAGTCGGTGCAAGTCGGTGACGGGGACCTCCAGCCAGCCAATCGGAAGCACGGGAAGAGATGTCGGCACCCAATAAGTCGTACGACCCTGTCGAGGTCGAGGCGTTGAAACCGGAAGAGATCGAGCGCATGCGGGACGAGGCGCTCGCCGCCTTCGCCGCCGCGGACTCCCTCGACGCGCTCCACGAGGCCAAGGTCGCCCAGACCGGCCCCGCCTCGCCGCTGGCCCTCGCCAACCGCGAGATCGGCGCCCTGCCGCCGCACGCCAAGGCCGACGCCGGCAAGCGGGTCGGCATGGCTCGCGGCGCGGTGAACAAGGCCCTCGCCGCCCGCCAGGTCGAGCTCGAGGCGGAGCGGGACGCCCGCGTGCTGGTCGAGGAGGACGTCGACGTCACGCTGCCGTACGCTCGCGTGCCGGCCGGCGCCCGCCACCCGCTGACCACGCTCTCGGAGCGCATCGAGGACGTCTTCGTGGCCATGGGCTACGAGGTCGCCGAGGGCCCCGAGGCCGAGGCCGAGTGGTTCAACTTCGACGCCCTGAACATCGGCCCGGACCACCCGGCCCGCGGCGAGGCCGACACCTTCTTCGTGCAGGGCCCCGAAGGCGGCAGCGAGTCCGGTGTCGTCCTGCGCACCCACACCTCGCCGGTGCAGATCCGCTCCCTGCTCGAGCGCGACCTGCCGGTCTACGTGATCTGCCCCGGCCGCGTCTACCGCACCGACGAGCTGGACGCCACCCACACGCCCGTCTTCCACCAGGTCGAGCTGCTCGCCGTGGACGAGGGCCTGACCATGGCCGACCTCAAGGGCACCCTGGACCACATGGTGCAGTCCCTGTTCGGCGAGGGCATGAAGACCCGGCTGCGGCCGAACTTCTTCCCCTTCACCGAGCCGTCCGCCGAGATGGACATGGTGTGCTACGTCTGCCGCGGCGAGTCCGTCGGCAACCCCGACCGGCCCTGCCGCACCTGCTCCTCCGAGGGCTGGATCGAACTCGGCGGCTGCGGCATGGTCAACCCGCGGGTGCTCACCGCCTGCGGCGTCGACCCGGAGAAGTACAGCGGCTTCGCCTTCGGGTTCGGCATCGAGCGGATGCTGATGTTCCGCCACAACGTCGAAGACATGCGAGACATGGTCGAGGGTGACGTCCGGTTCACCCGGCCGTTCGGGATGGAGATCTGATGCGGATCCCGCTTTCTTGGCTGCGGGAGTACGTCGACCTGCCGGAGACGGAGACCGGGCGCGACGTCCAGGCCAAGCTCATTTCGGCCGGCCTCGAGGTCGAGACCGTCGAACAGCTCGGCGCCGACCTCAAGGGTCCGCTCGTCGTCGGCCAGGTGCTGACCATCGAGGAGCTGGAGGGCTTCAAGAAGCCGATCCGCTTCTGCACCGTCGACGTCGGCCGGGCCAACGGCACCGGCGAGCCGCAGGAGATCGTCTGCGGCGCCCGCAACTTCGCGGCCGGCGACAAGGTCGTCGTGGTCCTCCCGGGCGCCGAACTGCCCGGCGGCTTCGCGATCGCCGCGCGCAAGACCTACGGCAAGACCTCCCACGGCATGATCTGCTCCGGCGACGAACTGGGCATGGGCGACGACGGCAGCCACGGCATCATCGTGCTGCCGCCCGAGACCGAGGTCGGCAAGGACGCCATCGAGCTGCTGGAGCTGGTCGACGAGGTCCTCGACATCGCCGTCACCGCCAACCGCGGCGACTGCCTGTCCCTGCGCGGCGTCGCCCGCGAGACCGCCATCGCCTACGGCCTGCCGCTGCGCGATCCGGCGCTGCTCGACGTACCGGCGCCGAACGCGTTTGGCTACGCCGTGCGGATCGACGAGCCGCACGGCTGCGACCGCTTCACCGCGCGCACCGTCTCCGGCCTCGACCCCGAGGCGCGCTCCCCGATCTGGCTCCAGCGCCGCCTCCAGAAGGCCGGGATGCGCCCGGTCTCGCTCGCCGTCGACATCACCAACTACGTGATGCTGGAGCTCGGCCAGCCGCTGCACGCCTACGACCGCAAGCTGGTCCAGGGCACGATCGGCGTGCGCCGGGCCGAGGAGGGCGAGAAGTTCACCACCCTCGACGGCGTCAAGCGCACGCTGCACGCCGAGGACCTGGTGATCACCGACGAGCGCGGCCCCATCGGCCTCGCCGGCGTGATGGGCGGCGCCAACACCGAGATCGCGGATCACGCGGACACCGAGAACGCGACCACCGAGGTCGTCATCGAGGCCGCGCACTTCGACCAGGTCTCCATCGCGCGCACCGCCCGCCGCCACAAGCTGTCCTCGGAGGCCTCCCGCCGCTTCGAGCGGGGTGTCGACCCGCAGGCCGCCTCCGCCGCGGCCCAGCGCACGGTGGACCTGCTGGTCCTGCTCGCGGGCGGCACGGCCGACGCCGGTGTCACGGAGGTCGCCGCACCCGCGGTCGCACGCACGATCACCGTGCCGGCCGACCACCCGGACAAGGTCGCGGGCGTCGTCTACGGCCGGGAGACCGTCGTCCGCAGGTTCCAGCAGATCGGCTGCCGGGTGGAGGGGCAGGACGAGCTGACCGTCACCGTCCCGTCCTGGCGGCCCGACCTGACGGACCCCAACGACCTGGCCGAAGAGGTCATCCGCCTGGAGGGCTACGAGAACCTGCCCTCCACGCTGCCCAGGCTCCCCTCGCGCCGCGGCCTCACCCACCGCCAGCGGCTGCACCGCCGGGTCGGCCGCGCGCTGGCCGGCGCGGGTTACGTCGAGGCGCCGACCTACCCGTTCGTGGGCGAGCAGGTCTTCGACCAACTCGGCCTGGAGCCCGACGACCCCGCGCGCCGCGTGGTCCGGCTGGTCAACCCGCTCAGCGACGAGGAGCCCGCGCTGCGCACCACGCTGCTGCCGGGCCTGCTCGGCGCGCTGCGCCGCAACGACGGCCGCGGCAGCCACGACCTCGCCCTGTTCGAGACCGGGCTGGTGTTCCACCCGCGCTCGGAGCAGCGGGCCGCCGCCCAGCCGCCCGCAGACCGGCGCCCCACCGACGAGGAGCTCACCGCGCTGAACGCCGCGCTGCCCGAGCAGCCGCGCCACGCTGCCGTGGTCCTCGCGGGCGCCCGTGAGCAGACCGGCTGGTGGGGCAAGGGCCGCCCGGCGGACTGGGCCGACGCGGTCGAGGCCGCGCGGACCGTGGCCCGCGAGACCGGGGCCGAACTGATCGTCCGCAAGGGCCAGTACGGGCCGTGGCACCCGGGCCGCTGCGCCGAGTTCGCGGTCGTCGTGGACGGCGCCGAGCAGGTCGTGGGCCACGCGGGCGAACTGCACCCGCGGGTGGTCAAGGCGCTCGGCCTGCCCGAGCGGACCTGCGCCATGGAGCTGAACCTGGACGTGCTGGAGGAGTCCGGCGACGACACCCCGCGGGCGCCGGGCATCTCCACCTTCCCGGTCGCCACGCAGGACGTCGCCCTCGTCGTGGACAGGCCGGTCCCGGCCGCCGAGGTCGAGGCCGCGCTGCGCGAGGGCGCCGGTGAACTCCTGGAGTCCATCAGGCTGTTCGACCTCTACGAGAACGCCGAGCAGCTCGGCGAGGGCCGCAAGTCCCTCGCCTACGCGCTGCGCTTCCGTGCGCCGGACCGCACGCTGACCGTGGACGAGGCGTCCGCGGCCCGCGACGCGGCGGTGGCGCTGGCCGCGGAGCGCACCGGGGCGGAGCTGCGCAGCTAGGGCTGCACTGATCGGTGAGGCGCGGGGGGCTGCGAGTCCATCGCCGGCCGCGGGTGGTCGGTTGCTGGTCGCGCAGTTCCCCGCGCCCCTCTTTGGCCGGCCTGGGTCGACAAGGGAAAGCGGCGGGCCCGGCACCATCTAGTGCCGCGACAGGCAACGTTTGCCCCGTCGCGACGCCCGGCACGCCCTCTCGCCGCACCGGCCGAAAGCCCGAGTACATCCAGTACGAGGACTTCCGGCCGGCACACCGAGAGCACGCACCGGACGCCGCTCCTTGACGGGCAAACGTTGCCCGCCGCGGCACTAGGTGCCGGGCCCGCTGTCCTTCGTGCTTCGTGCTTCGTGGTCAGGCGTAGGTGTAGAAGCCGGAGCCGGACTTCCGGCCGAGCCGGCCGGCATCGACCATCCGCTGGAGCAGCGGGGGAGCGGCGTACAGCGGCTCCTTGTACTCCTCGTACATCGAATGGGCGACCGAGGCCACCGTGTCCAGGCCGATCAGGTCGGACAGCTTCAGCGGGCCCATCGGGTGGGCGCAGCCCAGCTCCATGCCGTTGTCGATGTCCTCGCGGCTGGCGATGCCCGACTCGAACATCCGGATCGCCGAGAGCAGGTAGGGGATCAGCAGCGCGTTCACCACGAAGCCCGAGCGGTCCTGGGCGCGGATGGCGTGCTTGCCGAGCACCTTCTCGGTGAACAGCTGCGCCCGGCTCAGCGTGCCCTCGGAGGTGGTGAGCGCCGGGATCAGCTCGACCAGCTGCTGCACCGGGGCGGGGTTGAAGAAGTGGATGCCGATCACGTGGTCGGGCCGCGCGGTGGCGACCGCCAGCCTCACCAGCGGGATGGAGGAGGTGTTGGAGGCCAGGATCGCGTCCGGCCGGGTCACCACCTGGTCCAGGACCTGGAAGATCTCGGTCTTGACCTGCTCGTTCTCCACCACGGCCTCGATCACCAGGTCGCGGTCGGCGAACTCGCCGAGGTCGGTGGTGAAGCTCAGCCGGGCCTGCGTGGCGTCCCGCTCGTCCTCGCTGATCTTGCCGCGCTCGGCCGCCTTGGCCAGGGAGTTGAACAGCCGGGTACGGCCTATCTCCAGAGCCTCGCCGGTGGTCTCGGCGACCTTCACCTCCAGGCCGGCCCGGGCGCACACCTCGGCGATGCCCGCACCCATCTGGCCGCAGCCCACCACTCCGACGCGTGCAATGTCTCCCGAAATGCCGGTCACATCGTCCCTTTCGCAGTTCCTACGGCTGTGGCAGGCGGCCCGTTGTGCGGTGCCTGCTCCGATCGTGCACGTTACCCCCGTGGTGGCCGTGTTCGGTCGCCCGGGTCGTGCATGCTGGCCCCGGAAACGATCCGTGACCGTGCGGATCCATGGCGTACGGGGAGTGCCCTGATGGCCCGAGTGACACGACGGTCGTTCACCGTGGCGGCGCTGTCGACGCTGGCGATGACCGGCGACACGGCCACCGCGGCGGGCGGCCCCGGCACGGACCGGCGGGGCGGCGCCGCGGTCACCGGGATGCGCGGCATGTGGCTGGCGACCGTGCGCAACCGCGACTGGCCCTCGCGCACCGGGCTGAGCGCCGCCCGGCAGCGCGGCGAGCTGACCGCCCTGCTCGACGTGGCGGTGCGCCGCCGGCTCAACACGGTGATCCTCCAGGTGCGGCCGGCGGCCGACGCTTTGTGGCCCTCACCCCACGAGCCCTGGTCGCAGTACCTCACCGGCACGCAGGGCAGGGACCCCGGCTGGGATCCGCTGGGCACGGCCGTGGCGGAGGCGCACGCCCGCGGACTGCGGCTGCACGCCTGGTTCAACCCGTACCGGGTCGCCCTGCACCACGACCCGGCCCGGCTGGCCGCCTCCCATCCGGCCCGCAGGAACCCCCACTGGGTGGTCCGCCACGGCGGGGGCCTGTACTACAACCCCGGTCTGCCCGAGGTCCGGGCCTTCGTGCAGCGGGCGATGCTCGACGCGGTGTCCCGGTACCCGGTGGACGGCGTCCACTTCGACGACTACTTCTACCCCTATCCGGTCGCCGGCCAGAGCTTCGACGACGACGCCGCCTACCACCGGTACGGCGGCGCGTTCGCGAGCCGGGCCGACTGGCGGCGCGACAACATCGACCGGCTGGTCCGCGAGACGGCCGCGGCCGTCGAGGCCACCCGCCCCGGCACCCGGTTCGGGATCAGCCCCTTCGGGGTGTGGCGCAACGCCTCGGCCGACCCGCGCGGCTCTCACACCCGGGCGGGCGTGCAGACGTACGACGACCTGTACGCGGATACGCGCAAGTGGGTCACGGAGGGCTGGATCGACTACGTCGTCCCGCAGCTGTACTGGGCCATCGGCTCCACCGCCGCCGACTACGCCGCCCTGCTGCCCTGGTGGGCCGAGGCGGCACGGGGCAGCCGCACACGGCTGTACGTGGGGGAGGCGCTCTACAAGGCCGGCGACCCCGCGCAGGGCGCCGCCTGGCAGGACCCGGACGAGCTGTCCCGCCACCTCACCCTGGCGGCCGCGCACCCGGAGGTGGGCGGGCACGTCTTCTTCGCCGCGAAGGAGGTCGCGGCCGACCCGGCCGGGGCGATGGCGCGGGTCGTCGCCGACCACTACCGGCGGCCGGCGAGACCCCCGCGCTGACTCAGTGGTGCTCGTGTTCCTTCTTGTGGCGGACCTGGCAGTCGGGGCCCGGTGACATCACGGCCTCGTGCCCGTCCGGGAAGCGGACGCGGTACGGAGGGTTGCCCTCCGCGCCCATGACCTCGACGATTTCGCTGACGTGGTCGTGCTGACCGACCACCCTGCCGTGCTGGACGAGCTGGTCGCCCACGGTTGCGCGCATCTGCGGGGCCTCCTCACCATGTGCGGGAGCAGCGGTCCTCGACTTCCGAGTCTACGGTGCGGAGCGCGGCCGAACCGGTGAGCGGCCGGGCCGGTGTGCGGTCGGCACCGGTGTGAGCGCCGGTCAGCCGCGCGCCCGCTGGGTGACGGCGATGCAGACGAGCACGGCGACGGCCGTCACGGGGGCGGCCGCGGTGAGGTGCTCGCCGAGCAGCAGCACCGACCACACCAGTGTGAGCAGGGGTTGGGCGAGCTGCAACTGGCTGGCCTTGGGGATGCCGACGGCCGCCATGCCCCGGTACCAGACGACCAGCCCGAAAAACTGGGAGCCCGCCGCGACCCAGAGCAGCCCGGCCACGCTGTGGACGCCCAGCCGCACGGGCTCGTGCGCCAGCGCCAGCGCGGCCGCGGGCACGGCGAGCGGCAGGCACAGCACCAGCGCCCAGCCGATGACCTGCCAGCCCGGCATGACGCGGGCCAGCCGGCCACCCTCGGTGTAGCCGGCGGCGCAGACCAGCAGGGCGCCGAACAGGTAGCCGTCGGCGGTGGTCAGCGCACCGCCGCTCTGCTGCACGGTGAAGGCCACCACGGCCGCCGCGCCCGCCAGCGCCGCCGCCCAGAACGTGCGCGAGGGACGGATGCCGAAGCGCAGTGCGGAGAGCAGCGCCGTGGTGAGCGGCAGCAGGCCCACGACGACGGCGGCGTGCGCGGTGGTGGAGGTCTCCAGGGCGAGCGTGGTGAGCAGCGGGAAGCCGAGGACCACCCCCGCGGCCACGATCGCGAGGCCGGGCCAGTGCCGGCGTGCGGGCGGCGGTACGCGCAGCGCCAGCAGGCAGCCGCCCGCGAGGACGGCGGCGAGCACACTGCGCACGGCCACCAGGGACCAGGGCCCGAAGCCCTCCAGGCCCCACGCGGTGGCCGGGAAGGTGAGGGAGAAGGCGACCACGCCGAGGGCCGCCTGAAGGGTGCCGGCGCGCGTGCGGGCCGGGGTGTCCACCGCTATCGGTGTCGCTGCGGTAGCGCTACTCTGTGCTCTCATGCAACAGCGTAGCAGCGTGGGCGAACTCGCAGAACGGCTGCGAACGGAACTGGACCGCTACCCATCTGGTGGAAAGCTCCCGTCGAGCCGGGTCCTGGTCGAGCGGTACCGGGTCAGTCCGGTGACCGTCTCCCGGGCCCTGGCGCGACTGGCGGCCGAGGGCCTGGTGGTCACCCGTCCCGGCGCCGGCGCCTTCCGAGCGGCGGCGCGCGAGGCGGCCGCTCCCGCCGGCGACACCTCCTGGCAGGAGGTCGCGCTGAGCGCGGACGGCGCCGCCGACCTCGTACCGCGCACGGTGGACGCCTCCGGTGTCACGGTCTCGCTGGCCGGCCCGCCGCCGGGCGTGATCGAGTTCAACGGGGGTTATCTGCACCCCTCGTTGCAGCCCGAGCGGGCCATGGCCGCCGCGCTGTCCCGGGCCGGCCGCCGTCCCGGGGCCTGGGGGCGGCCGCCGCTGGAGGGGCTGCCGGAGCTGCGCGAGTGGTTCGCGCGGGACATCGGCGGACCGGGCGGAACGGTCACCGCCGCCGAGGTCCTGATCGCCGCGGGCGGCCAGTCCGCGCTGACCACCGCCCTGCGTGCCCTGGCCCCGCCCGGCGCGCCGGTACTGGTCGAGTCGCCGACCTATCCCGGCATGCTGGCCATCGCCCGCTCCTCCGGGCTGCGGCCCGTGCCGGTGCCCGTCGACGCGGACGGGGTGCGACCGGGCCTGCTCGCCGACGCGTTCCGGGCCACCGGTGCCCGCGTGTTCGTCTGCCAGCCCCTGTTCCAGAACCCCACCGGCGCCGTCCTCGCCCCCGACCGGCGCGCCCGGGTGCTGCGCACGGCCCGCGAGGCCGGTGCCTTCGTCGTCGAGGACGACTTCGTGCGGCGGCTCGCGCACGAGGACGCCGGCGCCCTGCCGCCCCCGCTCGTCGCCGACGACCCGGACGGCGTCGTGGTGCACGTCGGCTCGCTGACCAAGGCCACCTCGCCCAGCTTCCGGGTGAGCGCGCTGGTCGCGCGCGGCCCGGTGCTGGAACGGCTGCGGGCCATCCAGGTCGTCGACACGTTCTTCGTGCCGCGGCCGTTGCAGGAGGCCGCCCTGGAACTGGTCGGCTCACCCGCCTGGCCGCGTCATCTGCGCGCGCTCGCCGCGGAGTTGAGAAGCCGCCGGGACGCGCTGACCACCGCGCTGCGGCGGCACCTTCCCGAACTCGCCCTGCCGCACGTCCCGTCCGGCGGCTACCACCTGTGGGCGCGCCTGCCCGACGCCACCGGGGGCGCCTCCCAGGCCTTCGGCTCCGGGGGAGAGGCCGCCCTGACCGCCGCCGCCCTGCGCGCGGGCGTCGCGATCACGCCGGGCCGCCCGTACTTCAGCGCCGAACCCCCGGCCGCCCACGTGCGGTTGAGCTTCGCCGCGGTCGGCGGCACGGCGGAGATCGCCGAGGGCGCGCGCCGCCTGCGGACGGCCTGCGCGGAGGCGCTGTCCTGACATCCGGCCGGGGGCGCCGACCGGAGCCGCGCCGGGAGAACGGCCGACACCACCGATCCGGTCGAGAGGCTCGGCCCCCGGCCGCCGGAGCGCCCCGAGCACGGGAAGGGAGCTTGTCGGGGCTCGTTTTCCAGTGACACCCCTTGACCCGCCCACTGCCCGGGATCACGATCTGCGCATGGCACACCGGGTCACGTTCGTCGCTGCGGCGCGCAGCTCCGCGTTGCTCGCCGAGCGCTTCGAGGACGACCAGCAGCTCGACCGGGCGGGCTGGGAGGAGATGCGGCGCGTCGCCGGCGATCTGCTGCCGCTGGCCGCCGCCGAGCTGCGCTACTGCTCGCCGACCCCGCGCAGCCGCGCCACCGGGGACGCCCTCGGCTACGCCCCGCTCGCCCAGTTGGCCCTGCGCGACTGCGACATGGGCCGCTGGCGGGGGCTCACGCTCGGCGAGGCGATGGCGCGCGAGCCCGCGGCCGTGGACGCCTGGCTCGCCGATCCGCGCGGCACCCCGCACGGCGGCGAGTCACTGCTGTCCTTCGTCACGCGCGTGGGCGCCTGGCTCGACACCCGGCCCGTCGAGGACGGCGGCCGCATCGTCGCCGTCGCCGAACCCTCCGTGATCCGCGCCGCCGTCGTCTACGTGCTGAAGGCGCCCCCCGCGACATACTGGAACATCGACGTCCGCCCCCTGTCCACGACCGCCGTCACCGGACACGCGGGCCGCTGGAGCCTCTGTCTGGACGGCGTGCCCGCTCAGCCGTCGCGTGTGTAGTCCGTGGTCAGCACGAGGTCCTTCGCGGGACCGCCCACGCGCCACACCGTGCGCCAGTGCCCGGCGTCCTGGACGGTGAACTCGCCGCGGTAGAGGTCGGCGGCGCACGGGTGGTCGGTCAGGTGCTTCCCGGACCGCAGGTCCAGGTCGTGGAAGGGCCGCCCGTCCGCGAACCGCACCTGCGCCGTCCCCGGTACGCTCCGGGGCAGAAAGCGCAGCGTCCGCTCGGCCGGCCGCGCGATGCCCTGCCAGAGGAACCGGCCGGACTCCCGGTGCAGCAGACCGCCGCCGTCCAGGGCGTGGAAGACCGTCCTGCCGCGGAACTCCCCGGCCTCACCGCTCGCCAGATCCCGCACCGAGCGCCGGACCAGCCAGCTCCCGGTCAGGTACCCCAGTACGTCCGGCACCGGCCAGAACTCGCCCGGCACCCACCGCTCGTCGTCTCCCACGCCGTCCACCGTACGTCCTGTGGCATCCGCCGGATGCCGGCCGCACATCGGGCTCCGCGGTCCCGCCGGGTCGTCGCCGGTCACCGTGCCCCGGCTGCCCCGACCGCACCGGAGGAGCGGCCGTCAGCGGCCCAGCTGGAGCGTGGCGATCTCCCAGGCGCGCAGCGGCAGTCGTACCCTCCCCTCCCGCACGGGCAGTTCCTCGCCGGCCCGGCCCAGCAGATCGGCGCGTCGGGCGCGGGTGAACCCGCCGTCGAGGAGTGCCTCGGTGGCCACGCCGCCCTCGGCGACGACCCGCACCTCGGTCCACTCGCCCCGCTCGCGCACACTGGTCAGGACCACACCGGTGCCGCCGACGGACAGACCGTGCACCGGTTCGGGCAGCGGCGCCGAGCGGGCGGCCGTGCCCGGAACCGCCAGCAGTCCGTGCCGGAACTCGTCCGCCGCCCGCAGCACCGTGTCCGCCGCCTCCTCCCAGGCGCCGGAGTACGGCAGCAGGGCCAGCGAGACCGAGCGGCGGCCCCGGCTCTGCGCGCCCGGCGTCGGCAGCTGGGGGCCGGCCGGCTCGTCGCGCAGCACATGCCGGTTGCGGGAGAGCTGCCCGACACCGCGCAGCAGGGTGAGCGCCAGTTCCTGGCCCCCGTCGACCAGTTCGTACTCGCTGTACTCGGTGAGCAGGACGGCGAGTCCGCCCGCCGCCACGAACCCCGCGGCCGGGAAGGTCGGCAACGGCGCCTCACCGCCTCCGCCCTCCGCCGTCGGTCCGCGCTCGACCACCGCGAACTGGCCCTCGGCGAAGGACGACCGGGCCGGGGACGGAAGCGGCAGGTGCAGGCGCAGCCGGTGGTCGTCGCAGCGGTTGTCGAACTCGACGTCGACGCGGGCGTACGGCTCGGCCGCGCGCAGTTCGATACGCATCGTGACGGCGACCGGCTCGGTGCGCTGCGAACGGCCGTGCACCGCGAAGTCCCCGGCGGCCGGCCAGGAGTAGCGCCGCTCGACCTCGAGCACCGCGCGCAGCGGGCCGGCCGGGCCGCGGGTGACCCGGACCGTCTCCGGTTGGGTGACCAGCAGATCGGCGGCGGGAGGGGCGTAGTTGTACGTGTCGCCCAGGTCGCCGCCGTCGACCAGGGCGCCGAGGCCCGCGGTGACGGTGCCGTCCGGGCCCCGCAGGCCGAAGGTGCCGTCACCGGCCACCTCGATCCGCACCAGGCCGTTGTCCAGCACCCGGCCGTCCGACCGCACATCGTGCGGCGGCGGTTCGGCGCTGATGGGCGAGCCCTCGGCGGCCGGGCGCACGGCCGCGTAGCCCAGTGGGGGCACCTGAGCCCACACCGGCACCGTCGCGCCGGGCGGGGTGACGATGCGCACCCGCAGTCTCCGCTCGCGCCAGTCGGCGCCCAGCGCCTCGCGGACCTCGGCCACGTCGAAGGCGGCCGACGGGTGCCGGGCCACCTCGAAGGTGAGCGTCGAGCCGTCCTCGCTCAGCGACCAGGAGGCGATGTGCCGCCCGTACAGCTCGGTTCCGTGCACGCGGGTGAGCGCGATCGGCGCCGGCACGTCGGCGTCGTCCGCGAGAACCTGCACGCCCGGCCGGTCCACATCGGCGAACACGACACCGCGGCGCGGCCATGGCGAGGGGTTGAACACCAGCAGCGCGTCCTGGGGCACGGCCGCGGCGCGGCGCCGTCCGATGAGGTCGCAGACCGCCTGGCCCAGCTGCTCGGCCTCGGCCATCCGCGCTCCTACCTGTACGGCGGTCTCGTCGCAGCCGCAGCCGGTGACCGAGTCGTGGCCGCTGACGGCGATCAGGCGCTGCCAGGCCATGTCGAGGAACCGCTGCTCGCCGCCGTCGCCGTACAGCGCGGCCATCGGCTCGGCGTACCGCTCCACGCGGCGCTCGGCGCGGCTCATCGCCTGCTTCAGGTGAGAGCGTACGGAGTGGACGCCCGGCAGGATGTTCGCGCGGGCGTGCGAGCGGAGTTCGCCGTGCAGCACCGGCAGCCCGTCCGTGGCCGGAGGCAGCCCCTCGAAGAACTCGGTGAGCGTGGCCAGCCCGACGGTGACGCCGGTCGCGCGTCCCGCCCGCGCCAGCAGATCCGGGGCGTCGCTCTCCGGCGCGCTGTGGTCCGAGCCGTACATGCCGAGCAGCGGGCCGCTCCCGGGCAGTGCCCAGGCGGACATCCGGTGGTGCAGTTCACGCAGCCTCCCGGCCACCGCGTCGCGGTCGGCGAGCAGGCCCGCCGCGTTGCCGTACCCGCCGGCGGCCAGGTACCGGGTGCGGACCGCCGTGCCGTCCGGCGCGGTCCAGGCGAAGGTGTCGGTCGTGACCGTGCCGGGCACACCGCGGAAGACACAGGCGTGGTCCAGACCCGCGCCGCGCAGGATCTGCGGCATCTGCGCGATGTGGCCGAACATGTCCGGGAGGTAGCCGACGGGCATGGTGCCGCCCAGCTCGCCGGAGCGGCGGATACCGCGTTCGAGGTTGCGGACGATCTGTTCGCCGGAGCAGAGGAACTCGTCCATCAGGATGTCCCACGGTCCGATGGCCAGCTGCCCGGCCCTCACCAGCGACACCACGCGCTCGCGGGCCTCGGGACGCACCTCCAGGTAGTCGTCCACGGCGGCCAGCTGCCCGTCCAGGGTGAACCGGTGGCGCGGGTCGCCCTCCATCCGGTCCAGCAGTTCGTCCAGCAGGGCGACGAGTTGCAGGCGGAAGCGCTGGAAGGGCAGGTACCACTCCCGGTCCCAGTGGGTGTGGGGAACGACGACGAGCTCACGGTCGTGGGCGTCGTGGTCGTGAGCGCTGTCGTTCATGGGCGCACCTCCCCTGTGGTCTTGAGACGGTCACGTACGCGGCGGGTGGAGCCGACCGGTGCGTTCGCCACCCGGATGTTCACTGGCACAGCGCGATCACCTCGTTCTCGTGGCTTTCCAGACGGTACGGGCCCGCGTCGGCCGGCAGGGTCGTACGGTCCCCATGGACGACCTGGCGCCGCCCGTCCGGGCGGACCAGTACCGCGCCGTCGGCCCCCAGCGCGACGCATCGGTCCCCCCGCCGCAGCAGGAGCGGGGCGTCGGGTCCGGCGCTGACCGCCGCCCGTCCGGGCGGACCAGTACCGCGCCGTCGGCCCCCAGCGCGACGCATCGGTCCCCCCGCCGCAGCAGGAGCGGGGCGTCGGGTCCGGCGCTGACCGCGGTGCGGCCGGCGGCCAGCGCGGCGAGCAGGGCGGCGGGGCTGTCGTCCTCGGCCAGCAGCCAGGTGGTGGGGGCACCGGGCAGGTGGTCGTCGCCCTTGCGGTGGAAGTCGCTGCCGCCGACGGCGATGACGTCCGGACGCCAGGCGCCCGACCACGACAGCGGTGCGCCCCAGCGCCGGTCGAACCAGCCGGAGTGCCAGATCTCCGCGTGCCGGGGGCGGTCGGCGAGCGGCAGCCGCCACGCGCAGTCGCCGCCCAGCGGATGGTTGACGGACAGGATGCCGCCCCTGCCGCGGGCGTGCGCGTGCCAGGAGTCGGCCCCTTCGCGGAAGTCCACCCACCCGACGTCGCCGAACACGTTGGCGTGGCCCTCGTCGCGGGTGACCTCCTGACCGGGCAGCAGGGTGATGCCGTAACGGGCGCCGGCGCCCGCCAGTTCGGGGTGGTGGCTGACGGTGTTGTGGTCGGTGACGGCGAGGAAGTCCAGGCCGCGGTCGGCGGCCAGAAACGCCAGTTCGGGGACGGTGAGCGCGCCGTCGCTGTGCACGGTGTGGCTGTGGAGGTCGCCCGCGTACCAGTGCAGCCCGTCGACCGAGGGAATGTCGCGCCGCCGGCGTGCGGCGGGACGCCGAGCCAGGTCCGGCTCCGGTGCGGCCGGCGGGCCGGGCGGTGCCGGGCGGGCGGTCGCGGTGGTCACCCGCACCTCGTGGTCGAGGCCGTCCGGCGGGATGCGGTGCAGCCGCAGCAGCACCCGCCAGACACCGGGTTCCAGTTCGCCCGGAAGGTAGCCGGGCGTCGCCCAGTCGGCCGCGATCGTGTACGTCGTCCGGGCGCCGCCCGACCAGCCGCGGAAACCGTCCGCTCCCAGGCAGCCCAGGTCGAGGACGCCCGCCGACCGGTCGTAGGACAGCTCGACGGTGACGGCCGCGGTACCGGGAGCCACCTCGAACGGCAGCTCCCGCAGCATCGCGTCCAGCCGGTCCTGCAACGACCAGCGACCGCGGTGGACCGTGGTGGTGCGGGCGCTCACGCGGCGGCCCCGGCCGGGGTGCCGGTGCCGATGAGGTCGCCGTCCCGGTAGAGCAGCATCCGGTCCGGGCGGGGCACCGCGTAGCCCCGGTCGCCCGTCACGAGGACGGTGTCCTCGTCGACGACCACCTGGACGAAGCCCGCCTCGCCGCTCAGCGTGACCAGTTGTGCGCTGCCGAGGTTCTCCACGACGGTGACCTCGCCCGACAGCGCCTGCTTCACCGGCTCGGCGGAGTAGGACAGGTACTCCGGCCGGACACCGAGGACGAGCTTCTCGCCGTCGGTCAGTGCCCGGGCGTACGCGGCGGGCACGGGCAGCACGTCGTTCCCGATCGCCAGGTGCTCGCCCGAGGACGACACCGCCGCGTCCAGGAGGTTCATCGGGGTGGAGCCGATGAACGAGGCCACGAAGGTGTTGGCGGGGCGGTGGAACACCTCCTTCGGGGTGCCCAGCTGGCGGATCCGGCCGCCCTCCATCACCGCGATCCGGTCGGCCAGGGCCAGTGCCTCGGCCTGGTCGTGGGTGACGAACACGGTCGTGACGCCGAGTTCACGCTGCAGCCGCTTGAGGAACGTGCGGGCCTCCAGTCGCATCCGCGCGTCCAGGTTCGACAGCGGCTCGTCGAAGAGGAACACCTGCGGGTGGCAGGCCATCGCCCGGGCGAGCGCCACGCGCTGCTGCTGGCCGCCGGACAACTGGCCGGGGCGGCGCCCCAGATAGTCGGACAGGCCCAGTTCGGCGGCGGTCCCGGCGGCCTTTTGGGCACGCTCGGCGGAGGGCACCTTCTTGATGCGCAGGGGGTAGGCGATGTTGTCGGTGACCGTCATGTGCGGGAAGAGCGCGTAGTCCTGGAAGACCATCGCCACATCGCGCCGCCCCGGCGGCAGGGCCGTCACGTCGCGGTCGCCGATGCGGATCGAGCCGCCGCTGGATGCCTCCAGACCGGCGACGGTGCGCAGCAGGGTCGTCTTGCCGCAGCCGGACGGGCCGAGCAGCGCGAAGAACTCCCCGTCCTCGACCGTCAGGTCGATGGCGTCCAGGGCCCGGACGCCCCCGGGGTAGATCTTCACGAGCTCGCTCATGGTGATCGGTGCCATCAGCGCTTGATCCCTCCGTGGAACCGGAATCCGTACCGGGAACTGACGAACAGGAACATCAGGACCACCGGCAGTGAGTACAGCAGGGAGAAGGTGGAGATGAGCGCGAGGTTCGGTTGTCCTCCCTCGGTGTAGAGCGTGTACATCACCACGGCGGCCGGGGACTTCTCCGGCGTGCGCAGCAGCAGGAACGGCACCAGGAAGTTGCCCCACACCTGGGCCACCGCCCACACCGCGATCGTCGCGAGGCCCGGCCGCACCACCGGCACCACGATGTGCCGCACGATCTGCAGCGGGGAGGCGCCGAAGACACGGGCCGACTCCTCGTACGACGCCGGCGTGCCGTCCATGAAGTCCTTCAGGATGAAGATCGCGCCGGGCAGCATGCCGCCGGTCATCACCAGCACCACGCCCAGTTGGGAGTCGATGAGGTGCAGCTCGAACGCCAGGTTGAACAGGGGCACCATGGCCGCCGTGCCGGTCACGATGGAGGACAGCAGCAGCAGGACGTACAGCAGGACGTCCCGGCCCGGCAGCCGCACCCGGCTCAGCGCGTACGAGGCGAGCGCCGACAGCACCAGGGTCAGGGCGCCCGCGCCGGCCGCCAGGACGACGGAGTTGCCCAGTGACCGCAGCGCGTACGGGTTGTCCGCGAGGACGCGGAAGTTGCGCAGGGTGAAGTCCGGCAGCGAGGCCGTGACACTGGGCGTGGCGTCGAACGGCGCGGACGCCAGCCACAGCAGCGGCAGCGCGAAGAACGCGATCACCAGACAGACGAAGGTGTAGTGCCCGACGGTGCGCACGGTGCGCCGCGCCCGCTCCAGGCCGGCCTCGTGCGACGCGTCGACGGCGGCGGACCCGGCGAGGGGGGCGGTCATGCGGTGCCGTCCTTCCGCTGCCGGAGGATCCGTAGGTAGAACAGCGCGATGACCAGGTTGAACAGCAGCATCAGCACCGAGATCGCCGCACCGAAGCCGAGCTCGCCGTTGTTCAGGGCGAGTTTGTAGATGAACACCGGCATGATCGCGGTCCTGTCCTCGGGTCCGCCCGCGGTGAGCAGGAACGGGGTGAAGTCGTTGAACGTCCACAGGCTGATCAGCAGCAGGTTGGTCAGGATGTGTCCCTTGATCCGCGGCAGGACCACGTCCCGCAGCTGCTGCAGGCCGGATGCCCCGGCCAGCCGTGCCGTCTCCAGGTGCGAGGGCGGCACGTTCCCGATCGCGGCCGCGTAGAGCATCATCGAGAAGGCGGCACCCCGCCAGATGTTGAAGACGACGATCGACGCCATCGGGTACTGCAGCAGCCAGGCGGTGCCCGGCGTGTGCAGCAGGGCGTTCAGTGAGCCGCTGTCCCGGTCGAGCAGCGCGATCCACAGGAAGGTCACCACCGAGCCGGGCAGCACCCAGGCCAGCAGCATCAGCGCCTCGACGAGGCGGCGCAGCGCGCCGCGCCGCTCGCGCATCACCCAGGCGACGGCGAAGCCGAGGAGCGACTGGCCGACGATGGCCGAGCCGAGGACGAACTGCACGGTCAGCCAGAGGGAGTTGCCGAACCGGTCGTCGCTCACCGCGTCCGTGAAGTTGTCCAGGCCCACGAACGTCGGGTGTGCTGCGGCGAGGCCGGTGAGCCGGTAGTCGGTCAGCCCCAGGTAGATGGTCCAGATCGCCGGGAAGAGCAGAAACGCCGCGATCAGCAGGAGCGCCGGAACGAGGAACGCCGTGGCGCGGGCCCGGCCCAGGCCGGCGGCGTCGCCGCCGGCCCGGACCCGGGCGGACGCGCGGAGCGGTGTCGCGTGCCCGTCCGCGTCCCGCGTGTCCGCCTCTTCGGTGCGGAGCTCAGGACCTGATGTCGTCGGCACCGCCCACGGCCCCTTCCAGCTTCTTCGCGTACTCCTCGGCCGCGGCCTGCGGGCTCTTGCCGCCGACCACCGCCGCGGTGGCCTCCTGCAGCAGCGTCGAGACCTGCGTGTACTGCGCCAGCGGCGGACGGAAGGTGGTGAGGGGCAGCACGTCCTTGGCGATGAAGGACAGCATCGGGTCCTGCGTCAGCACCTCGTTGTTGACGTCGGTGCGGGCGGTGATCTGGACCTGGCCGGCCAGCTTCGACTTGATGGCTTCGGCGGAGTTCAGGAACTTCATCAGTTCGAAGGCGAGTTCGGGGTTCTTGGACTTGGGGTTGAGCGTCTGCACGCTGCCGCCCGAGTAGGAGACGAAGTCCTGGCCGTTGACTCCCCTGCCCGGTGCCATCGCCGGGATCTTGGCGTAGCCGACGACCGCGTCGCGGTTCTTCATCGGTGCGACGCCCCCGTCGGGGTTGACGACACCGCGCCAGAAGTAGTCGCCCTCCATCAGGATGCCGATCCTGCCCTGGGCGAACCGCTCGAAGGACTTGTCGCGGCCCCGCGCCTCCTGCTGGAGGAGCGGGTCGCCGAGCTTCTCGGAGTAGATCTTTTGGTAGACGCCGAGGGCGTCCTTCATTCCCTGGGTGGCGCCCGTCCACTTGCCGTCGGCCCAGATCGGCTCGCCCGTGCCCGCCAGCACCGGCAGGAAGCCCTGCATGGTGGTGGCCTCGCCCATCGCCGTACCGGCATTGAGCTGGATCGGGGTGACGCCGCTGACCGACTTCAGTTTCTCGCCGGCCCGGATGATGTCGTCCCAGCCGGTCGGCTGCCAGGTCTCGGGCAGGCCCGCCTTCTTGAACAGGTCCTTGTTGTAGAAGAGCACCCGGCCGTCGGTGCCGTTGGGGATGCCGTAGCGCTTGTCCTGGAAGGCGGCCAGCTGCTGCACGGAATCCGGGATCTGCTTCCAGCCGTCCCAGGCGCCGCTGTCCTTGACAACGTTATCGATGGGCTTGATGTATCCCGCCTGCGCGAACTCCCCGACCCAGATGCCGTCGATGTCGAACACGTCGGGCCCGGAGCCGGACTGGAGGTCGAGGGCCAGCTTGGTCTTGTACTGCTCGTCGTCCACGCCGCTGGGCTGGAACGTGACCTTCACGTCGACGCCCTTGGCCTTCTCGGCCTTGACGAAGTTCGGGATGGCCCACTTCTGGAGCCAGTCCGCCTGAGGGCCGTTCTTGCCGCCGGAGATGGCGTTGGTCGCGATCTTCAGGGTCGTGCCCGATCCGGCGTCGTCCCCTGAGCCGCCGCACGCGCCGGCGAGAAGCGTCAGGGAGACCGCTGCGGCGAGCGCCGTTGCACGTCTGGTCAGCATGGGCATGTCATACCCTTCGTCGGCTGGTGCTGCCTCGGTGAGTGCCCCTGGAGGCTCGCACGCTCCGGAGCGGGCCGTGAAGACCTGATGTCTTAACGTCTGCGTAACGCATCAGAGGTGTGCGCGACTCCCCTCAGCGGCCGGACGGCCCCGTCATCGCCTGCGACAAGCCCGGCAGGATTGCATAAACGTGCAGGGAAACGTATAGTCATGCCATCGAGGAGGAGGGTTCATGGCTGTACGTGTGGCGGTCGCCGGAGCGAGTGGATACGCGGGCGGAGAAGCGCTGCGTCTGCTGCTGGCGCACCCCGAGGCCGAGATCGGCGCCCTGACCGGGAACACCAACGCCGGAGAGCGGCTCGGCGCCCTGCAGCCGCACCTGCTGCCCCTCGCCGACCGCGTTCTTCAGGAGACCACCCCCGAAGTCCTCGCCGGGCACGACGTCGTCTTCCTCGCCCTGCCGCACGGCCGGTCCGCCGCCGTCGCCGAGCAGCTCGGCCCCGACGTCCTCGTCATCGACATGGGCGCCGACTTCCGGCTGAAGGACCCCGCCGACTGGGAGCGCTTCTACGGCTCCCCGCACGCCGGCACCTGGCCCTACGGCCTGCCGGAACTTCCCGGTGCCCGCGCCGCGCTGGAGGGCGCCAAGCGCATCGCGGTGCCCGGCTGCTATCCGACCGCCGCCTCCCTCGCCCTCTTCCCGGCCTACGCGGCCGGACTCGTCGAGAACGAGGCGGTGATCGTCGCCGCCTCCGGCACCTCCGGCGCCGGCAAGGCGGCCAAGCCGCACCTGCTCGGTTCCGAGGTGATGGGATCCATGTCCCCCTACGGGGTCGGCGGCCTGCACCGGCACACCCCGGAGATGATCCAGAACCTCAGCGCCGCGGCGGGGGAGCACGTCACCGTGTCCTTCACCCCCACCCTCGCGCCGATGCCCCGCGGCATCCTCGCCACGTGCAGCGCCAAGGCGCGCCCCGGGGTCACCGCCGACTCCGTGCGCGCCGCGTACCAGAAGGCCTACGCCGACGAGCCCTTCGTCCACCTCCTCCCCGAGGGGCGCTGGCCCGCCACCGCCTCCGTCTACGGCTCCAACGCCGTGCAGATCCAGGTGGCCCACGACCCCGCCGCGCAGCGGGTCCTCGCGATCAGCGCCATCGACAACCTGACCAAGGGCACCGCGGGCGGAGCGGTGCAGAGCATGAACATCGCCCTCGGACTCGACGAGACCACCGGGCTTTCGACGATCGGAGTCGCACCGTGAGTGTCACGGCAGCCAAGGGGTTCCAGGCGGCGGGCATCGCCGCCGGGATCAAGGAGAACGGCAACCCGGACCTGGCCCTCGTGGTCAACACCGGGCCCCGCCGCGCGGCCGCGGGCGTCTTCACCTCCAACCGCGTCAAGGCCGCCCCGGTGCAGTGGTCCGAGCAGGTGCTCAGGACCGGCAGGCTCTCCGCGGTCGTCCTCAACTCCGGCGGAGCCAACGCCTGTACCGGACCCAAGGGCTTCCAGGACACCCACGCCACCGCCGAGAAGGCCGCCGGCGTGCTCGGCGTCGGTGCCGTCGAGGTCGCCGTCTGCTCCACCGGCCTGATCGGCGTCCTGCTACCCATGGACAAGCTGCTGCCGGGCGTCGAGACGGCCGCCGCCCAGCTCTCCGAGCACGGCGGCGAGAAGGCCGCCATCGCCATCAAGACCACCGACAGCGTCCACAAGACGTCCGTGGTCACCAAGGACGGCTGGACCGTCGGCGGCATGGCCAAGGGCGCCGGCATGCTCGCCCCGGGCCTGGCCACCATGCTCGTCGTGCTCACCACGGACGCCGACCTCGAGGCCGACGTGCTCGACAAGGCGCTGCGCGCCGCCACGAAGGTCACCTTCGACCGCGTCGACTCCGACGGCTGCATGTCCACCAACGACACCGTGCTGCTGCTCGCCTCGGGCGCCTCCGGAGTCAGCCCTGAGTACGCGGAGTTCGCCGAGGCCGTACGGGCGGTCTGCGACGACCTCGGACAGCAGTTGATCCGGGACGCCGAGGGCGCCAGCAAGGACATCAAGGTCGAGGTGGTGGGCGCCGCGAGCGAGGAGGACGCCGTGGAGGTGGGCCGCTCCATCGCCCGCAACAACCTCCTCAAGTGCGCCATCCACGGCGAGGACCCCAACTGGGGCCGCGTCCTGTCGGCGATCGGCACCACGAAGGCCGCCTTCGAGCCGGACCGGCTGAACGTCGCCATCAACGGCGTCTGGGTCTGCAAGAACGGCGGCGTCGGCGAGGACCGGGAGAAGGTCGACATGCGCTACCGCGAGGTCCACATCGTGGCCGACCTCGCCGCCGGCTCCGAGACCGCCACCATCTGGACCAACGACCTCACCGCCGACTACGTCCACGAGAACAGCGCCTACTCGTCATGAGCTCAGGAACCACTCGCAAACACACCGCGCTGCCCAAGGCCGAGATCCTCATCGAGGCGCTGCCCTGGCTGACCCGGCACCACGGCAAGACCGTCGTCATCAAGTTCGGCGGCAACGCCATGGTGGACGAGGAGCTGAAGGCGGCCTTCGCCCAGGACGTCGTCTTCCTGCGGCACGCCGGCCTGAGGCCCGTCGTCGTGCACGGCGGCGGCCCCCAGATCAGCCGGGCGCTCGACCAGCACGGCATCGTCAGCGAGTTCAAGGCGGGCCTGCGGGTCACCACCGAGGAGGCCATGGACGTCGTCCGCATGGTGCTGGCCGGGCAGGTGCAGCGGGAGCTGGTGGGCCTGCTCAACCAGCACGGGCCGTTCGCCGTCGGCATCACCGGCGAGGACGCGCACACCATCACCGCCACCAAGCACACCCCCGAGATCGACGGCGAGTCGGTCGACATCGGCCGGGTGGGCGAGATCACCGAGATCGACACCGGCGCGATCGAGGCGCTGCTCGCCGACGGCCGCATCCCGGTCGTCTCCTCGATCGCCCGCTCCGGGGACGACGGGCATGTCTACAACGTCAATGCTGATACGGCGGCTGCGGCACTCGCTGCGGCGCTGGGCGCCGAGACCCTCATGGTCCTCACCGACGTCGAGGGCCTCTACGAGGACTGGCCGAACTCCGACGAGGTGATCAGCCGCCTGACCGCGAGCGAGCTGGAGAAGCTGCTGCCGGAGCTGTCCTCCGGCATGGTGCCGAAGATGCGGGGCTGCCTGCACGCGGTGCGCGGCGGCGTGACCACCGCCCGCGTCATCGACGGCCGGGTCCAGCACTCGATCCTGCTGGAGATCTTCACCGACGAGGGCATCGGCACGATGGTCGTGCCGGACGAACAGGGGGAGTCGTGAGCGACCAGGACGTGAGTAATCCAGACGTGAGCAACCAGGGCATGAGCAACCAGGCACTGACCGCGCGTTGGCAGGGCGCCCTCATGAACAACTACGGCACCCCGCGGCTCGCCCTCGTCCGCGGCGCGGGCGCGAAGCTGTGGGACGCCGACGGGCGGGAGTACGTCGACTTCGTCGGCGGCATCGCGGTCAACGCGCTCGGTCACGCCCACCCCGCCGTCGTCGAGGCGGTCGGCCGGCAGATCGCCTCCCTCGGTCATGTCTCCAACCTGTTCGTCGCCGAACCGCCCGTCGCCCTCGCCGAACGGCTGCTCCAGCTCTTCGGCCGGGACGGCAGGGTGTTCTTCTGCAACTCCGGCGCCGAGGCCAACGAGGGCGCCTTCAAGATCGGCCGGCTCACCGGCCGGCCGCACATGGTCGCCACCCACGGCGGCTTCCACGGCCGCACGATGGGGGCCCTCGCGCTCACCGGCCAGCCCGGCAAGCAGGAGCCGTTCCTGCCGCTGCCCGGCGAGGTCACCCACGTGCCCTACGGGGACGCGCGGGCGCTGGCCGCCGCGGTCACCGAGGAGACCGCCCTCGTCGTCATCGAGCCCATCCAGGGCGAGAACGGGGTCGTGGTGCCCCCGCCCGGCTATCTGAAGGCGGCCAGGGCGATCACGGCGGCCACCGGTTCGCTGCTGGTCCTCGACGAGGTGCAGACCGGGGTCGGGCGCACCGGGCACTGGTTCGAGTACCAGGCCCACGAGGGCGTCCTGCCCGACGTCGTCACGCTCGCCAAGGGCCTGGGCGGCGGGCTGCCGCTCGGCGCCACCGTCGCCTTCGGACGCGCCGCCGACCTGCTCCAGCCCGGTCAGCACGGCACGACCTTCGGCGGCAACCCGGTCGCCTGCGCCGCCGGCCTCGCCGTCCTGGACACGATCGCGGGCGAGGGGCTGCTGGAGAACGTCAAGCGGCAGAGCGAGAAGCTGCGCGACGGGATCGAGTCCCTGGACCACCCGCTGGTCGCCCACGTCCGGGGCGCGGGCCTGCTGCTGGGTATCGTGCTCACCGAGCCGCGCGCGCCCCAGGCGCAGCAGGCGGCTCAGGAAGCCGGGTTCCTGGTGAACGCGCCCGCCCCCGACGTCGTTCGGCTGATGCCGCCGCTGAACCTCGGCGACGACGAGGTGGACGCCTTCCTCGGGGCACTGCCCGGCGTCCTGGACGTGGCAAACGGGGACGGATGATCCGGAGAATGAGACGACGATGAGTCAGCCGCAGAACGGTCAGAGCGAGGCCGGGCCGGCGGTGCCGCAGACCCGCACCGCGCGCCACCGCCGGATCGTGGACATCCTCAACCGGCAACCGGTGCGCTCGCAGAGCCAGTTGGCGAAGCTGCTGGCCGACGACGGGCTGAGCGTCACCCAGGCGACCCTGTCCCGCGACCTGGACGAGCTGAACGCGGTGAAGATCCGCAACACCGACGGCGACCTCATCTACGCGGTGCCCAGCGAGGGCGGTTTCCGCACCCCGCGCGCACCGCTGGGGGAGTCGGTGAAGGAGGAGCGGATGCGGCGGCTCTCGCAGGAGCTGCTGATCTCCGCGGAGGCGTCCGCCAACCTCGTCGTCCTGCGGACGCCTCCGGGGGCGGCGCAGTTCCTCGCCTCGGCCATCGACCAGGCCGAGCTGCACGACATCCTGGGGACCATCGCCGGCGACGACACGCTGCTGCTGATCAGCCGGGACCCCACGGGGGGACAGGCGCTGGCGGACCACCTGCTGAGGCTCGCGCAGAACGGCCAGTGACCCCGGCGCGAGGCCGGCCGGCTCTCAGCCCAGCCGGGCGGCGAGCCCGTGCGTGCACCTGACCTCGTCGCCCGCCGTGATCAGCAGCGCCTCCACGTCCGGCAACGAGTCCAGCCAGGCCAGGCCCTCGCGGGAGCCCATGGCGAACGCGGCCGTCGCCCAGCAGTCCGCCCAGGTCAGGCTGGGGGCCACCACGGTGACCGCGACCAGGTCGGTGATCGCCGACCTGCCGGTGCGCGGGTCGACGATGTGGGCGCCGCGCTCGGCCGTGCCCGACGTCGCCACCGCCAGCTCGCTCGTACCCGCCGCGGAGACCACCGCCGCGAGTCCGCCGGGGCGCAGGGGGTCCGACACCCCCACCCGCCAGGGCCGCTGCGCGTCGGGGGCGCCGAGCACCTGCACGTCTCCGCCGCCGTTCACGCTGACCCCGCTCACCCCCGCCGCCGCGATCCGCCGGGCGGCCCGTTCGGCGGCCCAGCCCTTGACGATCCCGGTCGGATCCAGGCCACCCCGGTAACGCAGGCTGAACCAGCCGTCACTGACCCGTTCCGCCTCGGCGCCCAGGGCGAGCACCTGGGCGACCTCGGGGTCGCACTCCGCCACAGTGAGCTCACCGCGCGCCAGGCGGGAGAGCTGGCTGTCGCGCCGGTAGGCGCTGAACACCTCGTCGACCCGGTGCAGTCCGGCGACCGCCTCGCCCAGCGCCCCGGCCACCGCGTCGGACCGGCCGCCGCGGACGTCGAAGGAGAAGACGGTCCCCATGACCTCCTCCGCGTGCCGCACCGCCGCGGGGCCCGGCGCCGACCCGGACACGGCCTCAGCCACCGGCCTTGTCCAGAGCCGACTGGAGCGACTTCCTGTAGCCGCCGCTGGTGTAGGTCGCTCCGGAGACGGTGTCGATGTCCGCGCTCTGCGCGGTGACGGCCTCCTGGTTGAGCCGGGGTACGGCCAGCGCGCTCTTCTGCCCGCTGACCCCGCCCTGCGGAGCCTGGACGGCTTCCGCCCTGGTGATCCTGCCGTCGCTGACGGTCAGCCGTACCTGCACGTCGCCGTACTCGGTCCGGGCCACGTCGCCCGTGACGGACCGCGTGCCCGTGCCCGTGCGCGGCGCGCCGCTGCCGCCCTGCGGCGACTCCTGCGCCGCCGCAGTCCGCTGCGGCGCCGCGCCGGCCGCCGCGGCGGACGCCGGGTCGGAGGCCGGCTTCAGCGACAGCAGCAGCACGATGCCGGACACGGTCGCGGCGCCGGCCAGCACGGCACGTCGGATGGGGTGGCTCTTCCTCATCGCCGATGAGCTCCTGAATTCCCGTGAGTCCCGTAGGTCCTGTGGTCTTCGCGGACGTTCCGCGTTCCCGTCGCTCACATCTCGAACGACTCGTGATGGATGCGGCGGGCGGGGACCCCCGCGCCGCGCAGTGCCTCGTACACCGTCTGCGCGAAGCCGGGCGGGCCGCACAGGAAGACGTCGTGGCGGTCGATGTCGGCGATCTTGCGGCGCAGCGACTCGGCGGAGATGTCGGGGCGTTCCCCGTCCGGGCTGTTCACCGCGTACATCAGCCGGGCGCCGCGCTCGTCGGCGATCTTCGACAGTTCGCCCCACAGGGCCAGGTCCTGCGTGCTGTTGGCCCGGTACAGCAGCGTGATGTCGCCGGCCGCGCCGGGCAGCGTCTCGAACAGCGCACGCATCGGCGTGATGCCCACCCCGCCCGCCACCAGCAGCACCTTGCCGCGGCTGCGCCGGGACGCGGTCAGCGCGCCGTAGGGTCCCTCCGCCCACACCCGGGTGCCGGGGGCGAGTTCACGCAGCCGGGCGCTGTGGTCGCCGATCGCCTTGACGGTGATGCGCAGCGTGTCCGGGCGGGGCGCCGCCGACAGCGAGTACGGATGGGAGGAGAACCGCATGCCCGGTGCCAGGAACCGCCACCGGAAGAACTGCCCGGCCTCCGCGCCCATCCGGTGCAGCCTGTTGCCGCCGATCAGCACCGACACAATGCCCGGCGTCTCCTCGATCACCGTCTCCACCCGCATGCGGTGGCGCAGGTTCAGCCGGACCGGGGTGAGGATCCGGTACCAGACGACCAGCGCGGTCACCGCGCCGTACAGGCCGTACCAGAAGGTTCGCGCGGCCGGCTCCACGGCGAAGTCGTTGCCGGTGGTGATCTGGTGCCAGAACGTCAGGAACACCGCGGCGTAGGTGAACAGGTGCACGTGGTACCACGTGTCGTACGGCATCCGGCGGCGCACCGGGCCGATCGAGACCAGCCCGACGACCACCAGCAGACCGGTGCCGATCGCGGCCTTGCCCAGGTCGGGCAGCTGCTCGACGGACTCCACGGTCTGCCCCACGATGTCTCCGAGCGACCTGCCGCCCTGGAGCGCGTAGCCCCACATGGTGAGCAGGACGTGCGCGAGGACCAGGCAGAGCGTGTACCGGCCGCTCATGGCGTGCCAGCGGGCGACCCGGTCGGAGCCCACCCGCCGCTCCAGGGCCGGCACCCGCGCCATCTGGAGCACGACCAGCGCCATCAGGTAGCCGGCCAGCAGGCCGGTGATCCGGCCCGCGTTCAGCACCCGCCCGGCGGTGCCGTCGACGGTCGGGGTGTTCGTCCACCACAGCCAGAGGACGCCCGCCGCGCCCGCCCAGACGGCGGCCAGCAGCGGGACGGCGGGGGAGCGGCGCGGCCGGATGCGGCGCATCGTCTGGCGCCGGGCGGCGCGGCCTCCTGCGAGCGTGGTGGTCACGGTTCCTCCGTGGACGGGGGCAAGGGGGGCGGCGTGGTCCCTTGGCCCTGCAATACGTGCCACGGCGGCCTCGCGTTCAGTGTCCGGTGAGGTTCAGCGCCCGGCCGCGTCCAGCGCGGACTGGAGCGAGCGGCGGTATCCGTCACTGGTGTACGTCGCGCCCGAGACGGTGTCGATGCTCGCGCTCTGCGCGGTCAGCGCCTCCCTGCGCAGCTGGGGGATGGCGTAGCCGCTGATCTCCCGGTCCCGCGGGTTGTCCGAGGGCTGGGCGAGTGCCGTCACGTCGGTGATCCGGCCGTTCACGAGGGTGACCCGCACCTGGACCGGACCCCAGCGGGTCTGCACCGTGTCGCCGGTGACGGTCCTGGTACCGGCGGACTGACCGGACTGACCGGACTGACCGGACTGACCGGACTGACCGGACTGACCGGACTGACCGGACCCGCCTGACGTGCTCGGACCGCTGGTCGGGGCCGGCGCGGGAGCCGCGGCGAACTGCGGCGGCGTGTGCGGCTTGAGCGACAGCAGCATCACCAGCCCGGAGACGGTGGCGGCGCTCGCCAGCACGATCCGGCGCAGCGGACGGTTCTTCCTCAACGCGTGCAACAGGGCCTCACAGCTCGAACGACTCGTGGTGGATACGGCGGTCCGGCACCCCGGCCGCGCGCAGCACCTCGTACACGTCCCGGGCGAAGGCGTGCGGGCCGCAGAGGTACACGTCGTGTCCTGACAGGTCGGAGACGGCCGCGCGCAGGGACTCCACGGTGAGGGAGGGGCGTTCGCCGCGCGGGCCGTTGAGCGCGTACAGCACCCGCGCCCCGCGCCACCCCGCTATGGCCTCCAACTCGCGTCCCAGCGCCAGGTCTTCGGCGGTCCGCGCCCGGTACAGCAGGGTGACGTCACCGGGCAGCGTCTCGAACAGCGCGCGCAGCGGGGTGATGCCGACCCCGGCGGCGATCAGCAGGGACCTGTGCGAGGTGCGCCGGTCGGCGGTCATCGACCCGTAGGGTCCCTCCGCCCACACCCGGGTGCCCGGCCGCAGCAGCGGCACGGCCGCGCTGTGGTCGCCGAGCGCCTTCACCGTGATGCGCAGCAGGTCCGGACGGGGCGGCGCCGACAGGGAGTACGGCGTCGACGTCCAGCCCAGGCCCTCGGCGAGGAACCGCCAGCGGAAGAACTGCCCCGGCCACGCGTCCAGTTCGTCCAGCCGCTCACCGCGCACGACGACCGAGTACACGCCCGGTGCCTCCTTGTGCACCGCCTCGACCCGCATCCGGTGACGCAGGTTGAGCCGCACCGGGACCAGGATCCGGAACCACAGCACCAGGGCCGCGACGCCCAGGTACAGCGCGTACCAGACAACCGTGGCCAGGGTGCTGCCGGTGAACTCGGCGCCCAGCGCGACCTGGTGGCCGAAGGCCAGGAAGACGGCGGCGTAGGTGAGCAGGTGCGTGTAGTACCAGAACTCGTGACTGGTCCGGCGGCGCACCGCGCGCGCCGAGGTGACGCCGACCGCGAACAGGATCACGGTGCCGGCGGTGGCCTTCAGCATCTCCGGGTAGTCCAGCACCACCGTGACCGCCTCGCGCAGCACGGAGGAACCGTCCTGGGCGGCGTACCCGGCGAGGATCAACCCCACGTGGGCGACCAGCAGGCACACCGTGTACCGGCCGGCCATCGCGTGCCAGCGCGCCACCCGGTCCGAGCCGATCCGGCGCTCCAGCAGCGGCACCCGCGCCATCAGGCCCACCAGCACCGCGCAGGCGTACCCGCACAGCAGGCCCGCGATCCGCCCGGCACCGGTCAGCCAGCCCGCCGCACCCACGACGGAGGCGGTGCCGGACCACCACAGCACGACCACCGCGGCGACCCCCGCCCACAGCAGCGCCAGCACCGCGCCCGCCGGGGAGCGCCGGGGCGCCAGCCGCACCGGCGGAGCCGTCCGCCGCTCGTACACCGTGGTCATCCGCTCTCCCGTTCCCTTCGCCGGTCCGGACACAACTGTGCGGGGCGAACCTCTGAAGGAGCTCTGAGCCGAGGGCCGTGTGGGCGCACTCACAGGAAACTCAGAGGCCCCTTCCCTCGCCGTCCGGACCGCGGACCGGCGATGCTGGAGGGGCCATGGACAGCTTCCGCCCGAGCCCTCACGGCCTGCCCGCCCTCACCCGCCTCGACGGCACCCCCGTGCGCGTCCTCGTCGTCGACGACGACCCCGACCTCGCCGAAGTGCTCTGCGGAGCCCTGCGCTACCAGGGCTGGGAGGTGCGCGCCGCGGGCGACGGGGCCGCGGCCGTCGCCGCGGCCCGGGAGGTGCAGCCCGACGCCGTCGTCCTCGACGTGATGCTCCCGGACACCGACGGATTCGCCGTGCTGCGCGAGCTGCACGCCGTGCGGCCGGACGTCTGTGTGCTCTTCCTCACGGCACGGGACGCGGTGGAGGACCGTATCGCGGGGATCACCGCGGGCGGCGACGACTACGTGACCAAGCCGTTCAGCCTGGAGGAGGTGGTCGCCCGGCTGCGCGGACTGCTGCGCCGCGCCGGGATGGCCGGACAGCCGGCGGCCGGCCCGCGGCTGACCGTGGGCGACCTGGTCATGGACGAGGACGCCCGTGAGGTCACCCGGGCGGGAGAGCTGATCGAGCTGTCCCCGACCGAGTTCGAGCTGCTGCGCTTCCTGATGGACAACCCGCGCCGGGTGCTGAGCAAGGCCCAGATCCTCGACCGCGTGTGGTCCTACGACTTCGGCGGCCAGGCCCATGTGGTGGAGCTGTACATCTCCTACCTGCGCAAGAAGGTGGACGCCGGACGCGAACCCATGATCCACACGGTGCGCGGCGCCGGGTACGTGCTGAAACCGGCGGTGCGATGACCGCGCCGCGACAGGCGAAGGCGCGACGGACGAAGGTGCGACAGGCGATGGCGCGACGGGCGTTGGCGCGGCGGATACGGCGTCTGCCCAGGCCGCACACCCTGCGGGCCAGGCTCACCTTCGGCCTGGTGGTGCTGCTGGCCGTCGGCTGCGCCGCCGTCGGCGTGGCCGCGGTCCTCGAACTGGACGGCTTCCTCACCGGCCGCATCGACCAGCAGCTCCAGCAGACAGGACCGGGCTTCCCGGAGAGCCTCGAGCACGGCACCGCCACGCCCACCAAGCCCTCCGACCACGACGGCGACGAGCGCGGCGACACCCGCCGCCAGGCCGCCGGTACCTTCGGCGCTCGGCTCCTCGGCGGCACGGTGACCCATACGGCCGTGGTCCCCTCCGGGTCCCGTCCCGGCTTCGAGGTCACCCTCACCGGCGCCGACCGCAGGGCTCTGGCCGCGCTCCCGGTGGACCGCGACGGGCACACGGTGCGCCTGTCCGACCTGGGGGAGTACCGGCTGGCGGCCTGGCCGGGCCAGGACGGCGACGTGCTGGTCACCGGGCTGCCGATGGCGCCGGTGCGGGCCGCCGTGCACCGGCTGGAGCTGGTCGCGGGGACCGTCTCCGGGCTGGCCCTGGCCGTCGCCGGGGTCGCCGGCGCCCTGTGGGTGCGCTGGTCGCTGCGGCCGCTGACCCGGGTCGCGGAAACCGCCGCCCGGGTCAGCGAGCTGCCGCTCGCCAGCGGCGAGGTCGCGCTGCCGCCCCGCGCGCCGCGCGCCGACCCGCGCAGCGAGGTCGGGCGGGTCGGCGCCGCCTTCAACCGGATGCTCCACCACGTCGAGGACGCGCTGACCAAACGGCACGCGAGCGAGGAGCGGCTGCGCGGCTTCGCCGCCGACGCCAGCCACGAGCTGCGCACCCCGGTCGCCACGGTGCGCGGCCACGCCGAGCTGGCCCTGCTGCACCCGGGGCCGGTGCCGCCCGAGGTCACCCGGGCCCTGGAACGCATCGCCGCCGAGTCCGCCCGCATGGGCGAGATGGTCGACGAGATGCTGCTCCTGGCCCGTCTTGACGCCGGACGTCCCCTGGAACGCCACCCGGTCGACCTCACCCGCCTGGTCCTGGACGCGGTGACGGACGCCCGGGCCGCGGGTCCGGGGCACCGCTGGACGCTGGAGCTGCCTCAGGAGCCGGTGACGGTGACCGGTGACGCCCACCGGCTCCAGCAGGTGCTCGCCAACCTGCTGGCCAACGCGCGTGCGCACACGCCCGCGGGCACGAAGGTGACGGTGTCCCTGGAGCTGGAGTCCGACCGGGGGACGGACCCGGAGACTGCCGCCACGGCCGTCCTGCGGGTGCACGACGACGGGCCCGGCGTGCCGGAGGAGGTCCAGCCGGGTGTCTTCGAGCGCTTCACCCGGGCCGACCGCCGCCGCGCCGACTCCTTCGGTGGCGCCGGGGCCGGCCTGGGCCTGTCGATCGTGGCGGCCGTGACGGAGGCCCACGGCGGCGGTGTCGGACTGGACAGCCGCCCCGGCTCCACGGCCTTCACGGTCCGGCTTCCGGCAGGCGGCGCAGAGGTCGGTAACGGCTGATCGCGGTCGCCCCGCCCGCCGTGCCGATCGCGATGTGCGGCCGGCGTGCGGGGATCCGCCCACGCCAGGATCCGCCGTATGGCCTCCCGCGGCACCGACACGCAGCCGGCCGTGTGTTCGTCCGCTGCCGCCGCGCCGTCCCCTCGACGAGCCCCCGCGCGCCGAACCGGGCCGGTGCCGAACCGGTACGCACCCAGCGTCCGCCGCGCCGGTCCCACCAGGTGACCGTGCCCGACGTGGCGTCGGTCCGGGCCGCGGAAGCGGTGATCAGCTGGGTGCCGCCGCCGGTGTCCCGCATCCGCGCCGGCAGCGGCACCTCGCCCGCGGGAGCGGTACCGAGCGTGGGGAGGGAGAGGGCGGCGAGGATCGAGGCGGGACCGGGGCGCATGGCTCAGACCGTGGACGGCGGCAGCGGCAACGGCAGCCCGGGCAGTCCGTCCAGGCTGGTGGCCACGTGCTCCTTCCTGGTGAAGTAGTCGCTCAGCGAGGCGTCGTCCTCCCGCGCGAAGCGCCTGCCGTGCAGATCCCGGTCCGCCTCGTACGCCATGAAGGGCACGGCGTAGCCGCAGGTGTCCCGTACGAGTTCGGCGTGCACGACGATGATCGCGCGCAGTCCGTGCTGGGCGGGGTCGATGTCGGGGAAACGGGTGAGGAGCTCGCCGAAGCGCGGGTCGTCGCGGAAGACGGGCTCGCCCCGGCCGTGGACGCGCACGATGGTGGGCGGGCCTTGGAAGGCGCACCACATCAGCGTGATCCGGCCGTTCTCGCGCAGGTGGGCGATCGTCTCGGCGTTGGACCCGGCGAAGTCCAGATAGGCCACGGTGTGCTCGTCGAGCACCGCGAAGGAGCCCTTGAGGCCCTTGGGGGAGAGGTTGACCGTGCCGTCGCCGCACAGCGGGGCGGTCGCGGTGAAGAAGAGGGGCTGCTGCTCGATGAACGTGCGCAGCCTGCCGTCGATGCGCTCATACGTCTTTCCCATGTCCAGTGATTATCAAGGAAAAGTCGTTCGCCTGTCTAAAGGATCGCTGCGGGCGTCTCGCGTGTCCCCGGCGCCGCGACGCGCCGCGGACGAGATTGACGAACCATGCAGAGTTCTGCATACTCATGCATATCAGCGAATGCAGTGTGAGGAGAATCCCGTGACCGAGCGCGTCGTACTCGCCTACTCGGGCGGTCTGGACACCTCCGTCGCCATCGGCTGGATCGCCGAGGAGACGGGCGCCGAGGTCATCGCCGTTGCGGTCGACGTCGGCCAGGGTGGCGAGGACCTGGACGTCATCCGCAAGCGCGCGCTCGCCTGCGGTGCCGTCGAGGCCGAGGTCGCCGACGCCAAGGACGAGTTCGCCGACGAGTACTGCCTCCCGGCGATCAAGGCCAACGCCCTGTACATGGACCGCTACCCGCTGGTCTCCGCGCTGTCGCGGCCGACGATCGTCAAGCACCTGGTCGCCGCCGCCCAGAAGCACGGTGCCGGCATCGTCGCCCACGGCTGCACCGGCAAGGGCAACGACCAGGTCCGCTTCGAGGCCGGCATCGTCGCCCTCGCCCCCGACCTGAAGTGCATCGCCCCGGTCCGCGACTACGCGATGACCCGGGACAAGGCCATCGCGTTCTGCGAGGAGAAGAACCTCCCGATCGCGACCACCAAGAAGTCCCCGTACTCCATCGACCAGAACGTCTTCGGCCGCGCCGTGGAGACCGGCTTCCTCGAGGACATCTGGAACGCGCCGATCGAGGACATCTACGAGTACACCCAGAACCCGGCTGTCGCCCGCGAGGCCGACGAGGTGGTCATCACCTTCAAGGAGGGTGTCCCCGTCGCCATCGACGGCAAGCCCGTCACCGTCCTGCAGGCCGTCCAGCAGCTCAACGAGCGCGCCGGCGCCCAGGGCATCGGCCGGATCGACATGGTCGAGGACCGCCTCGTCGGCATCAAGTCCCGCGAGGTGTACGAGGCTCCGGGCGCGATCGCCCTGATCACCGCCCACCAGGAGCTGGAGAACGTCACCGTCGAGCGCGAGCTCGCCCGCTACAAGCGGCAGGTCGAGCAGCGCTGGGGCGAACTGGTCTACGACGGCCAGTGGTTCTCCCCGCTCAAGCGCGCCCTGGACGGCTTCATCAACGAGGCCAACCAGCACGTCTCCGGCGACGTCCGCATGACCCTGCACGGCGGCCGCGCGGTCGTCACCGGCCGGCGCTCGCAGGAGTCGCTGTACGACTTCAACCTCGCCACCTACGACACCGGCGACACCTTCGACCAGTCCGCGGCCAAGGGCTTCATCGACATCTACAGCCTGTCGTCGAAGATCGCCGCGCGGCGCGATCTGGCCTAGGCCCCGACCGGGCCCCGACGGGCCCGACCCGGCGCGGGCCTCGCGTCACGGCGCCGGGTCGCCTCGCACGCACTAGCCTGACAGCCGCCTCCTCACTCACCGGTGGGGAGGCGGTCGCGCACATCGCCATCTCCGAGGAGCAAACCCAAGTGAGCAGCAACAGCGGTGACGTACGGCTCTGGGGCGGCCGTTTCGCCGACGGTCCCGCCGAGGCCCTGGCGAAGCTGTCCGCGTCCGTCCACTTCGACTGGCGCCTCGCGCCCTACGACATCGCCGGCTCCCGCGCCCACGCGCGCGTGCTGCATCAGGCGGGGCTGCTCACGGACGACGAACTGCGGCGCATGCTGGCCGGCCTCGACCAGTTGGAGGCGGACGTCGCCGACGGCTCCTTCACCGGCACCATCGCCGACGAGGACGTGCACACCGCCCTGGAGCGCGGCCTGCTGGAGCGCCTCGGCGCCGACCTCGGCGGCAAGCTGCGCGCCGGCCGGTCCCGCAACGACCAGGTCGCCACCCTGTTCCGCATGTACCTGCGCGACCACGCCCGGATCATCGGCGCCCTGATCGCCGACCTCCAGGACGCGCTCATCGGCCTGGCCGAGGCCCACCCGGACGTGGCCATGCCCGGCCGCACCCACCTCCAGCACGCCCAGCCGGTGCTGTTCGCCCACCACGTCCTCGCGCACGTCCAGTCCCTGTCGCGGGACGCCGAGCGGCTGCGCCAGTGGGACGAGCGGACCGCGGTGTCGCCTTACGGCTCCGGCGCCCTGGCCGGTTCCTCCCTCGGCCTGGACCCGGAGGCGGTGGCGCGGGACCTCGGCTTCGAGCGCGGCAGCGCCGGCAACTCCATCGACGGCACGGCCTCCCGTGACTTCGTCGCGGAGTTCGCCTTCGTCACCGCGATGATCGGGGTGAACCTCTCCCGGATCGCCGAGGAGGTCATCATCTGGAACACGAAGGAGTTCTCCTTCGTGACCCTGCACGACGCCTTCTCCACCGGCTCGTCGATCATGCCGCAGAAGAAGAACCCGGACATCGCCGAGCTGGCGCGCGGCAAGTCCGGCCGGCTGATCGGCAACCTGACCGGTCTGCTCGCCACCCTCAAGGCCCTGCCGCTGGCGTACAACCGCGACCTCCAGGAGGACAAGGAGCCCGTCTTCGACTCCTGCGACCAGCTGGAGGTCCTGCTGCCGGCCTTCACCGGCATGATGGCCACGCTCACCGTGCACCGCGAGCGGATGGAGGAGCTGGCCCCGGCCGGCTTCTCGCTGGCCACCGACATCGCCGAGTGGCTGGTCAAGCAGGGCGTGCCGTTCCGGGTGGCGCACGAGGTCGCCGGCGAGTGCGTGAAGGCCGCGGAGGCCGAGGGCAAGGAACTCGACGAGCTGACCGACGAGCAGTTCGCCAAGATCTCCGCCCATCTGACGCCCGAGGTGCGCACCGTCCTCAATGTCCCCGGCGCCCTCGCCTCCCGCAGCGGCCGCGGCGGCACCGCCCCGAGCGCGGTCGCCGTCCAGCTCGTCGAGGTCAAGGCGGACGTGGCGGCGCAGCACCAGTGGGCGGGCGCCGGGAAGTAGCGGACGCCCGGAAGCATCGGCCCCGAGAGGGAGCGGACACCGGGAAGCGGCGGACGCCGGGAAACGGCGGTACGCGCCTGCCGGGGCATCACGGGCTACGTTGGGTCGACAGCCGTGAGGAAGCGACCGGACGGAGCCCGCGATGCCCTTCGCCAGACTGGCCTCGGTCACGACGCCCACCTGCCACATCGGCCTGGGGCTCGCCGCCGTCGGACGGCCCGGTTACGTCAACCTCGGCCGGGACCGCGACCTCCCGGCCGACCGCACCGTCGACGCCCTGCGCGAGCGCACCCACGAACTCCTGGACGCCGCCTACGCGCAGGGCGTCCGCTACGTCGACGCCGCCCGCTCCTACGGCCGCGCCGAGGAGTTCCTCGCCGAGTGGCTCAGGGCTCGCCCCGACGCCGCCGACGTCGTCGTCGGCAGCAAGTGGGGCTACACCTACACCGCGAACTGGACCACCGACGCCGACCGGCACGAGGTCAAGGACCACAGCCTCGCCACCTACGAGCGGCAGCGTGCCGAGACCGCCGAACTCCTCGGCGACCGCCTCGACCTGTACCAGATCCACTCGCTGACCCCGGACAGCCCGGCGCTCACCGACAGGGAACTGCACGCCAGGCTCGCCGAGGCCGCCGCGGACGGCCTCACGATCGGCTTCTCCACCAGCGGGCCCGCCCAGGCCGACACCGTCCGGGCCGCGCTCGGCGTGACGGTCGACGGCGCCCCCCTCTTCCGTACCGTCCAGTCGACGTACAACGCCCTGGAGACCTCCGCGGCCCCCGCGCTCGCCGAGGCGCACGACGCCGGGCTGACGGTGATCGTCAAGGAGGGCATGGCCAACGGGCGGCTCGCCGAGCCGTACGCCCCCGAGGCGCTCAAGGCGGTCGCCCGGGAGACGGGCCTGGGCTGCGACGCGGTCGCCCTCGCCCTGATCCTGCGCAGGCCGTGGGTGGGAGTGGTCCTCTCCGGCGCCGCCACCCCGGGTCAGCTCGTCTCCAACCTCGAGGCCCCGGCCGTCGACCTGGACGAGGACCAGCTCGCCCGCCTCGACGCGCTGGCCGAGGAACCTCGGGCCTACTGGGAGCGGCGAGGGCAGCTGCCCTGGCACTGAGCACCCGCGGCACCCCTTTTTCCACCTGAGGTGAGCTATTCCCGTCCGTGAGCGTGAGACGCGCACGCCCGTGATGAGACACTGATGTCTCACATGGGCTACTGTTGTCTCATGGCTGTCGATCGTGACCACGTGCTGCGCAGCGCAGCCACCCTGCTCGCCCACAAGTCCACCGCCACCATGGACGAGGTCGCCAAGGCGGCCGGGATCAGCCGGGCCACGCTGCACCGCCACTTCGCCGGACGCGACTCGCTCGTCAGGGCGCTGGAGGCGCTCGGCATCGCCGAGTGCGAGGCCGCCCTCGACACAGCCCGCCTGGGGGAGGGGCCGGCCGGTGACGCCGTACGGCGCCTGGTCCGCGAGATCGAACCGGCGGCCGGGCTGCTCTCCTTCCTCTACACGGAGAACCAGCTCTTCGAGGGCGAGGAGCAGAACGAGGGCTGGGCCCGGCTCGACGAGCGCATCTCCGAGGTCTTCCGGCGCGGCCAGCTCAGCGGCGAGTTCCGTATCGACCTCACCCCCGCCTGGCTCACCGAGGCCCTCTTCGGCCTCATCGCCTCCGGCGCCTACGTCGTACTGAGCGGCAAGGTCGCCCCCAAGGACTTCCCTCACATGATCACCGAGCTGCTGCTCGGCGGCGCACTGCGCACGGACACATCACGGAACGAGGAATCATGACCAGCACCCTGCAGCCGGCTCGCGCGGCGGAGGTGGAGCAGCGTCCGGGCCGCTGGCTCGCGCTCTCCGTCCTCGTGCTCGCCGTGCTGCTGGTGGCCGTCGACGCGACCGTCCTCGGTCTCGCGACCCCCTTCATCAGTGAGGACCTCAGGCCCTCCGGCACCCAGCTGCTGTGGATCGGCGACGTCTACTCCTTCGTCATCGCCGGCCTGCTCGTCTCCATGGGCAGCCTCGGCGACCGCATCGGCCGCAAGCGCATCCTGCTCGGCGGTGCCACCGCGTTCGGCGCCGTCTCCGTGCTCAACGCCTACGCCACCACGCCGGAACTGATGATCCTGGCCCGGGCGCTGCTCGGCGTCGCGGGCGCCACCCTGATGCCCGCCACGCTCGCCCTGATCCGCAACCTCTTCCACGACCCGCGCGAGCGCAGCCTCGCCGTCGGCATCTGGGGCGCGACCGCCTCCGGCGGCACGGCCCTCGGCCCGATCGTGGGCGGCCTGCTGCTCGAGCACTTCTGGTGGGGCTCGGTCTTCCTCATCAACCTGCCCGTGATGGCGGTCCTCGTCCTGGTCGGCATCAGGACCCTGCCCGAGTCCCGCAACCCCGACCCGGGCCCGTGGGACCTGGCGAGCGTCGTGCTGTCACTGGTCGGCGTGGTCGGCGTCGTCTACGCGGTCAAGGAGGCCGCGGCACGCGGGTTCACCTGGCCGGCCCTCGCCACGGGACTGCTGGGCGCGGCCGCGCTGTACGGCTTCCTGCGCCGTCAGCTCATGCTGCCGAAGCCGCTGCTGGACATACGGCTCTTCCGCGACCGGGGGTTCTCCGGCGCCGTCCTCGCCGACCTGCTGACCGTGCTCGGCATGTCCGGCCTGGTGTTCTTCCTCTCCCAGTACCTGCAACTGGTCCAGGGCAGGCGGCCGTTCGAGGCGGGCCTGTTCGAACTGCCCGCCGCCCTGGGCGCGGTGGCGGCCGGACTGATCGCCGGCCGGGCGGCCCGGCGCTTCTCGGTGCGGGGCGTGGTCTCCGGCTCGCTGGCCGCCATCGGAGTGGGGCTGGCCGCGCTGACCACCCTCAGCGGGAGCACCGGCTACCCGCTGCTGGGCACGGCCCTGCTGCTGGTCGGCGTCGGTGCCGGCTTCTCCTTCACGGTCACCGCCGACGTGATCCTCTCCAGCGTGCCCAAGGAGCAGGCGGGCGCCGCCTCGGCGGTCTCCGAGACGGCGTACGAACTGGGCGCGGCCCTCGGCATCGCCCTGCTGGGCTCCATCGTGACCGGCGTCTACCGCGGCTTCACCGGCCCGGAGGGGACGCCGTCCGCCGCCCACGAGTCGCTGGGCGGCGCGGTCGAGGCGGCGGCGGGTCTGCCGGCGCACGCCTCCGCGGCCCTGTTGCACGCGGCCAGGGAGTCCTTCGTCCACGGCCTGCACCTGGCGTCGGGCGCGGGAGCGGCGGTACTGCTGGCCACGGCACTGGCGGCGTGGTTCCTGCTGAAGGGCCAGAAGCTCTGACCGAAGGGCCGAAGGCCCTGAACCCCGGCCGCCGGAGGCCTACGCGGCCTTCGCCTTGGTCGCGTACATGTCGACGTACTCCTGCCCGGACAGCCGCATGACCTCCGTCATCACCGAGTCGGTCACGGCCCGCAGGACGTACCGGTCCCGGTCCATGCCCTCGTACCGGGAGAACTCCATCGGCTCGCCGAAACGGACGGTGACGCGGCCCGGCCGGGGCAGACCCGTGCCGCCCGGCTGGAGCTTGTCGGTGCCGATCATGGCGAACGGGACCACGGGCGCCCCGGTCATCAGGGTGAGCCGGGCGATGCCGGTGCGGCCGCGGTACAGGCGGCCGTCGGGGGAGCGGGTGCCCTCCGGGTAGATGCCGAACATCCTGCCCTCCTCCAGCACCCGGCGGCCGGTCATCAGCGCGGCCACACCGCCCCGGGCGCCGTCACGGTCGACGGGGATCATGCCGACGCCGGTGAAGAACCAGGCCATCAGCCGGCCCTTGAGGCCCTTCCCGGTGACGTACTCGTCCTTGCCGATGAAGAAGACCTGACGGTCGCAGACCAGCGGCAGGATCATCGAGTCGATGAAGGTCAGGTGGTTTCCGGCCAGGATGACCGGGCCGTCGCCCGGAATCCGCTCCGCGCCCTCCGCCCGTAGGCGGAACATCAGGCGCATGATCGGGCCGAGCACTGCCTTGATGAGCGCGAAGCGGGACAACGGGCCCTCCGGTGTCTGGAGATGTCGAGGGATTGAGTATGAGTCTGTGCAGGTGAGGACGATACTCGCGGCTCGGGGCCGAATGCACATCGGGCTCACCGCCTCTTACACACTGTTGACATACGTTTACCTGCGACGGAGTACGTTTCGCCCCGGTAACCCGAACGGAACGGTGTGATGGAGGTCGCTCGCCGTCCGCGCAGAGCGAAAGGCCCTGAGTGCGCCTTCCCGGGCCGGGCCGGAACATGCCGACGGGCCGTCACCCGTCCGGCGGACGGCGCCCCTTGTGTCCCGTAAGGCCTCCGACGACACCCGGCGTCACGCCGGTGTTCGCCACGCGGCCTCCCGTCCGTCACCCGCGCCCCCCTACGATCGGCGCGCACGGACGACACGAGACCAGGAGGCGGTCATGGGTACGCGGGAGTCGGACGAGCAGGGACGCGGCACCGGACGCAGGGCGGTGCTCGGGGCCGCGGTGCTGGGCGCGGGCGGAGCGGTCCTCGGACTGCCCGGCGCGGCCAGAGCCGCCCAGGGCGCGACAGCCGGCGGGCAACAGGGCGACGGGCAGCAGGGCGGCGGCCGGAAGGGCGGCGGGCTGAAGAGTCTGCCCGTGCCGACGATCGTCGGCCACCGGGGCGCCAGCGGCTACCGGCCCGAGCACACCTTCGGCTCCTACGACCTGGCCCTCGACCTCGGCGCCCATGTCGTCGAGGCCGGTGATGTGGTGCCGACGAAGGACGGTCACCTCGTGTGCCGGCACGAGCCGGAGATCGGCGGCACCACCGATGTCGCCGACCACCCCGAGTTCGCCGCCCGCAGGACCACCAAGACCCTGGACGGGGTGCCCACCACCGGCTGGTTCACCGAGGACTTCACCCTCGCCGAGCTGAAGACGCTGCGCGCGGTCGAGCGCATCCCGGCCAACCGCCCCCACAACACCCTCTACAACGGACGCTGGGAGATCCCCACCTTCGAAGAGGTCCTGAAGTGGCAGGACGAGCAGACCCGCAAGCGTGGTCGGCAGGTGTGGATCTACCCCGAGACCAAGCACCCGACGTACTTCCGCAAGCTGGGCCTCGGCCTGGAGGAGCGGATCGCCGCGCTGCTGCGCAAGTACGGCAAGGACAAGAAGGACTCCCCGGTGATCCTCCAGTCCTTCGAACCGAGCAGCGTCCAGCGGCTGCACCGGCTCGTCGGCAATCCGCTCGTGGTGCTGCTGTCGGACGCGCCCAGCCGCCCCTGGGACTTCGTCGAGGCGGGCGATCCGCGTACGGTCGCCGACCTGATCACGCCCAAGGGCCTGAAGGAGATCGCCTCCTACGCGCAGGGCATCGGCCCGACCGTCGACCTGGTCATCCCCAAGGACGCGGACGGCAACCTCACCAAGCCGAGCACGCTCGTGAGGGACGCGCACGCCGCGGGCCTGATCCTGCACCCCTACACCGTCCGCAACGAGAACCCGTTCCTGCCGCCCGCGTTCCGCAAGGGCACCGCCGCCGACGCCTACGGTGACGTCTTCGGCGTGTTCCAGGCCTACTTCGCCACCGGCATCGACGGGATCTTCACCGACAACGCCGACGCCGGACTGCTCGCCCGCGAGGACTTCCTGAGCGGCCCGCGCCGCAACCGCTGAACCCCGCCGCCCCGTTCGGGGCGCGCCACGGCCGTCCCGGCAGCCCGCGCCGGGACGGCCGTGGCGTTTGGGGTGAGTTGGGTATCTCACAGGGCAACACGAGCCTGGAACATCCTAGTTGTCCGGGATGCCCGCAAAAGTTGACCGAACGAGAGGTTGCGGCCCGCGCGGCGCGGGGATAGGAGTGAAGGACCACCGGCGATCAAGTGAGCGGGAGGCATGCGCACATGGGCATGAGCGTGACCATCTCTGCGGCGGCCGAACAGGACGCGGAGCAGATCTTCAGGCTGCAGTACCTGTGCTTCCAGAGCGAGGCCGCGCTGTACGGCAACTACCGCATCGACCCGCTCGTCGAGAGCCTCGACTCGATCCGTCACGAACTCGCCGAGGACTGCGTCTTCGTGGCGCGGCTCGGCGACGAGGTGGTCGGCTCGGTGCGCGGCCGGGTGACCGAGGACGGTGCGGCCCTCATCAGCAAGCTCTGCGTCCACCCGCGCCTCCAGGGGCACGGCATCGGCGCCCGGCTGCTGCGCGCGGCCGAGGCCGCGCTGGCCGGGGAGCGCGGCGCCACCAGGTTCCGGCTGCACACGGGCCACCGCAGCGAGGGAAACCTGCGCCTGTACCGGCGCGTGGGCTACCAGGCGGTCGGCACCTCCCAGGGCGCCGACGGCGTACTGATGATCATCCTGGAGAAGCCGGACGGCAGCTACGCGGCGACCGCGTAGCGCGGGCGGTCGGTACCCGGATCAGGCCGCTTGCGGCTGCTGCTTCCGCGCCCTGCGCAGCCAGTACATGGCCGACAGCGGGAGCAGCACCGGGATGAAGACGTAGCCCCGGCCGTAGTCCGACCACACGGTCGCGTCGGGGAACGCGGACCGGTCCAGGAGCGTCCACGTGCCGACCGTCAGCACGCCCGCCAGTTCGGCGACGCAGCACGCCAGCGCGACCCTGCGCGCCTTCTCCCCGCCCCGCACCAGCGAGTACGTGATGAAGCCGTAGACGACTCCGGCGACCGCGGACAGCGAGTACGCGAGCGGCGCCCGGTCGAACTCCGTGGCGATCTGGTACACCGAGCGCGACACGGCGCCGACGACCATCACGCCGTACAGCCAGACCAGCAGGATGCCCGGACCGCTGATGAGCCGCGCCCCGGCCGGCTTCTCCTCCATGACGCTCCTCTCACCTTCCCCAGATGTCATAGAGCCGCACCTCCAGAACCGCGAGGACCACTCCGCCCGCCGCGGCCGTCACCGAACCCCAGCGGGTGCGCTCGGTCAGCGACATCAGCCCGGCCGCCGGGACGCACGCGACGGCACCCAGCAGATACGCGACGAAGATCGTCGTGCCCTGCGCCGGCTTCTCGCCCCGCGCCAGCGCCACGACCCCGACCACCAGCTGGACCAGGGCGAGCAGCGACACCAGGGCCATTCCGATGAAGTGCCAGTCCTTCGTGGGCTGGTCACGGTAGGCCGCCCAGCCGCACCAGGCGGCGAGCAGCAGCGCGGCGACGCCGGTCACCAGCGTCAGGGCATCAAGCATGCCGCCGACCTTATTACGGGGGTTACCTCCCGCCGCGCCCGGCCCGGCCCCGCGGACCCGGCGCCGGTACCGCTTCCCCGGGTGCGGCGCCGTGGCGTTGGCCACAGTCCGCCGGTCCCCGGACCCGCCTCGACCGCGCGGACCGACGCCCGAGGGCCTTGTCCGCACTGGTCACAGGCGCGAAACCCCAGGTCCGTGCCGCATTTCCAGCTGTCCATGCGTGTCCGGCATGTGGACAGCGAGGGCCTCCGGTCCCTGTGTCTCTGGTTTACTGACCGCATGACCACGACGAGCGACCGCACCCCTGCGACCGAGGCGACTGTCCCGCCCGGTGCTCGTTGTATGTGTCCTGTACGTCGAATGTGCGCCTTCTAGAGGGCCCCTGCACCAGCTGAGCCTCGCGCCCCGAAGCGAGAGCCCGCGCACGTCCGCACCCGCGTCCGGTCCGCCCGGCGCCCGCGGCCGAGCCACGCCCCCCGCGCACACGTTTCTCCCGGTCTGAGCACCCCTGCGAGAGCTGTGCCGCGTTCTGGCGCCCCCCGACCATGAATGCCGTGCCCGGCGTCCACGACGCGCCGCGCACTCGACAGTGACGGAAACCCACGTGATCACCACATCGGGCCTCACCAAGGTCTACAGTTCGCGCGGCCGCGAGATCACCGCGCTCGACGGCGTCGACCTGCACGTCCGCGAGGGCGAGGTGTACGGCGTCATCGGCCAGTCCGGCGCCGGCAAGTCCTCGCTCATCCGCTGCGTCAACCTGCTGGAGCGCCCCACCTCCGGCACGGTCACCGTCGCCGGACAGGACCTCACCGCCCTGGCCGGCCGCGGCCACCGGGCGGGCAAGGAGCTGCGACGGGCGCGCAGCCGGATCGGCATGGTCTTCCAGCACTTCAACCTGCTGTCCTCGCGCACCGTCCAGGACAACGTCGAACTGCCGCTGGAGATCCTCGGCACCTCAGGGAAGGAACGTTCCCGCAGGGCGCTCGAACTGCTCGACCTCGTCGGTCTCGCCGACAAGGCCCGGGCCTACCCCGCCCAGCTCTCCGGCGGCCAGAAGCAGCGCGTCGGCATCGCCCGCGCCCTCGCCGGCGACCCCAAGGTGCTGCTGTCCGACGAGGCCACAAGCGCCCTCGACCCGGAGACCACCCGCTCCGTCCTCCAGCTGCTGCGCGACCTGAACCGGCAGCTCGGCCTGACGGTCCTGCTCATCACGCACGAGATGGACGTCGTGAAGTCCGTCTGCGACTCGGCGGCGCTCATGGAGAACGGCCGCATCGTCGAGTCCGGCACGGTGAGCGAACTCCTCGCCACCCCGGGCTCCGAGCTGGCCGCCGCGCTCTTCCCGGTCGGCGGGGAGGCCTCCGGCGACGACCGGACCGTCCTCGACGTCACCTTCCACGGCGAGAGCGCCACCCAGCCCGTCATCTCGCAGCTGTCCCGCACGTACAACATCGACATCTCGATCCTCGGCGCCGCCATCGACACGGTCGGCGGCCTCCAGGTCGGCCGGATGCGCATCGAACTCCCCGGCCGCTACGAGGACAACGTGGTGCCCATCGGCTTCCTGCGCGAACAGGGCCTGCAGATCGACGTCGTCGACCACGACCCGGCCGGGCAGCCGGTGCTGGTGAAGGAAGGTGCCAAGTGACCTGGACTGATTTCTCGACGATGCAACCGCTGCTGTCCCAGGCCAGTTGGGACACCCTCTACATGGTCGGCTGGTCCACGCTCGTCGCCGTCGTCGGCGGACTGCCCCTCGGCGTCCTGCTGGTCCTCACCGACCGGGGCGGCCTGCTGCAGAACGTCGTCGCCAACAAGGTCATCGGGCAGGTCGTGAACATCACCCGCTCGATGCCGTTCATCATCCTGATGGTGGCCCTGATGGGCTTCACCCGCTTCGTCACCGGTACGACCATCGGGCGCGAGGCCGCCATCGTGCCGCTGGCCATCGGCGCCATCCCCTTCTTCGCCCGGCTCGTCGAGACCTCCGTCCGCGAAGTGGACGGCGGGCTGGTCGAAGCCGTCCAGGCGATGGGCGGCAACACCTGGACCGTCGTACGCAAGGTCCTCGTACCCGAGTCCCTGCCCTCGCTGATCGCCGGCACCACGACCACGGTCGTCACGCTCATCGGCTACTCGGCGATGGCCGGCACGGTCGGCGCCGGGGGGCTCGGCGACATCGCCATCCGCTACGGCTACCAGCGCTTCGAGACCCAGCTGATGTGGATCACTGTCGCGATCCTCGCCGTGGTCATCTCGGCCATCCAGCTCGCCGGCGACTTCGCGGCCCGCACACTGGACCGCCGCTCCGGCCGCTCCGGCCCGGCGCCGAAGCTGCGGCTGCTGAAGGCCGGCGAGCCCGCGACCGCCGGCGCCGGCAAGGCCGCCTGAAGCCCCTCCTCCCCAGACTCCCCGTTCAAGGGGTCGCACCACCCAAGGAAAGGCACTTTTCGTGCGTAACACCACCAAGATCGCCGCTGCTGTCCTCGCCGCCGGAGCCCTCACCCTCGGGCTCACCGCCTGCGGCTCGGAGTCCGGCTCCGCCAAGGCCGACGCCGACGCCGCGCTGACGGTCGGCGCCACCCCCAACCCGCAGGGCGAGATCCTCACCTACGTGAAGGACCACCTGGCGAAGAAGGCCGGCCTGAAGCTGGAGGTCAAGGAGTTCACCGACTACGTGACCCCGGACACGGCCGTCCAGCAGGGCCAGCTCGACGCCAACTACTTCCAGCACAAGCCGTACCTCGACGACTTCAACAAGAAGAACGGCACCGACCTGGTGCCGGTGCCGGGCGGCGCGGTGCACCTGGAGCCGCTCGGCGTGTACTCGAAGAGCGTCAAGAAGCTGGCCGACCTGAAGAAGGGCGCCACCGTCGCGGTGCCCAACGACACCACCAACGAGGCCCGCGCGCTGAAGCTGCTGGAGGCGAACGGCCTCATCAAGCTGAAGGCCGGCGCCGGATACGACGCGACCCCCAAGGACGTCACCTCCAACCCGAAGAACATCCAGTTCAAGGAGCTGGAGGCGGCCCAGCTGCCGCGCTCCCTCGGTGACGTCGACGCCGCGGTGATCAACGGCAACTACGCGCTGGAGGCCAAGCTCAGCCCGGCCAAGGACGCCATCGCCGCCGAGGCCGCGCAGGGCAACCCGTACGCCAACATCCTCGTCGTGAAGAAGGGCAACGAGAACGACCCGCGGGTGAAGAAGCTGGCCGAGCTGCTCACCTCGCCCGAGGTGAAGAAGTTCATCGAGGACAAGTACAACGGCGCGGTCGTCCCGGCGTTCTGATCCGCACGACCGGCACCCGCACGACGCACGGGGTCCGCGCCCTCACCGGGTGAGGGCACCCCCACGCCGTTCCGGCAGTGGGGGAGGACCCCGTGGTGCGGTTCAGTGCTTTCATGCTGCATGCTGGGCAGTTCAGCAGGGCCCTGAAGGTTCTTCCGACGGTTACGGAGCGGCGCATGAACAGCACCTTCCCCAACATCTCCATCAGCACGGAGCGGTTGGTGCTGCGTCCCCTCGAGGAGGACGACGTACCCGCGCTGGCCGAGATGATGAACGACGAGCAGGTCGCGGCCTGGACCGACGTCCCCCAGCCCTTCACCGAGGACGGGGCCCGGACCTGGGTCGACGAGTACGCCCCCGCCGAACGCGCCGCCGGCCGGGGTCTGGACCTCGCCGTCGCCGAGTTCCTCACCCAGCGGCTGGTCGGCATCGTCCAGCTGACCAAGGCCGACTGGCACGTGCGGTCCGCCGAACTGTCCTACATCGTCGCACCCTGGGCGCGCGGGGAGGGCTACGCCGCCGAGGCCGCGCTCGCCACCGCGCAATGGCTCTTCGGCGACCAGAAGTTCGAACGCATCGAGCTGCGCACGGCCGCCGACAACACCGCCTCCCAGCAGGTCGCCCAGAAGATCGGCTGCATCAGCGAGGGCGTGCTGCGCAACGCCTGCATAGCCCACGTCCGCACCGAGGACGGCACGTGGACCGATCTGCGCACCGACTTCATCGTGTGGAGCCTGCTGCCGGAGGACCTGGAGGGCGCGGGCGAACAGCTCGCCGGGTCCGGCGGCTACACGTCCTTCCCGGAATGGAACTGAGCCGCCGCGACCCGCGGGCGCACCCGCCCCGCCCCGCCGCGCACCGGACAGCTCCACCGGGTACGCTCGCGGAACACGCTCTCGGGCGTCCGCACCCCCACGACCTGCGCAATCCTGGAGACTGACGACGATGGCCGACCGGGTCACGGTGATCGGCTGGGACGGTTCGCCGCTGACCGACGCGGCGCGCGGCGCCCTGGGCGCCGCCACCCTCGTGGCCGGCGCGGCCCACCACCTGGCGCTGCCCGAGGTACCGCGCACCGCCGAACGCATCCGACTCGGCAGTGTCCCCCTCGCCGCCCGCCGCATCGCCGCCCACCGCGGCACCGCGGTCGTGTGCGCCGACGGCGACCCGGGCTTCTTCGGAGTCGTACGGGCCCTGCGCGCACCGGAGTTCGGCCTGGAGGTCGAGGTCGTCCCCGCCGTCTCCTCCGTGGCCGCCGCCTTCGCCCGCGCCGGGATGCCCTGGGACGACGCCCAGGTGGTCGTCGCGCACAAGCGCAGCCTGCGCCGCGCGGTGAACGTGTGCCGCGCCCACGCCAAGGTCGCCGTGCTCACCGCTCCCGGTGCCGGACCCGCCGAACTCGGCCTGCTCCTGGACGGCGTCCACCGCACCTTTGTCATCTGCGAGGAACTCGGCACCGAGCGCGAGCAGGTCACCGTCGTCACCTCCGACAAGGCCGCCGACCACACCTGGCGCGACCCCAACGTCGTCATCGTCATCGGCGGCCGGAGCGGCGGCGAGGGCGGCGAGTGGATCGCCGGGCACGACCCCGGCCAGGGGCCGCGCGGCTGGACCCAGCCCGCCGAGGTCTACGGCGGCGGGCTCGGCGAGGGGGAGACGGAGCTGCTCCGGGCCGCCCAACTCGCCCGCCTCGGACCGCGCGTCGGCGACCTCGTGTGGGACATCGGCTGCGGCAGCGGCGCCTTCGCCACCGAGGCCGCGCTCGGCGGCGCCGCCGTCATCGCCGTCGACCGGGACGCACGGGCCTGCGCCCGCACCGAGTCGGCCGCGCAGCGCTTCGGCGTCCGGACGCAGGTGGTGCACGGCACCGCCCCGCACATTCTGGAGAACCTGTCCGAACCGGACGTCGTCCGCGTCGGCGGCGGGGGAGTGGCCGTGGTCTCCGCGGTCGCCGACCGGCGTCCGCAGCGGATCGTCGCCCATGCCGCGACCCGGGACGAGGCCGAACTCGTCGGCCGCGACCTCACCGAGCACGGATACCGGGTCGAGTGCGCCCTGCTCCAGTCCGTCGCGCTCGACACGCGCGCCTGGACGGAGACGGAGCGCAGCGTCGTGTTCCTGCTCAGTGCCGTGCTGCCCGAGCGCGCCCCGTGATCGGGTTGTCGTACCGCTCGCGGTAGGCTGGCCGATTGTTGCACCGCACCGGGTGGTCCGGAAGTTCGTTCGTCAATGTCCGGAAAACCCACCCGATTCAGGGCGGGTGTGGTACGGCAGACCCGGAGAACGCGCAACGTGGCGCAGTCCACAGCGGGCCGTCGCGGATCACGCTGTCGCGGTGGCCGGACGACCGCGAGAATGCCACTCAATGGCTTTGTCGCCTTTTCCGGGCGGGTTGTTCGTGCCGCACGGCGCGGACGCTCGTTCTTCACTGGGGGCGGTCGGTGCGCCGTTCCGGGTGAGCAGGTCGTAGGAGCACTAAACCGATGGGCGAGGGGTACGCATGACCGACACCGGCCAGGTCCCGGGCGAGGGACTGCCGGAGAGCGCAGGCATGGTGGAGCAGCCGGGCGTCTCCGCGCACGGTGCGTACGCCTACCTCTCCGAGTCTCCCGCCCAGGACGAAGACCTGCTGCTGCCGGGCTCCCACGGAGCGTGGGGCAACGAGGTGGCCCCGCCCGCCCCGGAGCCGGTCCTCGAGGCCGTCCACCAACCGGGCCCGCACGAGACGGCCGGCCGCGACACCGGCTCCGTCGACCTCGGCGGTGTGCGGCACCGCGACCAGGCGGCCACGCCGCCGGCCGGGATCCCCGTGGCGGTGCCACCGCGTCGGCCGCTGCACCTCGGTCCGCCGATCCCCGACGCCTCCGCGAGCCCGGTCCGTTCCCTGGCCGACCGCGGCCCCGCGGACGCCCCGGTCCGCCGGCCCGGACCGCCCACGACCGGCCCCGAGTACCTCGACGTCCCGCAACTGCGCGAGATGGCCCCGCAGGGCGCCGCGCCCTGGGGCGCCCGGCCCACCGTGGCGACCCCCGAGACGGGCGCCGGGGCGGGGACCGCGGAAACGGTTGTCCCGGACCCGGCCCCGCAACCGGTCGGCGCGGCCCAGGCCGCCGTCGCCCCGCAGGGCCCGGACGCGAGCCACCTGCCCACGGCCGGTCAGGGTCCCCTGGCCGACCCGACGGTGACCGGCGGCCGGACGACGGAGGGCGCCGGTACCGCCGTTCCGATGGCTGGGGTTGAGCCCGGTGGTGTCGCCGAGGGCGGTCCGCGGTCGGATGCCACCGGTGTTGCTCTCGGTGCTGCCCTGCCGGATGGCGGGCAGGGTGGGCAGGTGCCCGAGGGTGGTCCGCTGTCGGTGGGTGCCGGGGTGGTTCCCGGTGCGGCCGTGTCGGAGGCCGGGGTTGAGCCCGGGCCTCAGCTCGAGGGTGCCGTCGCAGAGGGTGTCCCGGGTGCTGGCCAGGTGCCGGAAGGCGGGCAGGTGCCCGAGGACGGGCCCCAGCCGGAGGGTGCCGGTGTTGCTTCCGGTGCCGACGTGCCGGATGGCGGGCAGGTGCCCGAGGGCGGTCCGCTGCCGGTGGGTGCCGGGGCCGTTCCCGGTGCTCCCGTGCCGCCGTCCGTGGCCGCGCCCCGCGGAGCCGCGAAGCCCGCGCACGCTCCGGGCGGTGCGCACGGTCCGGACAGCGCGCAGGTGACGGACGGCATGCAGGTGCCCGAGTCCGGCGACGTCCCCGAAGGTGCCGCCGAGGCCGCGCAGGCCGGTGAGCCCGCGGAGGCCGCGCGGGCGGGCGTTCCCGCCGACACCGTGGCCGCCGCCGAGACGGCGCACGCGACCGGCACCGGCCCGGAGGGCGTGCAGGCCGTGCCCGTGCCCGCCGCCGCGCGCACCCCCGAGGCGGGCCAGACCCTGGAAGGGGCCGCCGAGCAGGCCGCCCAGGCCGACGTCACACAGGTCCCGGGGGCCGTCCACACGGCCCGGCCCGGCGACACCGCCGAGACTCCCCTGACGGCAGGTCAACCGGCCGAGGCGACGCGGCCTCAGCTGCAGACCGCCGACGCTTCCGAAGCCGCGCCCGCGCCGGCGGCTCCCACCGAGGCCACAGCGACGCCCGCCCCGGTCACGGAACAGCCGGTCCCGGAGGCGCCCATCGCCGCGGAGCCCGCCCCGCAGGACGCGGCCGGCACCGCCACCGAACCGGCCGCCGCTCACCTCGCGGACCCCGCCGTCCAGGACCCGAACACCCCCCAGCCCGCCGACGCCGCCCCCGGGGCCCCCGGAACGGCCGGCGCCCAGCCCGCCCGGCCGGACGCGGCGACGCCGCCCGCGGACCCGGCGCCGGACGAGCACACCCACGGCGCGCCCCTCCGCCCCGGCGTCCCCCTCCAGCCGCAGCCCGGCCAGACCCTCGGAGAGTTCGTGCCGGTCGAGGGCTCGGTGCCCACCACCCCGCACCTGGCCCCCACCCCGCCGCACCCCATCGTCGTCCCGGCGGACCAACTCGCTCCGGAGGACCCCGCCGCCACGGTTCCCGCACCCCGCGACGGCGACGCGCCCGCCGCGTCGGCCGAGGAGCCCGCGCCCGACGCCGTCCAGCACGCGGACGACCTGGACACCCACGGCGCCGACCCGGAAGAGACCCGGGAGGAGACCACGGCCGCACAGGCGCAGGCACCGCGGCCCGCCGGCCCCGCCGCGCCCGGCTACGACGAGGCGGAGCGCGAGGCCGTGCTCAAGGTGATGCGCGAGCGCCGCGACATCCGCAACGGCTTCCGCGCCGACCCCATCCCGCACGAGGTACTGCTGCGCGTCCTGGAGGCCGCTCACACGGCACCCTCCGTGGGCCACTCGCAGCCCTGGGACTTCGTCGTCATCCGCTCCGCCGAGACCCGGCAGGCGATGCACGAACTGGCCATGCGTCAGCGCGACGCGTACGCCAAGTCGCTGCCCAAGGGCCGGGCCAAGCAGTTCAAGGAACTGAAGATCGAGGCCATCCTCGACACCCCGGTGAACATCGTCGTCACCGCCGACCCCACCCGCGGCGGCCGGCACACCCTGGGCCGCCACACCCAGCCGCAGATGGCGCCGTACTCCTCCGCGCTCGCGGTCGAGAACCTCTGGCTCGCCGCCCGCGCGGAAGGCCTCGGTGTCGGCTGGGTGAGCTTCTTCGACGAGCGCGAGATGGTGCGCGTCCTCGGCCTGCCCGAGCACCTGGAGATCGTCGCCTACCTGTGCGTGGGCTACGTCGACGAGTTCCCGGACGAGCCCGAGCTGATGCAGGCCGGCTGGTCCAAGCGCCGCCCGCTGTCCTGGGTCGTGCACGAGGAGACGTACGGCCGGCGCGCCCTGCCGGGCGAGGACCCGCACGACCTGCTGGGCGAGACCGTCGCGCAGATCCGCCCGCTGGACGCCAAGGCGCTCGGCGAGGCCTGGGAGCGGCAGAAGCGGATGACCAAGCCGGCCGGCGCGCTCGGCATGCTGGAGATCATCTCCGCGCAGCTGTGCGGCCTGTCCCGCCAGTGCCCGCCGCCGATCCCCGAGCCCGCGGCCGTCGCGGTCTTCGCCGGCGACCACGGGGTGCACGCCCAGGGCGTCACCCCCTGGCCGCAGGAGGTCACCGCCCAGATGGTGGCCAACTTCCTCGGCGGAGGAGCGGTGTGCAACGCCTTCGCCGCACAGGTGGGCGCCGAGGTCTGCGTCGTCGACGTGGGCGTCGCGGCCGACCTCCCGGCCACGCCGGGTCTGCTGCCCCGCAAGGTCCGCGCGGGCACCTCCGACATGACCACCGGTCCGGCGATGACCCGCGAGGAGGCCAAACAGGCCATCGAGGTCGGCATCGAGACCGCCCGCGACCTGGTGGCGGCCGGGAACAAGGCACTGCTCACCGGTGAGATGGGCATCGCCAACACCACGGCGTCCGCCGCCCTCATCTCCGTCTTCACCGGCGTCGACCCCGCCGAGGTCACCGGCCGGGGCACGGGCATCAACGACGAGACCCTGGCCCGCAAGACCGACGTGGTCCGCCGCGCCCTGGAACTGCACCAGCCGGACCCGGCCGACCCCATCGGCGTGCTCGCCGCGATCGGCGGGTTCGAGCACGCGGCGATGGTCGGCCTGCTGCTGGGCGGAGCCTCCCTGCGCACGCCGGTGATCCTGGACGGCGTCAGCGCCGGCGCCGCCGCCCTGGTCGCCCGCGCCATCGCCCCCGAGGTGCTGGCGGCCTGCATCGCCGGCCACCGCAGCGCGGAACCGGGCCATGTGGCGGCCCTCAACAAGCTCGGCCTGCGCCCCCTGGTCGACCTCGACCTGCGCCTCGGCGAGGGCACGGGCGCGCTGCTCGCCCTGCCGCTGGTGCAGAGCACGGCCCGGGCGATGCACGAGGTGGCCACGTTCGACTCGGCGGGGGTCACGGAGAAGTAGCCGCCCGGAATCCACGATTCCCCGGCCGTCGGCCGCAGTGGTGGACGGATGCGACCCACGGTCCGTCCACCACGTGCCGCACCGGTGCCACGACCCGCACCCGTCCAGACCGCCCAGCACGGGACGGCCGGGCCGCCCAGCCACCGGACGTCCAGGCCGCCGCACGCCCCGACCGCGTAAAATCCGCACGTCAGGGCTATCGCACCGCCGCCGCAAGAGGAGCTCGCCCCATGGCCGAACACCCCGCCTACCCCGTAGGCCTCCGCCTGACCGGCCGCCGTGTGGTCGTCCTCGGCGGCGGGCAGGTCGCCCAGCGCCGCCTCCCGGCACTCGTCGCGGCGGGCGCGGACATCGTCCTCGTGTCACCCGCGGCGACCCCCTCCGTGGAGGCGATGGCGGACGCGGGCGAGATCACCTGGAAGCAGCGGCCCTACGAGGACGGCGACCTCGCCGACGCCTGGTACGCCCTGATCGCCACCAGCGACCACGACGCCAACACGCGCGCCTCGGCCGAGGCGGAGCGCCTGCGCGTGTGGTGCGTTCGCTCCGACGACGCCGACGCCGCGACCGCCTGGACCCCGGCCACCGGCCACAGCGAGGGCGTCACGGTCGCCGTGCTCACCACGAGCGCGCGCGGCCGCGACCCCCGGCACACCGCGGCCATCCGCGACGCGGTCGTGGAAGGCCTGCGCGACGGCACGCTGGTCGCCCCGCACCACCGCACCCGCACCCCCGGCGTCGCCCTGGTCGGCGGCGGCCCCGGCGACCCCGACCTGATCACGGTCCGCGGCCGCCGGCTGCTCGCCGAGGCCGACGTCGTCATAGCCGACCGGCTCGGCCCGCGCGACCTGCTCGCCGAACTCCCGCCGCACGTCGAGGTGATCGACGCGGCGAAGATCCCGTACGGCCGCTTCATGGCCCAGGAGGCGATCAACCAGGCCCTCGTCGAGCACGCCAGGCAGGGCAAGTCGGTGGTCCGGCTCAAGGGCGGCGACCCGTACGTCTTCGGACGGGGCATGGAGGAGGTCCGGGCGCTCGCCGAGGCCGGGGTCCCCTGCACGGTCGTCCCCGGCATCTCCAGCTCGATCTCGGTCCCGGGCGCGGCCGGCATCCCGGTCACCCACCGCGGGGTCGCCCACGAGTTCACCGTGGTCAGCGGGCACGTGGCGCCCGACGACGAGCGCTCCCTCGTCGACTGGCCTTCCCTGGCCCGGCTCACCGGCACGCTCGTCGTCCTGATGGGCGTCGACAAGATCGGCAGGATCGCCGAGACGCTCGTGGCCCACGGAAAGTCCCCCGACACCCCGGTCGCCCTGGTCCAGGAGGGCACGACGGCCGCCCAGCGCCGGGTGGACGCGACCCTCGCGACGGTCGCCGAGACCGTACGCGCGCAGGACGTCAGGCCCCCGGCCGTCATCGTCATCGGCGAGGTCGTCGTGGTGGGCCCGCGCACCGAACAGTGACCCCCGCCGACCCGAGCCGCCCGCACGAGCACCAGGACGAGGCAGTACCACCCGTGGCCGAACTCATCACCGTCGAGGACCCCGACGACCCGCGTCTGCGCGACTACACGGACCTGACCGACGTGGAGCTGCGCCGCCGGCGCGAACCCGCCGAGGGCCTGTTCATCGCCGAGGGCGAGAAGGTCATCCGCCGGGCCAGGGACGCCGGGTACGAGATGCGCTCGATGCTGCTGTCCGCGAAGTGGGTCGACGCCCTGCGCGACGTCATCGACGAACTCACCGCACCCGTCCACGTGGTGAGCCCCGAACTCGCCGAACGGGTCACCGGCTACCACGTCCACCGCGGCGCCCTCGCCTCCATGCAGCGCAAGCCGCTGCCCGACGCGACCGAGCTGCTGCGGACGGCCCGCCGGGTCGCGGTCATGGAGTCCGTCAACGACCACACCAACATCGGCGCGATCTTCCGCTCCGCCGCCGCCCTCGGCATGGACGCGGTCCTGCTCTCCCCGGACTGCGCCGACCCGCTCTACCGCCGCAGCGTGAAGGTCTCCATGGGCGCGGTCTTCTCCGTGCCGTACGCCCGCCTCGACACCTGGCCCGGCGGCCTGGCGTCGGTCCACGAGGCCGGTTTCACGCTGCTCGCCCTCACTCCCGACGACCGGGCCAAGACCCTGGACGAGGCCGCGCCGCACCGCATGGACCGGGTCGCCCTGATGCTCGGCGCCGAGGGCTCCGGCCTGTCCACCCGGGCCCTGAAGGCCGCCGACGAGTGGGTCCGCATCCCCATGTCGCACGGAGTCGACTCACTGAACGTGGGCGCCGCGGCCGCGGTCGCCTTCTACGCGGTGACCGCGGACCGCCCTCAACCGTAGGCCGTGCCCGCCGGGCCGTGGGTCTCGACGCTGGTACCGGGCCGTCCTCGGGCGTAGGTCGTGCCTGAGGGGCCGTGGGGCTCGGCGAGCTGTGGGGCCGCTCGGTCGGCGTCGGAGGTCGTCGCGGCCGCCGGCCGGTCTTGTCGGCCTCTACAGCGGCCGTGGCTGGGTTGCGTTGACGCGGTGGCGTCGGGCCGCCCTCAGCCGTACGCCCTGCCCGACGGGCCATGGACCCCGTCCGGATGAGCCCGTGGGGCCCGCCGTCCGGCGAGCCGTGGGATGCGTCCGCGGGCCGAGATCGTCGCCGGCGGCCACCGCCGGACCTACTGCCGCCCTGGCGGGGGTACCTCCGCCAGGGCGGCCGCGTGCCGCTGCTCCGGGCCGCTTAGGCTCTCGCCGCCCAGCCCCCGCGCGGGCCCCTGGCAGCCCTGCGCCGCCGCGATGCCGAGCGCGACCAGCAGCGTCACCACCACGAACACGATCAGACGCTGCCGCAGCAGCCTCGGATTGGCGGGCCGCAGGCCGCCCGACGTGCCGCGCGGCCCCGTCCGCCCGGCGCCGTCGCGCCGCACCGGACGGCTGCCGCTGCCCGAGCGCGAACCGCCCCGCGACGCCGGCGTCGGGCGGGGACCGCCCGTACGGGAGGGAGCGCCGCCCCGGGACGCGCCGCCCGCGCGGGACGACGTGCCGCCCCGCGACGGAGGGACGGAGCCCCGCGGTGCGGGAGTGCCCGGGGAGGAGCCCGGCGGGCGCCGCCGGCCCCGCGCCTGCTCGGTGTGACCGGCGCGCTGCCGTCCCGGGTGGCTGTCGACCAGGGGGCCGGTCGACCGGTCCGCCTCCGCGGCGCGCGGCGCGGGCGTCCGCGCGTCGCCCAGGTCCTGCGCCTCGCGCGCGGCGATCTCCTTCAGCCGCAGCGACAACTGGAGCGTGCTGGGCCGTTCCTCGGGGTCCTTCGCCAGACATGCCCGGACCAGCGGGGCGAGCGCGTCCGGTACGCCGTGCAGATGCGGCTCCTCGTGCACCACGCGGTACAGCATCACCTCGGAACTGCCGTGCCCGAACGGTGAGTCGCCCGTCGACGCGTAGGCCAGGGTGGCCCCCAGCGAGAACACGTCGGTGGCCGGGGTGACCGCCGCGCCGCGCACCTGCTCCGGGGCGAGGAAGCCCGGAGAGCCGACCGCGGTGCCGACGTGGGTGAGCGTGGAGGCGCCGGTCGCCCACGCGATGCCGAAGTCGATGATCCGCGGTCCTTTGGGGGACAGCAGGATGTTGGAGGGCTTGAGGTCCCGGTGCACCACACCGGCCTCGTGCACGGCGACCAGCCCCTCGGACAACGCGGCCCCGATCCCCGCCGTCTCCGCCGCGGACAGGGCGCCCTCATCGGCCACCTTGTCGTGCAGGGAGGGCCCGGGCACGTACTGCGTGGCGAACCACGGCCGGTCCGCCTCCAGGTCAGCGGCCACCAGCCGCGCCGTGCACCCGCCCCGGATCCGCCGCGCCGCCGAGACCTCGCGCGCGAACCGCGAGCGGAACTCCTGGTCCTCCGCCAGATCCGGCCGGATGACCTTCAGCGCCACACGCTGACCCTTCCGGTCGGAGCCCAGGTAGACCACGCCCATCCCGCCCGCGCCGAGCCGTCGGTGAAGCCTGAACGATCCGACGACGCGCGGGTCCTCGCGCCTCAGGCGCATCATCGCCATGTTCATCCCCGCTGCCCGGTCCCTGTGACGAGCCACAGCTTACGTATCCGGGACCGCTCGCGCGCAGAGGCCGCGCCCTCTCGACCCGATCGATTGTCCGCGTGGGACACCGGATTTGACAGGCGGTCAACGCGCCTTGGACGAGCCCGGCTTGAGGCGTTTCATGATCCCAACCGTCCTGCGGGTGAAGGGGGTTGGACCGGTGGTGGGCGGCGGCGGGGACCGGGGGCCGACGGGGCCCGCCGGCGGGGGGAGCAGGACCCGCTCCGAGGCGCGGCCGAGGTGAGCGAAGTCACGCAAAGCGGGTGCCGCTCATCCGGTGGGCCGGTGAGGCCGGCGGTGCCGCGGCGTCCCCTCCGGGAAGACCCCGAGGCCCGGAGTCATGTCTCCACCCAGGGGAGTAGTCCCCGGCGGACGGCTCATCCTCCGGGAGGCCCCCCAATCGGTACGAGGGCATGACGCCCCGGATGCGCCGTGCACCTAGATTTGAGGTCAAGCGGCGGGTGCGGCACTCGTCCCCCGAGGTCAAGCACTCGCCGCTGCCCACCACAACCGAGACGGTCAGGAGAGGGACCATGGCCCTGACGGTACCGCGGACGATGCTCCGCACCCAGGCGCGCCTCGCACGCCCCCGCCGCACGGGCCGCCGCCACCCCCTGGTGGCGACGCTGATGGCCCTTCCCCTGGCGGCCCTGCTCCTGCTGGTCTTCGACGGCTGGAACACAGTGGCCACACAGGCGTCGTCCGTGGGTGTGATGCTGGGGCGCTGAACGGCGGCCCCAGGCCCGGAAGAGCGGTCCGGGCGGGGACATCGCATCCATGAAACCCCGTGGGGACGGGGGTGCGGCGGACGGCAGGATGCCGGCGCAGCTGGGGAGCTGCGCCGGCATTGTCCTGTGCCGCCCACGCGTAATCGTCCGGAACGACGAATCCCCCGGCCGTACGCGACGGCCGGGGGATTCCGGGTGTGTGGACGATACTGGGATTGAACCAGTGACCTCTTCCGTGTCAGGGAAGCGCTCTCCCGCTGAGCTAATCGTCCTCGAGATCGTGATCACGGACAGAAATCACGACCCGGTGCGCGATACTGGGATTGAACCAGTGACCTCTTCCGTGTCAGGGAAGCGCTCTCCCGCTGAGCTAATCGCGCGGGTAAGGATCTTCGGCAGATCCAGTGGACGATACTGGGATTGAACCAGTGACCTCTTCCGTGTCAGGGAAGCGCTCTCCCGCTGAGCTAATCGTCCTTGGAGGTGGAGACGGGATTTGAACCCGTGTAGACGGCTTTGCAGGCCGTTGCCTCGCCTCTCGGCCACTCCACCAGGAGTACAGGGGATCCGGGAGATCCCCTCTTCCTGCGAGCGGACGACGAGGCTCGAACTCGCGACCTCAACCTTGGCAAGGTTGCGCTCTACCAACTGAGCTACGTCCGCCTGTCGTTTCGTTCCGCTTGCGCGGCCCGGCGACGTGTTGAACTCTAGCGGATTCCCGGGCCAGTACAAAAACGCGTTTGCGCAGCGTGCTGCGCTGCGTCCGCCCGGCGACCCGGTCGGGTGCCCGGAACGACACGCCCGGAGGGTTCGGGACGGCGCCCGCCCTAGACTCGACGGCGTGCTCGACCTGCCACCTCTTGCCCGTTTCGGCGACCGCGTCGCCACCGGCCTGACCGACGTCACCAGCGATCCCGCGGCCCTGGACTCCAGCGGTTTCTGGGCCGTCGCCGCGGACTACGAGGGCCGGCTGACCTGCGCCCGTTTCCGTGACGTGCGCCAGGAACCCGTACCCGCCCCCGTCCCGGGCCGGTGGCGCGGTCCGGCGGCCGGTGACTGGACCTCGTCCCTCGACCACGCCGCGTACACGGCGGGCGTGCGCCGCATCCGCGAGCACATCGCGACCGGCGAGGTCTACCAGGTGAACCTCTGCCGCGTCCTCGGCGCGCCGGTCGCCCCCGACGCCGACGTGGACGCCCTGACCGCCGTCCTGGCCCGCGGCAACCCGGCGCCGTACGCGGGAACGATTCGCCTGCCCGGACACGGGGTGGAGATCGCCACCGCGTCCCCCGAGCTGTTCCTGCGCCGCGACGGCCGGACGGTCGAGTCCGGCCCGATCAAGGGCACCGCCCGCACCGAGGCGGAACTCCTGGCGAAGGACTACGCCGAGAACGTGATGATCGTGGACCTGGTCCGCAACGACATCGGGCGCGTGTGCGCCACCGGCACCGTCACCGTCCCCGACCTGTGCGCCGTCGAGAAGCACCCCGGACTGGTCCACCTCGTCTCCACGGTCCGCGGCGAGCTGCGCGCCGGAGCGGGCTGGCCGGAGCTGCTCGACGCCGCCTTCCCGGCCGGTTCGATCACCGGCGCCCCCAAGTCGAGCGCCGTGCGGGTCATCGACGCCCTGGAGACCGCGCCCCGCGGCCCCTACTGCGGCGGCATCGGCTGGGTCGACGCCGACCGCGGGGTGGGCGAGCTGGCCGTCGGCATACGCACCTTCTGGATCGACCGCGCCGCCGACACGCCCGTCCTGCGCTTCGGCGCAGGCGCCGGCATCACCTGGGACTCCGACCCCGAGGGGGAGTGGCGGGAGACCGAGCTGAAGGCGGCCCGGCTGCTCGCGGTAGCGTCAGGAACGTACGAGGAAAGTGGAGAGGGACTGCAAGGGTGCCGTGCCTGCCCGGGGGACGACGCCGGGACCCCCGGCCGACACGACGCACCCGGCAGGGACTTGTGAGGTAGGGACCAGTGAAGCTTTGGCTCGACGGCGCGCTGCGGGACATCGAGTCCGCCCGTGTCTCCGCGTTCGACCACGGGCTGACCGTGGGTGACGGCATCTTCGAGACGGTCAAGGCGGTCGACGGCAAGCCGTTCGCGCTCACCCGCCACCTGGACCGGCTCACCCGGTCCGCCCGCGGCCTCGGCCTGCCCGAGCCCGACCACGACGAGGTGCGTCGCGCCTGTGCCGCCGTGCTCGAGGCCAACCCGACGCCGCTGGGCCGGCTGCGCATCACCTACACCGGAGGCCGGGGCCCCCTCGGCTCCGACCGCGGGGACCAGGGCCCGACGCTGCTGGTCGCCCTCGGCGGGACCACCCGCCGCCCCGACTCCACCGCCGTCGTCACGGTGCCCTGGACCCGCAACGAACGCGGCGCGCTCACCGGCCTGAAGACCACCTCGTACGCGGAGAACGTCGTCGCCCTCGCCCGCGCCCGCCAACACGGCGCCACCGAGGCCCTGTTCGGCAACACCGTGGGACAGCTCTGCGAGGGCACCGGCTCCAACGTCTTCGTGGTGCTCGACGGGGAGATCCACACCCCGCCGCTCGCCTCAGGCTGCCTCGCCGGGATCACGCGCGCCCTCGTGCTCGAGTGGACGGGCGCGAAGGAGACCCGGCTGCCGCTGGACGTCCTGAGACGGGCGGAGGAGGTCTTCCTCACCTCCACCCTGCGCGACGTCCAGGCCGTCCACCGCGTCGACGACCGCGAACTGCCGGACGCCCCGGGCCCGGTGACCGCCAAGGCCGTGCGGATCTTCGACGAACGCTCGCACCACCGTCTGGACCCCTGAGGCCGCCCGCCCGGATCAGGCCGGGCTCGCGGGCCGATCCGAACGCGGAGGCGGGATATATCGGCTGCCGCACCGCGTCGCAGCGGGTAGAACATCGTTGATGACCACGACCCTGCGGCCGACCGAGCCGCTTCAGCAGAACGCCGACGGAACCCGTTCACGCCGCTATCAGGTGTGCGTGAACAGCCGCCCGGTCGGCGGGATACACCTCGCCACGCACCCCGTCTTCGGGCCCTCCGTCGCCAGGCTCCTCGACCTGCACATCGACGAACCGGACCGCCGCCGGGGCCGCGGCACGGTGGCCGCGCTCGCCGCCGAGGAGGTGGCGCGCGGCTGGGGCTGCAAGCGGATCGAGGCCACCGTGCCCGCCGCCGAGGCCGCGGTCCGGCTGGTCACGGCGCTCGGCTACGTCGAACGCAACCGCGGCATGGAGAAGCAGCTGGGCGCCGGCGCGCCCGAACTGCCCGCCGGCACCCGGGGCAGGCCCATGACGCGGGCCGAGTACGCGCCGTGGTTCGAACACGGCAAGGCCGCCTACGCGCAGAGCTGGATCGACCGCGGGGTGCCCGCCGACGAGGCCTGGGCCAAGTCGGAGGAGGACCACGCCCGGCTGCTGCCCCAGGGCCTGGACACGCCGGGCATGCTGCTCAGCGTCCTGGAGCACGAGGGCACCCCGGTCGGCACCCTGTGGGTGGCGATCACCGAGGACAGGGCCTACGTCTACGACGTCGAGGCCGACGAGCGCTTCCGCGGCCGGGGCCACGGCCGCTCCCTGATGCTGCTGGCCGAGGCGCAGGCACGGAGCGCGGGCAGGGGCGTCCTGGGCCTCAACGTCTTCGCCGGCAACACCCCGGCCGAGCGGCTGTACGAGTCCCTGGGCTACCGGCCCGTGCTGCGTGGCGTCTACAAGGAACTGCTCTGAGGAACCGCTTCGGCGCCCCATGAGAACCCGGGAGACGGGCGGGCCGGGGTCAGTCCCCCTGCCCGGCCTCGGCCAGCAGCCGGTCCACGATCTCCTCGACGCGCTCGCGCAGCCCCTCCTGGCTCTTGCCGCCGTCCAGGCGCTCGCCCCCGACCACGTACGTCGGCGTGCCGGTCACGCCGATCGCCTTGCCCTCGGCGTGGTCGGCGTCGACGATCAGGATGTGCCGGCCGTCGATCAGCGCGGTGTCGAACTCCTCGGCGTCCAGGCCCAGTTCACGGGCCACCTCGATCAGGACGGGCTCGCCCTCGCGGCCCAGCCGCTCGACCCGGTCCAGTACCGCCTCCACGTACGGCCACCCCTGCCCCTGCTCGGCGGCCTCCTCCGCGGCCTGCGCGGCGGCGAAGGAGTGCTGGTGCTTCTCCAGCGGGAAGTGCCGCAGCCGCAGCTCCAGCCGGTCGCCGTACCGGGCGCGCAGCGCACGTAGGTCGTCGAGCGCGGTACGGCAGTCGGGGCACTGGAGCTCGCACCAGACGTCGAGGACCGGGACGGGGGTGTGCGCGGGGGAGGAGTCGCTCATGCGGACAGTCTCCCAGGCCCGTCGCGGGCGGCCCAACCGGGATCACACGTCGTACGCCCCACCGGGACCTGCGGAGGAGACGACCCGGAGATCTCCCTGAAGTCCGGCCGGAACATGGCCCTGGCGGCGGTGGGCGGTGCAGGATGGAAGGGATGAACCACCCGACCGGTGAGCCCGCCTGGAGGACCGGATGATCGCCGAGACCGTATGTTCCGCCGTGTCCGCGGCCGGCCTGGGCATCGCCGCCGTCACGGCCTACCGGCGGCGTTTCCTCGCCGCGGCCCGTATCGCCGCCTACTCCCTGGTCCCGGTCGGCCTGGCGATGACCGGCATCGTCGGCTGGCTGGCCGACACCGCCTTCAGCCCGACCGCCTGGGCGGGGTTCGGCCTGCTCGGCGCGGCCTGGCTGCTCTTCGCGACCACCCGCGGGGTGGAGCGCCGCCGCGGCGGCACCCGCAAGGAGCGCAAGGAGACGGCCCGGGCGGCGGAGAGCGCAGCGGTGGCGCCGGCGGCGTCGGCACCGTCCCTGGGACCGGCCGCCCGCACCTCCGGCCGACCCGCCGCGAAGCCGGCCGGGTCCCGGAGCGAGGACGACTTCAGCGACATCGAGGCGATCCTGAAGAAGCACGGCATATGACGGTGATCACGGGTGGTGATCACGGGTGCGCCCGTAAGTGATCAAGGTCCGTGCCGAAGCGGACCGAAGATCACGGAATCCGGCTGACTCCCGCGCATTCCTGGTGTGTTGATCGCGTCCCGCATGGCGGCTGCGTCATCATCGCCCCGAGATGGTGGACACGACACAGAGCGAGTCCGCGCCGAAGCAGGACGAGCCGCGCGGATGTCTCTTCGCCCTTTCCCAGCCGCCGCTGATGATCTTCCTTGCGGTGATCGGGTGTCTGCTGCTCATGGCTTCGTTGCACGACCTGCTGTTGCTGTGAGCCGTACCCGTGGTCCTCGGCGTCACCCGCCGGGGACCACGACCACCACCGACTCGGCACCGGGCGACGTCGGGACACCACCCTCCGGCAGGCTCCGTCCCCCGGCCCTTTGCTCGGCGGACCGCTCAGCCGGCCGCCTCCTTGCGGCGCGCCCGGTAGGCGGCCACATGCAGACGGTTGCCGCACGTACGGCTGTCGCAGTATCGCCGCGAGCGGTTGCGGGACAGATCGACGAAGGCACGCCGGCAGTCGGGAGCCTCGCAGCGCCGCAGCCGCTCCCGCTCCCCGGCCACCACGAAGAACGCGAGCGCCATCCCGCAGTCGGCGGCCAGGTGGTCGGTCACGGAGGCGCCGGGCGCGAAGTAGTGGACGTGCCAGTCGTAGCCGTCGTGGTCCGTCAGCCGCGGCGTGGTGCCCGCGGCGGCCACCAGCTCGTTGATCATGCCTGCCGCCGTCCGGCAGTCCGGGGCCGCGAAGATCCCCGCGAACCGGCCCCGGATCCTGCGCACCGCGGAGAGGTCGAACTCCGACAGCACACCCACGTCGCTCATCTTGTGGTTGCGCACGAAATCCTCGAGCGCCGCGATGTCCGCCAGCCCGTCCGGTGCCGCGTCGTCCTCCGGTGCGGTGTTCACCAGATCCACCACGGTGTCCAGCGCGCACCGGGTGTCGTGGGTGATCAGCACGTTTCGCTCCCTGGCCTGGGGATCGGGCACACGCCCGCCGATGCAGGCCGATGGTAGTGGCTCCACGCGCCCCCGAGCAGCTCACGGCGCCGCCGCTACGGCCACGTACGCACACCGGCACCAGCCCCCGCGGGAGACCGGTGCCGGTATACGCGCGTATGCGGTTGTCCTGGCCCGAGCCGTCTCCCCGAGTGGACGGCAACGGGCAGCTTGATGGGGATCGACGGGCCTCCCTCTAACTCTCCGCGAGGATGTGCGACAGCTCCTGATCCAGATCGAAGTGCCGGTGTTCCGTGCCGGGGGGCACGGCCGCGTCCGTTCGCTTCAGGAAGGACTCCAGGGCCCGCGCCGGGGCCTCGAGCAGGGCTTCGCCCTCCGGAGAGCTCAGGGCGATGCACACGACGCCCTGGCCGTGGCTGCGCGAAGGCCAGACACGGACGTCTCCGGTACCCGTGGGTCGGTGAAGCCCCTCGGCGAGGAGGTCGCGGGCGAACACCCACTCGACGGTCTCCTCGGCTCCGGTGTGGAAGGTGGCGTGCACGGCGTAAGGATCGGCCGTGTCGTACCGCAGGCCTGCGGGGACAGGCAGTGAGGACTCGCTCGATACAACGAGGCGCAGGTGCAGCTCGCAGCTGACCGTGGTGTTCATAAGCGCCAGGGCCTTTCGCTCAGTGTGCGCTCGGGGATTCGCACGTCGGCGAAATCGACATGCCACCTACGGTGGTGTTGTAAACCCCTCTGAGTGTTTTGCTTGGCTTTACGTAACTCTTCCGGCCGAGGTTGTGTTCGTACGGTACGCCCATTGTGGTGACCGGTTTCTCGTCCGGTACGGTGGCCCTGTATGAATACGGGGAGTGACGGACCGGAGCCCCCGGCTGAGGTGCCGGAGCGAGCGAAGGCCGAGGCGGACGGCGCCGGGGCGCGGGACCGGCGGAGGCTGGGCTCGCGGGCTCCCGCGTTCGTGCGGTCACGCCGCGTGCTGCACCTGGGCTGGCAGGCGGGGATCTTCCTCGCCGGACTCCTGGTCGTGATCGCCGGGATCATCATGCTCCCGCTGCCCGGCCCGGGCTGGGTGGTGATCTTCGGCGGCATGGCGATCTGGGCCACCGAGTTCGTCTGGGCCCAGCTCGTGCTGCGCTGGACCAAGCGCAAGGTCACCGAGGCGGCCCAGCGGGCCCTCGACCCCGAGGTGCGCCGCCGCAACATCGCGCTCACCGTGGCCGGCCTGGTGATCGTCGCCGTGCTGGCCGGGGTGTACGTCTGGAGGTTCGGCCTGGTGCCGCCCTGGGCCGTCCACCGCCGCTGAGCGCGAAGGGAGCGGGCCGGGTGCCCGCCGGGCCCTGGTCCCGGGCACCCCCTGACATGCGGTAATGTTCTTCCTGTGCCCGGGCGATTAGCTCAGTGGGAGAGCGCTTCGTTCACACCGAAGAGGTCACTGGTTCGAACCCAGTATCGCCCACCCGGAACCGGGGGAACGTCTTTGGTCCCACGAACAAGACACCGACATGTGTGTGGGGTGC
>NZ_JBQRUW010000010.1:0-118602 GCF_052663305.1 Streptomyces cyslabdanicus
ACACGGCATAACCCAACGGAAGTCGGCGTACCTGGGAAGACAAAACGCCCGCCCCGCCGGCGTATGTGCGGGGTGCGCAAGGGTGCGGTGACGATCTGTTACCTGTGACCGGAACGCCGGCGAACGTGCGGAGAAGCCGACCTGCCCATCCCGTTCTTCTTCCCGACGGAGTATTCGAGGATCAAGGAGAAGGTCGACTTCCAGGGCTGTGTCCCATTCCGGAAGAAGTAAGGACGCGGCCTTCGGCGGAAAATCCACGGACCTATTTCCGAAACGCCGTCACCTTTCTTCATGGGCACGGAAGGAGGGGTCCCGGACCGGTGCGCGTCCGGGCCAGACTCGTCCCATGGACTGGACTCACTACCGCTTCCGCACCTGGTGGACCCTGCCCGCGCCACCCGACGCCGTCTACCGGGCGCTGGAGCGGGTCGAGGACTACCCGCGCTGGTGGCGGCAGGTGCGCGAGGTGACCCGGACCGACCCGGCGACCGGCGTCGTCCGGATCCGCTCCCTCCTGCCCTACGACCTGACCTTCACCGCGCGCGAGGTGCGCCGCGACCCGGCCGCCGGAGTCCTGGAGGCCGAGCTCACCGGGGACGTCGACGGCTGGGCGCGCTGGACGCTCACCGCGCACGGCGCCGGCACCCTCGCCCGCTACGACCAGGTCGTCGACGTGAACAAGCCGCTGCTCAGACGGTTCGCCGTGCTCGGCCGGCCCGTCTTCCGCGCGAACCACCGGCTGATGATGCGGGCCGGGCGGCGCGGACTGGCCGCCCATCTGGAAGCGGTTTGAACGAACGCCCCGCGGGCCTGTATGGTTCAGTGCGTTCCCGGGCGATTAGCTCAGTGGGAGAGCGCTTCGTTCACACCGAAGAGGTCACTGGTTCGAACCCAGTATCGCCCACCGGGTAAGGCCGGTCCGCACAGGCGGACCGGCCTTTTCGTGTCCTCAGGCGGCCGCCGCCGGCAGGTCCGGACGCAGCGGCCACGACGGGTCCACCGTCTCCTCCGTCCCACTGCGCGCGAACCACGCCTGAAGACCGCGGGCCTGCGCCGCGTGCCATCCCGTCTGGAGCGTGTGCAGTTCCGCCGGGGTCAGCGGTTCCAGGCGAGCCGCGAAGCGGCGGCCGAGCGCGCGGACCACCTCCAGCGCGGCCAGGGCGTCCGCCGCCGCGTCGTGCGCGTCCCGCAGGGCCACGTCGTAGTGCGCGCACAGGTCGGTGAGGGTGCGCCTGCCCTTGCGGTAGCGGTCGAGATGCTTGTCCAGCACGCGCGGATCCAGCACCCGCAGCGGCGACGCCTCGAACCAGCGCTCCAGCGACGAGGCCCGGTGGCGGCGCAACTCCCGGTCCAGCAGCGTCAGATCGAACGGCGCGTTCATCACCACCAGCGGGCGGCCCAGGGCGGACTGCTCCGCCAGTTCCTCGGCCAGCTCGTACATCACCGGCGCCGGCCAGCGGCCGTTGCGCTGGAGATGCTCATCGGTCAGCCCGTGCACCGTCGTCGCCGCTTGAGGAACCGGCACGCCCGGGTTCACCAGCCAGCGGTGAACCCGCGGCCGGAAGCCCGGGGCGTCCTGGACGACGACGGCGGCCGACACGATGCGGTCGGTCTCGACGTCGACGCCCGTCGTCTCCGTGTCGAACGCGGCCAGAGGCCCCTCGTACCAGTACGTCATACGCCCACAACCCCTCGGTCCACCAGGGCGGCTGACGCTGCGTCTCCTGCCGGTCGGCTTCCGCCCGTTTGGTGATACCCGGGCTGTTTGCGCCGTACGCCGGAAGGAGACAACAGGAGTGCGGGTCTTTGCTGTTCACGGGCCCGCAGCGGGGATTCACCAAGTACGGAAGGCTGTTGGTCGCCATGGTGATGGCACAGCCCGAGCGGGGCGGGCTGCTGCCCGAGCGCGCGAGCGCCCCACGGGGCACACTCGCCACCACCGCCTGCATGGAGACACTTCAGGTCGGCTATCTGCACGCGGTCGCCGCGGCGGCCGGCTGCTCGCTGTCCCAGCCCTTTCCCGACAACGGCATCGACTGGCACGTCAGCCACAGCGCCCCCGGACACACCGTCGACGACGAGGTGACCATCAAGGTGCAGCTGAAGTGCACCTACCAGGTACCGCCCAACCCCCCGGGCCGGTTCTTCTCCTTCACGCTCGACAACGCCCACCTGGCGAAACTCGCCCGCACTCCGGTCACGGTGCACAAGATCCTCGTCGTGATGATCGTGCCCCGGTCGCAGGACCAGTGGCTGCGGGCCGGCCACGACCGGCTCGACCTCAGGCACTGCTGCTACTGGATCAACCTCGCAGGCCACCCCATCACCGGCCGGCACCGCACCACCGTGCGGATCCCGACCTCGCGCATCTTCGACGACCGGGCCCTGTGCGAGATCATGACGCGGGTCGGGACGGGAGGCAGACCATGACGCACCGCCCCCTCGGCGAGTCACTGCGACCGGTGCGGCCGCACCCCGTCGACGCCCACCGCGGCCCGCTCCCAGCGCCCTCCGACGTGGACCCCGCCGTCCTCGGGGCCCTGCTGCACCGGCACGGCTGGCAGCGCCGCGGCGGCGCCGCGGGCCGCTACGGCCGCTGGACCCCGCCCGGCCCCGTCGGCGCCGGCACCAGCCTGCTCGTGCCCGAGAGCCGTGCCTTCCCCGACAGCGACGACCTGCTCGGCGAGGCCCTGGACGCACTCGCCCGCAGCGGCACGCACTCCGCGCGCGAGGTACTGACCGCCCTCACCCTGCCGAGCGACGAGATCCGCTGGTGGCGGGACGTGCCCGAGGGCCCGGCCGACGCCGCCGGCTGGACGGTTGAGGAACGGCTGCGCGGTGCCGCCCGGCAGATGCTGCTCGCCGCCGCGCTCGCCACCCGCGCGCGTGCCGGCTACCACGGCGCCCGCCACCGGCGCTCTGCCACCGCGTGCCTGGACCGCGTCCTCGTCGGCTCCGCCGCCGACGGCCGCGGACTGACCGCCTTCGTCCCCGTCGACCCTGGACGGCCCCTGGCCGTATGCCTCCACCAGGCCCTGTACGCCGTCCGTGAGGCCGTCGACTACCGGCGGGCCACCGGCGCCATGGACGCCTTCGACGGCGCCGTCCGCGCGGGCGCGAGCCGTGAACTCACCGAGGCCGTCGCCGCCCTCGTCCGAGGTACCGAGGGCGCGCGCGTGGCCGTCGAGTGGTCGCCCGCCGCGGGCACCCCCGAGGACTGCGCGGCCACCGCCGAGGCCGTCGAGTTCTCGCCGGGCGACCTGCCCGTGCTGCGCGAGGCCGGCGCCCGCTATCTGCGCGCCGAACCGTCGGTGCCCGCGCGGATCACCGGCACCGTGGTGCGGATGCGCAGGGCGCGGCCGCGCGGCGAGGGCACTGTGCGGCTGCGGGTGCTGACGGGCGCCGAAGTGCCGTACGTGCGCGCGACGCTGGACGAGGAGGACTACCGCATCGCCGTCCACGCCCACCTCGTCGGACTGCCCGTGATGGTGCTCGGACGGCTGGAGAGCCGCGGCGGTTTCCGCCGGCTCTCGGGCGCCTCCGGCGTCGTACCCGTGCAGGTGGACGACGAGGAACGGGACCGGCTGATGAAGTCGTTGCAGGAGAACGACGAGAACGACGAGAACGACGAGGACGACCAGGACGACAAGGACGGCAAGGACACGGACTGCTTCGAGGAGGAGTGCGGCGGCGGCGACCGCGACTGACGGGAACGACTGCGACCGACCGTGGACCGTGTGTGACCGTTTCGCGGTCCACGGCCCGGGGTCGGTACGATCCCAGTCATGCGCGCGCTCCAGGTATGGCGCCGCACCCACCAGCAGTCAGGAGAGACCGGTGTCAGACGTCCGTGTGATCATCCAACGCGATTCCGAGCGGGAAGAGCGCACGGTGACGACGGGCACCACGGCCGCCGACCTCTTCGCCGGCGAGCGCTCGATCGTCGCCGCGCGCGTCGGCGGCGAACTCAAGGACCTCGCCCACGAGCTCAAGGACGGCGAGACCGTCGAGGGCGTCGAGATCTCCTCCGAGGACGGCCTCAACATCCTGCGCCACTCCACCGCGCACGTCATGGCCCAGGCCGTGCAGGAGATCTTCCCCGAGGCCAAGCTGGGCATCGGCCCGCCCGTCAGGGACGGCTTCTACTACGACTTCGACGTCGAGAAGCCGTTCACGCCCGAGGATCTCAAGGCCATCGAGAAGAAGATGCAGGAGATCCAGAAGCGGGGCCAGAAGTTCTCCCGCCGCGTCGTCACCGACGAGGCCGCCCGCGAGGAGCTGGCCGAGGAGCCGTACAAGCTGGAGCTGATCGGCCTCAAGGGCTCCGCCTCGCACGACGACGGCGCGGACGTCGAGGTCGGCGCCGGCGAGCTGACGATCTACGACAACCTCGACGCCAAGACCGGCGAGCTGTGCTGGAAGGACCTCTGCCGCGGCCCCCACCTGCCCTCCACCCGGCAGATCCCGGCGTTCAAGCTGATGCGCAACGCGGCCGCCTACTGGCGCGGCAGCGAGAAGAACCCCATGCTCCAGCGCATCTACGGCACCGCCTGGCCGTCCAAGGACGAGCTGAAGGCGCACCTCGAATTCCTCGCCGAGGCCGAGAAGCGCGACCACCGCAAGCTGGGCAACGAGCTGGACCTGTTCTCCATCCCCGAGCAGATCGGCTCCGGCCTCGCCGTCTTCCATCCCAAGGGCGGCATCATCCGCCGCGTGATGGAGGACTACTCGCGCCGCCGCCACGAGGAGGAGGGCTACGAGTTCGTCTACACCCCGCACGCGACCAAGGGGAAGCTCTTCGAGACCTCGGGCCACCTGGACTGGTATGCCGAGGGCATGTACCCGCCCATGCAGCTCGACGAGGGCGTGGACTACTACCTCAAGCCCATGAACTGCCCGATGCACAACCTGATCTTCGACGCGCGCGGGCGGTCGTACCGGGAACTGCCCCTGCGGCTCTTCGAGTTCGGCACGGTCTACCGCTACGAGAAGTCGGGCGTCGTGCACGGCCTCACCCGTGCCCGCGGCTTCACCCAGGACGACGCGCACATCTACTGCACCCGCGAGCAGATGGCGGACGAGCTCGACAAGACGCTCACCTTCGTGCTGAACCTGCTGCGCGACTACGGCCTGACCGACTTCTACCTGGAGCTGTCCACCAAAGATCCAGAGAAGTACGTCGGCTCCGACGAGGTCTGGGAGGAGGCCACCGAGACCCTGCGCCAGGTCGGCGAGAAGCAGGGCCTCCAGCTGGTCCCGGACCCGGGCGGCGCGGCGTTCTACGGCCCGAAGATCTCCGTCCAGGTCAAGGACGCGATCGGTCGCACCTGGCAGATGTCGACGGTCCAGCTCGACTTCAACCTGCCGGAGCGCTTCGACCTGGAGTACACGGCCGCGGACGGCTCCAAGCAGCGCCCGGTCATGATCCACCGCGCGCTGTTCGGCAGCATCGAGCGGTTCTTCGCGGTCCTGCTCGAGCACTACGCGGGCGCGTTCCCGGCGTGGCTGGCGCCGGTGCAGGCGGTTGGCATCCCCGTGGGCGACGCGCACGTGGAGTACCTCCAGAAGTTCGCCGCGGACGCGAGGAAGAAGGGGCTGCGGGTCGAGGTGGACTCCTCCTCGGACCGCATGCAGAAGAAGATCCGCAACGCCCAGCGTGCGAAAGTGCCGTTCATGATCATCGTCGGCGACGACGACATGAACGCGGGCACGGTGTCGTTCCGCTACCGCGACGGTTCGCAGGAGAACGGCATTCCGCGTGACGAGGCGCTGGCGAAGCTCGTCGACGTGGTGGAGCGCCGCGTACAGGTGTGATGCGGCCTGCACCGACATAGGCCTTCAGGCCCCCGGGGTATCCCCGGGGGCCTTTGCCTGCCCGCAGGTCGCACGCCATATGCTGCACGCATGACGAGTGAGCCGGAACAGCAGCTGGGAGTGGGAACGCCCGACGCGTTCCAGCGTCTGTGGACGCCGCACCGGATGGCCTACATCCAGGGTGAGAACAAGCCGAGCGGCCCTGGGGCCGGCGACGGCTGCCCCTTCTGCTCGATCCCGGCCAAGTCCGACGAGGACGGCCTGGTCGTGCGGCGCGGTGAGCACGTGTACGCGGTGCTCAACCTCTACCCGTACAACGGCGGCCACCTCATGGTCGTGCCCTACCGCCATGTCGCCGACTACACCGACCTGACAGAGGCGGAGACCGTGGAACTCGCGGAGCTCACCAAGCAGGCCATGACGGCGTTGCGCAGCGCCTCCGGGGCTCATGGTTTCAACATCGGCATGAACCAGGGCACGGTCGCGGGCGCCGGTATCGCCGCCCACCTGCACCAGCACATCGTGCCCCGCTGGGGCGGCGACACCAATTTTCTGCCCGTGATCGGCCACACGAAGGTCCTGCCGCAGCTCCTCGCCGACACCCGCAAGATGCTTGCGGAGGCCTGGCCCGAGTAAGGGCCCCGGGCAGGCTCGCCCCTCACGCGTCGTACGAGTCGGCCTTCCTCGGTGACGCGTCCTGGACGGCGCCGCTGAGGACCGAGGAGCGGGTGCCGAACTTCTGGACGTCCACGCCGTTCTCCTTGAGGACCCTGAGTGCCGCGGCGTGCACCACCCGCAGCACCGGGGTGGCGGCGCGCAGCGCGTCGTCGGCCATGAAGCGGTGGCGCCAGGGCTGGTCGGCCCAGGCGTGCCGCAGGCCGAACGGCTCGGGCAGGGTGAGGCTGCCGCCGAGCCAGTTCAACAGGGGCGGGTACCAGGACAGGGGGGCGCGGGCGGCGAGCCGTACCACCTCGTCGGCGTCGATCAGGGGCAGTTTCACCTTGCGGGTCTCCCAGAAGCGGAGGGCCTTTTGGACCTCCTTCTCCTTGGCCGCCGGTTTCTGGTTGAACAGGGGGTTGACCGGTCCCAGGGCGTGGCCGGTCACCTCGATGCGCAGGGTGTCGTGCAGCACCGTCACGGTGACCAGCATGGTGATCACCAGGTGGCCGTCCCAGAGGGTCCACTGGACGCCGAGATAGTGGCGGTCGCCGCTGCCGAACTGCTGCTTGTTGCAGATGTCCTGTATGGCGTGCGTCTTGACCGTGTACGTCTCGACATCGGTGCCGCTCGGCCGGGAGACCTCCTTGGCGTTCTCCCCGATCGGTGTGACGACCCAGTGGGTGACGGTCGGCTTGGGGAAGCCGCCGGTGTTGATGGAGGTCCGTTCGAGCATGGCCAGGCCGCCCTGGATCGCGGTGATGACGTCCCAGCTGCGGAAGGGGTGGAACTCCTTGCCCGGTTCGGCGGAGACCAGTTCCTCGGCCAGTTGCCAGCTGCCCCAGCGCGTGCCCATGCCGAGTATGCCCTTGGGGCCGGCGTAGAAGACGGAGTTGGAGCGCTGTTCGGCGCTGAGCCGGGCGAGTTCCTTGCGTACCTGCTCGGCCGCGTCGCCGGGGTTGCCCGGGACGGCTTCGGGGATCTTGGCGCCCACCCCGCCGCCGGACAGCAGGCCTTCCCAGCGCTCACGCAGTTCGCGTGCCGAGCGTTCGCAGATCTGCTTGGCCCAGAACCAGCCGATCACGGGCATGACGACCGCCGCGCGTGCGTACCACGCCCAGAAGTCGGTGAAGGGCATCTTGATCAGGAAGACCACGACGACTGCGGCCATGGCGACCAGCAGGGTGTTGGCGAGGGCGCCGGCTCGTTTGTCCTCACGTCTGCCGAGGGTGGCGCGCAGGGTGAACACCAGCAGCCACACGAGGAGGCCGGGCAGGAAGAGCAGCCCGCACAGCACGGTCACCGCCGTCAGCCAGTTGTCGCGGTCGCGGCGGATGCGGTGGGCCGCCAGGCAGTGCTCCACGACGACCTGGGGTTCGAGGCCGAAGGACTGGATGAGCGGTTTGCGCCCGGCGCCGAGCATGCGGTCGATCACGGCGCGGGAGAAGGCCTCGCCGAGCCTGGGGCGGAAGATCTTCGCCCAGGGGCGCGGCAGGCTGACCTTCGACTGGTGCCATTCGTTGTCCGCGTCAAGGATCTTGGTGACTTCGTCGTCCCGGTACGCGGCCGCGGCGAGCGCGTTGGTCGCCGCCGTCTGTCCGGCCGAGCCGGACAGGGGCACCTGAGCCCCGGGACTGAAATCGAATCCGTCCGTCACATCCGCCCCCATTGCCGCCGCTCCTGCACCTGCGGCCTTCCCGACTTCCCTGCCCCGCACACCTGTTGATCAGGTCATCAGGGTATCGGCCGCCGGGCGCGCGGACAGGCGGACGGCCACAGCCGCCCGCCTGTGCGCAACGATGTGTTCCTGTGCCCCGGTTGTGCGCCGGTGGCGCCGACTACGAGGCTTCACGCTCCTGCTGGCGCACCCGGTCGGCCACCTGGGGTGGCATCGGCTCGTGCCGTGCGTACCGGCGGTCGAAGCGGGCCGTGCCGTGCGACAGGGAGCGCAGGTCGATCGCGTACCGGCCGATCTCGATTTCGGGCACCTCGGCGCGGATCAGGGTGCGCCCGCTGCCCACCTGCTCGGTGCCCTGCACCCGGCCGCGCCGCCCGGACAGGTCGCTCATCACGGTGCCCACGTAGTCGTCGCCGACCAGCACGGTCACCTCGGCCACCGGCTCCAGCAGGTGGATCCTCGCGTCGACCGCGGCCTCCCGCAGTGCCAGCGCGCCCGCCGTCTGGAACGCCGCGTCGGAGGAGTCCACCGAGTGCGCTTTGCCGTCGAGCAGGGTGACCCGCACGTCGATGAGCGGGTGGCCTGCGGCGACGCCCTTGGCGGCCTGGGCGCGCACGCCCTTCTCCACCGAGGGGATGAACTGCCGCGGCACGGCTCCGCCGACCACCTTGTCCACGAACTCGATGCCCGTACCGCCCGGCAGCGGTTCCACCTCGATCTCGCAGATGGCGTACTGGCCGTGGCCGCCGGACTGCTTGACGTGCCGTCCGCGCCCCGCGGACCGGTCCGCGAACGTCTCCCGCAGCGCGACCCGGTGCGGTACGACGTCGACCTGGACGCCGTAGCGGCTGCGCAGCCGCTCCAGGGCGACGTCGGCATGGGCCTCGCCCAGGCACCACAGCACCACCTGGTGGGTGTCCTGGTTCTGCTCCAGGCGCATGGTCGGGTCCTCCGCGACCAGCCGGGCCAGGCCCTGGGAGAGCTTGTCCTCGTCCGGTTTGCTGTGCGCCCGGATGGCCACGGGCAGCAGCGGGTCGGGCATCTGCCACGGCTCCATCAGCAGCGGGTCGTCCTTGGCGGAGAGCGTGTCGCCGGTCTCCGCGCGGCCCAGTTTCGCCACGCACGCGAGGTCACCGGCGATGACGTGCGTCACGGGGCGCTGCTGCTTGCCGAAGGGGGTGGACAGGGCGCCGACCCGCTCGTCGGCTTCGTGGAGGGCGCGCTCCTCGTGGTTGCCGTCGGCCAGGCCGTGCCCACAGACATGCACGGTCTCGTCGGGGCGCAGGGTGCCGGAGAAGACGCGGACCAGGGAGACCCGGCCGACGTACGGGTCGGAGGAGGTCTTCACGACCTCGGCGACCAGCGGCCCGTCGGGGTCGCACGACCGCAGTTCGCGCGACCTGCCGCCGACGGCGCTGACCGCGGGCGTCTCGTGTTCGAGCGGGGTGGGGAAGCCGCGGGTGATCAGGTCCAGGACTTCGACCGTGCCGATGCCCTGCCTGGCGCCCTCGGCCGCGGGTGCGGCGGCCAGTACGGGGAAGAACGCCCCGCGTGCGACGGCCCGTTCCAGGTCCTCGATGAGTGTCTTGACGTCGACCTGCTCGCCGCCGAGGTAGCGGTCCATGAGGGTCTCGTCCTCGCTCTCGGCGATGATGCCCTCGATGAGCCGGTTGCGGGCCTCGTCCAGTTGCGGCAGCTGGTCCTCGCCGGGCTCGGACTCCTTGCGCTCGCCGGAGGAGTAGTCGAACAGCTTCCGCGTGAGCAGTCCGACCAGACCGGTCACGGGCGCGTGCCCGTCGTGGCCCCGCGGGCCGCGCAGGGGCAGGTAGAGCGGCAGGACGGCGTCGGGGTCGTCCGCGCCGAACGCCTCCGCGCACACCCGCGTCATCTCCTCGAAGTCCGCGCGGGCGGCCTCCAGGTGGGTGATCACGATGGCGCGGGGCATGCCGACGGCCGCGCACTCCTCCCAGACCATGCGGGTGGAGCCGTCCACGCCGTCGGAGGCCGAGACGACGAAGAGGGCCGCGTCTGCGGCGCGCAGACCGGCCCTGAGTTCCCCGACGAAGTCGGCGTAGCCGGGGGTGTCCAGCAGGTTGATCTTGATGCCGTCCCAGGCGAGGGGCACCAGGGAGAGCTGCACCGAGCGCTGCTGCCGGTGCTCGATCTCGTCGTAGTCCGAGATGCTGCCGCCGTCCTCCACGCGGCCCGCGCGGTTCACCGCTCCCGCGGTCAGCGCGAGCGCCTCCACCAGCGTCGTCTTGCCCGATCCGGAGTGGCCGACCAGCACCACATTGCGTACGGACGCGGGATGGTCGGCCGCCACTGCCCTGCCGGCGGCCCCGGGGTGGGTCTGCGTCTTGTCGCCCATGATCCTGCCTCCCGTTGACGGTGAGGTCACTGTGGGCGCGGACACGCGGCACCGCGTGCACTGGCGGCTCCTGCGACGCCCGCGGTCCTTCGAGCTTTCCACTCCCGTCACGCTGCGTCCATACGAAGGACCCGATCCCGTCGTCCACCAGCGCGTGCGCACGGGTGGGCGCCGGTGCCCCCGAGGTCGGGCGCCCGGCCGCCACGCACGCGCGTGCGTGGCTACGATGGGCCAGCCGGTGGCCAGCAGGGGCCGCCCGGCGACACCGACCCTCGGGAAGGCCATGCTGAACAAGTACGCGCGTGCATTCTTCACGCGTGTCCTCACACCGTTCGCCGCGTTTCTCATCCGCCGGGGCGTGAGCCCGGACACGGTCACGCTCATCGGGACCGCCGGGGTGGTCGCGGGCGCGCTGGTCTTCTACCCGCGGGGCGAGTTCTTCTGGGGCACGGTCGTGATCACGCTGTTCGTGTTCTCCGACCTCGTCGACGGCAACATGGCCCGCCAGCTCGGCCGCTCCAGCCGCTGGGGCGCCTTCCTGGACTCCACCCTCGACCGGGTCGCCGACGGCGCGATCTTCGGCGGTTTCGCCCTGTGGTACGCGGGCCGTGGCGACGACAACGTGCTGTGCGCGGTGTCGATCTTCTGCCTGGCCAGCGGCCAGGTGGTGTCGTACACCAAGGCCCGCGGCGAGTCGATCGGTCTGCCGGTCGCCGTCAACGGGCTGGTCGAGCGTGCCGAGCGGCTGGTGATCTCGCTGGTCGCGGCCGGGTTCGCGGGCCTGCACAAGTTCGGGGTGCCGGGCATCCAGTACCTGCTGCCGATCGCCCTGTGGATCGTCGCCGCGGGCAGCCTGGTCACGTTGGTCCAGCGGGTCGTCACGGTGCGCCGGGAGTCCGCCGAGGCGGAGGCCGCGGCGGCGCGGCGGGAGCAGGGGAGCGGGGCGGCGAAATGACCGTCCAGGAGCGGCTCGCCGACGGGCTGTACGGCCTCGGCTGGGGCACCGTGAAGAAGCTCCCGGAACCGGTCGCGGCGCGGCTCGGCCGCACGGTCGCCGACCTCGCCTGGCGGCGGCGCGGCAAGGGCGTGCGGCGGCTGGAGAGCAACTACGCGCGCGTGGTGCCCGACGCGGCCCCCGAGCGCCTCGCCGAGTTGTCGCGTGCGGGGATGCGCTCGTACCTGCGCTACTGGATGGAGTCCTTCCGGCTGCCGGCGTGGAGCGCCGAGCGGATCAGGGCCGGCTTCGTCCCCAAGGACGTGCACTACCTGACCGACGGCCTGGCGGCCGGCCGGGGGGTCGTCCTCGCCCTGCCCCACCTGGCCAACTGGGACCTGGCCGGCGCCTGGGTCACCACCGAGCTGAAGACGCCGTTCACGACGGTCGCCGAGCGGCTGAAGCCGGAGACGCTCTACGACCGGTTCGTCGCCTACCGCGAGGGCCTCGGCATGGAGGTCCTGCCGCACAGCGGCGGCTCCGCGTTCGGCACGCTGGCCCGGCGGCTGCGCGACGGCGGTCTGGTCTGCCTGGTCGCCGACCGCGACCTGTCCGCCTCCGGGGTGGAGGTGACGTTCTTCGGCGAGACGGCCCGGATGCCCGCGGGACCCGCCCTCCTCGCCCAGCAGACGGGCGCGCTGCTGCTGCCCGTCACCCTGTGGTACGACGACTCGCCCGTCATGCGGGGCCGTGTCCATCCCCCGGTCGACGTGCCCGGGTCAGGTACGCGGGCCGAGAAGACGTCTGCCATGACACAGGCGCTGGCCGACGCCTTCGCCACGGGGATCGCCGAGCATCCGGAGGACTGGCACATGCTGCAGCGCTTGTGGCTCGCGGACCTGGATCCCGGGCGGGATCCCGCGCATCCCGCGGACCCTGGGAAGGCGACGGCGTGAGGATCGGCATCGTCTGCCCCTACTCGTGGGACGTGCCCGGTGGTGTCCAGTTCCACATCCGGGACCTGGCGGAGTACTTCATCGGCCTCGGCCACGAGGTGTCCGTCCTCGCGCCCGCCGACGACGACACGCCGCTGCCGCCCTACGTCGTCTCGGCCGGCCGGGCGGTCCCGGTGCCCTACAACGGCTCGGTGGCCCGGCTCAACTTCGGTCTCCTGTCGGCGGCCCGGGTGCGGCGCTGGCTGCACGAGGGCCGGTTCGACGTGATCCACATCCACGAGCCGGCCTCGCCGTCGCTGGGTCTGCTGGCCTGCTGGGCCGCCCAGGGCCCGATCGTCGCCACCTTCCACACCTCCAACCCCCGCTCGCGGGCGATGATCGCCGCGTACGCGATCCTCCAGGCGGCCCTGGAGAAGATCAGCGCGCGGATCGCGGTGAGCGAGTACGCCCGCCGCACCCTCGTCGAGCACCTCGGCGGCGACGCGGTGGTGATCCCCAACGGCGTCGACGTGGACTTCTTCGCCCGGGCCGAGCCCAGGCCCGAGTGGCAGGGCGACACGATCGGCTTCATCGGCCGCATCGACGAGCCCCGCAAGGGCCTGCCCGTACTGATGCGGGCGCTGCCCGGGATCCTCGCCGCCCACCCGGGGGCCCGCCTGCTGGTCGCCGGCCGCGGGGACGAGGAGCAGGCGGTGGAGGGTCTGCCGCGGGAACTGCGCTCGCGGGTGGAGTTCCTCGGCATGATCAGCGACGAGGACAAGGCGCGTCTTCTGCGCAGCGTCGACCTGTACGTGGCCCCCAACACCGGCGGGGAGAGCTTCGGCATCATCCTGGTCGAGGCCCTGTCGGCCGGCGCCCCGGTCCTCGCCTCCGACCTGGACGCCTTCGCCCAGGTCCTGGACCGGGGCAAGGCCGGTGAACTCTTCGCCAACGAGGACGCCGGCGCCCTCGCCGAAGCCGCCGTGCGCCTGCTGTCCGACCCGGTCCGCCGAGCCGAACTGCGCGCACGCGGCAGCGCCCATGTGCGCCGCTTCGACTGGTCGACCGTCGGCGCCGACATCCTCTCCGTCTACGAGACGGTCACCGCCGGCGCGGCCGCCGTCGCCGCCGACGAACGCACCTCGGGGCTGCGGGCCCGCCTGGGCCTGGCCCGCGACTGACTCCGGCCTCGGGCCGCCAGGCACTGGCGGCCCGGGTGGGGTCTCCCGGTAGCCTTGCCGCCCGTGACCGTAACGCTCATCTGGATTGTCGTCGCGCTCGTGGCCGTCGGGCTGTACCTGAGCTGGACGGCGGGGCGCCTGGACCGGCTGCACGTCCGTATCGACGCCACCCGGGCCGCGCTGGACGCGCAGTTGCTGCGGCGTGCCTCGGTGGCGCAGGAACTGGCCACCTCCGGCGTGCTGGACCCGGCGGCCTCCATCGTGCTGTACGAGGCCGCGCACGCCGCCCGGCAGGCCGAGGAGGAGCAACGGGAGGTCGCGGAGAGCGAGTTGAGCCAGGCCCTGCGCGCCGTGTTCGCCGAGGTCCCGCAGGTCGAGGCGGTACGCGAGGCGCCCGGGGGAGAAGAGGCGGCGCGCGAGCTGACCGAGGCCGTGCGCAGGGTGCCGATGGCCCGCCGTTTCCACAACGACGCGGTGGGAGCCGCCCGCCGGCTGCGCGAGCACCGCAAGGTGCGGTGGTTCCGGCTGGCCGGACACGCCCCGTTCCCCATGGGCTTCGAGATGGACGACGAGCCGCCGAAGGCCCTGGCCGAGCGGGCCGCCTGACCGGCACCGGTGACGCCTTTTCGGGCGGTGCCGGGCGAAAAGGATCCACCGGGTTCCCATTGGCCCTTGCCGTGGACTGGTCACATCCCGTTTCCTCGTGGACGCACCACACCCTCTTTCACCATGTGAGGTCACCCGTGTCCACCACGATTTCCGACTCCGCCCAGAACCCCGAGACCGGTACCGCCCGTGTGAAGCGCGGCATGGCCGAGCAGCTCAAGGGCGGCGTGATCATGGACGTCGTCACGCCGGAGCAGGCGAAGATCGCCGAGGACGCGGGCGCCGTCGCGGTCATGGCCCTGGAACGCGTCCCCGCCGACATCCGCAAGGACGGCGGCGTGGCCCGCATGTCCGACCCGGACATGATCGAGGGCATCATCGACGCCGTCTCCATCCCGGTCATGGCCAAGTCCCGCATCGGCCACTTCGTCGAGGCCCAGGTCCTTCAGTCGCTCGGTGTCGACTACATCGACGAGTCCGAGGTCCTCACCCCGGCCGACGAGGTCAACCACTCCGACAAGTGGGCCTTCACCACCCCCTTCGTGTGCGGCGCCACCAACCTCGGCGAGGCCCTGCGCCGGATCGCCGAGGGCGCCGCGATGATCCGCTCCAAGGGTGAGGCCGGCACCGGCAACGTCGTCGAGGCCGTCCGCCACCTGCGCCAGATCAAGAACGAGATCGCCCGGCTGCGCGGCTTCGACAACCACGAGCTGTACGCCGCGGCCAAGGAGCTGCGCGCCCCGTACGAGCTGGTCAAGGAGGTCGCCGAGCTGGGCAAGCTGCCGGTCGTGCTGTTCTCCGCCGGCGGCGTGGCCACCCCCGCCGACGCCGCGCTGATGCGCCAGCTCGGCGCCGAGGGCGTCTTCGTCGGCTCCGGCATCTTCAAGTCCGGCGACCCGGCCAAGCGCGCCGCGGCCATCGTGAAGGCGACCACCTTCTACGACGACCCGAAGATCATCGCGGACGCGTCCCGCAACCTCGGCGAGGCCATGGTCGGCATCAACTGCGACACCCTCCCCGAGGCCGAGCGCTACGCCAACCGCGGCTGGTGAGCCGGTCCCGAGGGGCCGCACGCAGAGAGAACCCACGTACATGACCGACGCACCCGTCATCGGCGTCCTGGCCCTCCAGGGCGACGTACGGGAGCACCTCATCGCCCTGGCCGCGGCGGACGCCGTGGCCAGGCCGGTGCGGCGCCCCGAAGAACTCGCCGAGGTCGACGGCCTCGTCCTCCCCGGCGGCGAGTCCACCACCATCTCCAAGCTGGCCGTCCTCTTCGGAGTGATGGACCCCCTCCGCGCGCGCGTGCGTGACGGCCTGCCCGTCTACGGCACCTGCGCCGGCATGATCATGCTCGCCGACAAGATCCTCGACCCGCGCTCGGGCCAGGAGACCATCGGCGGAATCGACATGATCGTGCGCCGCAACGCCTTCGGACGGCAGAACGAGTCCTTCGAGGCCGCCGTCGACGTCAAGGGCGTCCCGGGCGATCCTGTGGAGGGCGTCTTCATCCGCGCCCCCTGGGTGGAGTCCGTAGGCGCCGGGGCCGAGGTGCTCGCCGAGCACGACGGCCACATCGTCGCGGTCCGCCAGGGCAACGCGCTCGCCACGTCGTTCCACCCGGAGCTGACCGGCGACCACCGCGTGCACGCCCTGTTCGTCGACATGGTGCGCGCGAACCGGACACCGGAGTCCTTGTAGGATTCCTGCGTTCGTTACGCAGACGGGTTACGCGAAGGAGACAGGCAGATGTCCGGCCACTCTAAATGGGCCACGACGAAGCACAAGAAGGCCGTCATCGATGCCAAGCGCGGCAAGCTCTTCGCGAAGCTGATCAAGAACATCGAGGTCGCGGCTCGCATGGGCGGGGTCGACCTGGACGGCAACCCGACGCTCTACGACGCCGTGCAGAAGGCCAAGAAGCAGTCGGTGCCGAACAAGAACATCGACTCGGCCATCAAGCGCGGTGGCGGTCTCGAGGCCGGCGGCGCCGACTACGAGACGATCATGTACGAGGGCTACGGGCCGAACGGTGTCGCGGTGCTCATCGAGTGCCTCACCGACAACCGCAACCGCGCCGCCTCCGACGTGCGCGTCGCCATGACCCGCAACGGCGGCTCCATGGCCGACCCGGGCTCGGTGTCCTACCTCTTCAACCGCAAGGGCGTCGTGATCGTCCCCAAGGGCGAACTGGCCGAGGACGACGTCCTGACCGCCGTCCTGGACGCCGGTGCCGAGGAGGTCAACGACCTCGGCGAGTCCTTCGAGGTGCTCAGCGAGGCCACCGACCTGGTGGCGGTCCGCACCGCCCTCCAGGAGTCCGGCATCGACTACGACTCGGCCGAGGCCAACTTCGTCCCCACCATGCAGGTGGAACTGGACGAGGAGGGTGCCAGGAAGATCTTCAAGCTGATCGACGCGCTCGAGGACAGCGACGACGTGCAGAACGTCTTCGCCAACTTCGACGTCAGCGACGAGATCATGGAGAAGGTCGACGCGTAGCGCCGCCGCGCAGCGCGCGGGCTTGGACGGGCCGGTGGGACATCCCCGCCGGCCCGCCGTCGTTGTCGGTGGCAGCGGATAGCCTGGCGTCAGTCAAAGATCAACGCCATGGACCGCGGCCAGGTCACGAGGGGAGGGGACACGCGTGCGCGTACTGGGAGTCGACCCCGGACTGACCCGCTGCGGCGTCGGTGTCGTCGAGGGGGTCGCGGGCCGGCCGCTGACCATGCTCGGTGTCGGAGTCGTCCGCACCCCCGCGGACGCGGACCTGAGCCACCGTCTGGTCGCCGTCGAGCAGGGGATCGAGCGCTGGCTGGACGAGCACCGCCCCGAATTCGTGGCGGTGGAGCGCGTGTTCAGCCAGCACAACGTGCGCACGGTCATGGGCACCGCCCAGGCCAGCGCCGTGGCGATGCTCTGCGCGGCCCGGCGCGGCATCCCGGTCGCCCTGCACACCCCCAGCGAGGTCAAGGCCGCCGTCACCGGCAGCGGCCGCGCCGACAAGGCCCAGGTCGGCGCCATGGTCACCCGGCTGCTGCGGCTCGCCGCGCCACCCAAGCCGGCCGACGCCGCCGACGCCCTCGCCCTCGCCATCTGCCACATCTGGCGGGCCCCCGCCCAGAACCGGCTCCAGCAGGCCGTCGCCGCGCACACGGCCGGACAACCCCCGACAACGAAAGGCCGTACGGCATGATCGCCTTCGTCAGCGGCACGGTCGCAGCCCTCGCCCCCGACGCCGCGGTGATCGAGGTCGGCGGCGTCGGCATGGCCGTGCAGTGCACCCCGAACACGCTGTCCGCGCTCCGCCTCGGCCGGCAGGCCAGGCTCGCCACCTCCCTCGTCGTACGGGAGGACTCACTGACCCTGTACGGCTTCGCGGACGACGACGAGCGCCAGGTCTTCGAGCTGCTGCAGACCGCCAGCGGCGTGGGACCGCGGCTGGCCCAGGCGATGCTGGCCGTGCACACGCCCGACGCCCTGCGCCGGGCCGTCGCCACCGGCGACGAGAAGGCCCTCACCGCCGTTCCCGGCATCGGCAAGAAGGGCGCCCAGAAGCTCCTGCTGGAGCTCAAGGACCGGCTCGGCGAGCCCGTCGGCGCACCCGCCGTCGGCGCGCCCGTCACCCAGGGCTGGCGCGACCAGCTGCACGCGGCGCTGATCGGCCTCGGGTACGCCACCCGCGAGGCCGACGAGGCGGTGACCGCCGTGGCACCCCGGGCCGAGGCCGCCGGCGGCACGCCCCAGGTGGGACAGTTGCTCAAGGCGGCCCTGCAGACCCTGAACCGAGCCCGCTGAGCCAGGAGTACGTGAGTGAACTGGGACGACACGACCGACACGCCCGCCGCCGAGGCGCTCGCCGGTCCCGCGGCGGAGCGGCTGGTGGGCTCCGCGGCCGACGGTGAGGACCAGGCCGTCGAGGCCGCGCTGCGCCCCAAGGACCTGGGCGAGTTCATCGGCCAGGAGAAGGTCCGCGAACAGCTCGACCTCGTGCTGCGCGCCGCCCGGGCGCGCGGCGCCACCGCCGACCACGTGCTGCTGTCCGGCGCACCCGGCCTGGGCAAGACCACCCTGTCCATGATCATCGCGGCCGAGATGGGCGCCCCCATCCGCATCACCTCGGGTCCCGCCATTCAGCACGCCGGCGACCTCGCGGCCATCCTGTCCTCCCTCCAGGAGGGCGAGGTGCTCTTCCTCGACGAGATCCACCGCATGTCGAGGCCCGCCGAGGAGATGCTCTACATGGCGATGGAGGACTTCCGGGTCGACGTGATCGTCGGCAAGGGCCCCGGCGCCACCGCCATCCCGCTCGAACTGCCCCCGTTCACCCTGGTCGGCGCCACGACACGCGCGGGACTGCTGCCGCCCCCGCTGCGCGACCGCTTCGGCTTCACCGCGCACATGGAGTTCTACGGGCCCGCGGAGCTGGAGCGTGTCGTGCACCGCTCGGCGAACCTCCTGGACGTCCGCATCGACACCGACGGAGCCGCCGAGATCGCCGGCCGCTCCCGGGGCACCCCGCGCATCGCCAACCGCCTGCTGCGCCGCGTTCGCGACTACGCGCAGGTCAAGGCGGACGGGACCATCACGCGCGAGATCGCCGCCGCGGCCCTGGCCGTCTACGAGGTCGACGCGCGCGGTCTCGACCGGCTCGACCGGGCGGTCCTCGAGGCCCTGCTGAAGCTGTTCGGCGGCGGCCCGGTCGGCCTGTCGACGCTCGCGGTCGCTGTGGGGGAGGAGCGTGAGACAGTGGAGGAGGTCGCCGAGCCCTTCCTCGTCCGCGAGGGCCTGCTCGCCCGCACTCCGCGGGGCCGTGTCGCCACCCCCGCCGCCTGGGCGCACCTCGGTCTCACCCCGCCCGGCTCATCAGCTGCGGGAAACGGACAACAGGGCCTGTTCGGGGCGTGAGGGCTGCGGTAGTGGCCCGGGGAGGAACCCAGGTGTCATGCTGAGCGTTGTTCCTTGCGTGCGGACTCGCCTAGACTCCGCCGATGCCGCCTTTGTAGGCAGTACACATACCCCCAACCAATCAGGCCGCTCCCCATCGCGGTCATGTGAAGGAAGTTCCGACCCGTGAGTCTCGTGACCCTCCTCCCGTTCATCGTGCTCATCGGGGCCATGTTCCTGATGACCCGGTCGGCCAAGAAGAAGCAGCAGCAGGCCGCGAACATGCGCGACCAGATGCAGCCCGGTAGTGGTATCCGCACCATCGGGGGCATGTACGCCACGGTCAAGGAGGTCAACGACGACACGGTCCTCCTCGACGCGGGCCCGGGCGTTGACCTGCTGTTCGCCAAGAACGCGATCGCGACCGTCCTGACCGACGACGAGTACAACCGCATCGTCCACGGCATCGAGCACGATCTGAAGTCCGACCTCGTCCCCGACGACGCCTCCTCCCTCACCGGTACGGACGAGCCCGCCGACGGCACCGGCGCCTCCGACGACACCTCCGTCGACCTCGGCAAGAAGGACGCGGCCGAGGAGCCGGCCGACGCCGCCGAGGCGAAGACGGAGGCGCAGGCCGAGGACGAGCCGAAGAAGACCGACGGCGGCTCCGAGGCGAAGTAGTCACCACCCAGGGCGCGCCGCACCACCTGCGCGCGCCCTGGGGTGCGTTCACTTCGCGCGGGATTCCGACACCATGTCATGGCCGTCGCCGAGCTCACCCGGTGCGGGACGGCCCGAGAGGGAGTAACTAAAAGGTGGCTGTATCCAAAAAGGGACGCAGTGCGAGCGCCCCGAGCAAGCCGGGGCGCTCGCTGGCCCTCATTCTGATCGCCATCGTGGCGCTCACGGGAGGCATGTTCGCCACGGGCAACACCGCCCCGCGCCTGGGTATCGACCTGGCCGGCGGTACGAGCATCACGCTGCGGGCGGTCCCGGAGCGCGGCCAGGAAGCCGCGATCAACAAGGCCAACATGGACACGGCCGTCAACATCATGGAGCGCCGTGTCAACGGTCTCGGCGTCTCCGAGGCCGAGGTCCAGACCCAGGGCAACGACAACATCATTGTCAACATCCCCAAGGGCACCAACTCCAAGCAGGCCCGGGAACAGGTCGGCACCACCGCGAAGCTGTACTTCCGGCCGGTCCTCGCCACCGACATCACCGGCGCCGCCCCGGCCGAGCCGTCGCCCAGCAGCTCCGACAAGGCGACCGACAAGTCCACGGGCGAGGCGACCCCCTCCGGCTCCCCGACGCCCTCGGCCTCCGAGACCAAGCAGGGCCGCCCGGTCACCGACGCCCTGAAGGCGGACGCCACCCCGTCCACGAGCGGCTCCCCGGCCAGCCCGAACGCCTCGACGAGCCCGTCGGCCGCCGCCAGCGGCTCCCCGGCCCCGAGCGGCGGCTCCGGTGACGCGAACAGCAAGCTCGAGGCCGAGTACGCGACCCTGGACTGCAGCAAGCAGTCCGTGCGCGCCACCGCCGGCAAGGGCGTGCTGCCCACCGAGTCGACCGTCGCCTGCGGCCAGAACTCGTCGGGCCAGTGGCAGAAGTACCTGCTCGGCCCCGCCGAGGTGGACGGCACCGACGTCAAGAAGGCGGACGCCGTCTTCAACACGCAGACCGCCTCCGGCTGGACCGTGACCATGGAGTTCACCTCCAAGGGCGCCACGAAGTTCGCCGACATCACCGGCAAGCTGGCCCAGAACCAGTCGCCGCAGAACCAGTTCGCCATCGTCCTGGACGGCGACGTCGTCTCCGACCCGTACGTCAGCCAGGCGCTGACCGGCGGCAGCGCGGAGATCTCCGGGCACTTCGGCCAGGAGGAGGCGCAGAGCCTCGCCAACATGCTGTCCTACGGTGCGCTGCCGCTGACCTTCAAGGAGGACAGCGTCACCACGGTCACCGCCGCGCTCGGCGGTGAGCAGCTGCAGGCCGGTCTGATCGCGGGCGCCATCGGCCTCGCCCTGGTCGTGATCTACCTGGTGGTGTACTACCGCGGACTGGCGATGGTCGCCCTCGCCTCGCTGATGATCTCCGCGATGCTCACGTACACGCTCATGTCGCTGCTCGGCCCGACCATCGGCTTCGCGCTGAACCTGCCGGCCGTGTGCGGCGCCATTGTGGCGATCGGTATCACCGCGGACTCCTTCATCGTGTTCTTCGAACGCATAAGGGACGAGATCCGCGAGGGCCGTTCGTTGCGCCCCGCCGTGGAGCGCGGCTGGCCGCGGGCCCGGCGTACCGTCCTCGTCTCGGACTTCGTGTCGTTCCTGGCGGCCGCGGTGCTGTTCGTCGTGACCGTCGGGAAGGTGCAGGGCTTCGCGTTCACGCTCGGCCTGACCACGCTGCTCGACGTGGTCGTCATCTTCCTGTTCACCAAGCCGCTGATGACGATCCTCGCCCGCCGCAAGTTCTTCGCCAGCGGCCACAGCTGGTCCGGTCTGGACCCCAAGCGCCTGGGTGCCAAGCCTCCGCTGCGCCGCACCCGCCGTCCCGCCGGTCCTGCCGCCGGCCCTGTCGAGACGAAGGAGGCGTGAGGTGTCAAAGCTCGGCAACCTCGGCGCCCGACTGCACCATGGCGAGGTCGGCTACGACTTCATCAAGAACCGCAAGATCTGGTACGGCATCTCGATCCTGATCACCATCACGGCGATCCTGGGCCTGGCGGTGCGCGGCCTGAACATGGGCATCGAGTTCCAGGGCGGTGCGGTCTTCACCACGCCGAAGCACATGAGTGCGTCGGTGGCCCAGGCCGAGGACTTCGCGCACAACGCCTCCGGCCAGGAGTCGATCGTGCAGAAGCTCGGTGACGGCAGTCTGCGCATCCAGATCGCGGGCATCGAGACCAGCAAGTCCGACCAGATCAAGGAAGAGCTGGCCAAGGACCTGAAGGTCAACCCGGAGCACATCAACGCCGACCTGGTCGGTCCGAGCTGGGGCGAGCAGATCGCCAACAAGGCCTGGCAGGGTCTGGGGATCTTCATGATCCTGGTCGTGATCTACCTGGCGATCGCCTTCGAGTGGCGCATGGCGCTGGCCGCGCTCGTCGCGCTGATCCACGACCTGACGATCACGACCGGCGTGTACGCCCTCGTCGGCTTCGAGGTCACGCCCGGTACGGTGATCGGTCTGCTGACGATCCTCGGTTACTCGCTCTACGACACGGTCGTCGTCTTCGACAGCCTCAAGGAGCAGACGAAGGACATCACCCGGCAGACGCGCTGGACGTACAGCGAGATCGCCAACCGCTCGATCAACGGCACGCTGATCCGTTCCATCAACACCACCGTGGTGGCGCTGCTGCCGGTGGCGGGTCTGCTGTTCATCGGCGGCGGTGTGCTCGGCGCGGGCATGCTGAACGACATCTCGCTGTCGCTGTTCGTCGGCCTCGCGGCCGGTGCGTACTCCTCGATCTTCATCGCCACGCCGCTCGTCGCCGACCTCAAGGAGCTCGAGCCGCCGATGAAGGCCCTCAAGAAGCGCGTGCTCGCCAAGCGGGCGCAGGCGGCGGCGAAGGGCGAGTCCCTGGACGCGGAGCCGGCCGGTGTCGCCGCCGGTGACCTTCCCGGGGGCCCGGAGGACGCCGCACACGCCGTGGTGGGCCCGCGTGACGAGTCCGCCTCCCGCGGCCGGGGCCGCGGCCGACCCTCGGGGAAGCGCCGATGACCGACGTCCAGGAGCTGCTGCTCAGCCGTATCCGTGATGTGGCCGACTATCCGGAGCCGGGGGTGATGTTCAAGGACATCACCCCGCTCCTGGCCGATCCGGCGGCGTTCACCGCCCTCACCGACGCGCTGGCGGAGGTGGGCACCCGGGAGGGGGCGACGAAGGTCGTCGGCCTGGAGGCCCGCGGCTTCATCCTCGGCGCCCCGGTGGCGCTCCGGGCGGGGCTCGGCTTCATCCCCGTGCGCAAGGCGGGCAAGCTCCCCGGAGCGACGCTCAGCCAGGCGTACGACCTGGAGTACGGGTCGGCGGAGATCGAGGTCCACGCGGAGGATCTGAGCGCCGGGGACCGTGTGCTGGTCGTCGACGACGTGCTGGCCACGGGGGGTACCGCGGAGGCGTCCATCCAGCTCATCCGCCGGGCGGGGGCTGAGGTCGCCGGGGTGGCGGTGCTGATGGAACTCGGGTTCCTCGGTGGCCGGACCCGGTTGGAGCCCGCGCTGTCGGGGGCCCCGCTGGAGGCCCTCCTCCGCCTCTGACCAACCGGGGCCTGGGGCTGTCGGCCCCAGGCCCCGCCTGGTCGGCACGCCGCCCTGCCCCACCGGAGAGGGATCCCATCCCTGGGGCCGCGCCCCAGTCCCCGGCGGGGGCTTTGCCGCCTGTACCTCTGGTTTTCCGCCCGCCCGTCGGTCTCGGTGGGTGTGTGGGGTTCCGTTCCTGGGGCTGCGCCCCAGTCCCCGGCGGGGGCTTTGCCGCCTGTACCTCTGGTTTCCCACCCGCCCGCCCGTCTCGGTGGGGCGAGGGGGCCCGTCCGCTGGGGCCCCACCCCGTGCCTGAGACGGGGTAGCGGAATCCTGCGCTCGGCTTGTGTGTTGGTGACGTGGAGGGCCCTTCGATCGGGCTCGAGGCGATCCTGGAGCTCTGGATCGCTACCATGGGGTTTCCGGAGCCTGACCGGGGGACCCGGATCGCGCACGAGGAGTCCTCTTGCCAGACGAGGCCCAGCCACTGACCGCCGCCAAGCCCGAGTCCGCCTCGGCGCCCACGGCCAAGCCCGCGCCGCACGCGAAGAGCGAAGCCCGCGGGACGGCGGAGCACGCGCAGTCCGCCCCCGTCGGCAAGTCGACCGAGGCCGCCCGTCCCAAGCCGGCCCAGCCCGAGCGCCCCGCGCCGCCCCCGGTCGTGCGCCCCTCCACCGGCCAGCCCGGCCGCTCCGGTTCCTCCAACCGCGTCCGCGCCCGCCTCGCCCGCCTCGGCGTGCAGCGCGCCAACCCGTACAACCCGGTCCTCGAGCCGCTGCTGCGGATAGTGCGCAGCAACGACCCGAAGATCGAGAACGCGACCCTGCGCCAGATCGAGCGGGCCTACCAGGTCGCCGAGCGCTGGCACCGCGGCCAGAAACGCAAGAGCGGTGACCCCTACATCACCCATCCGCTCGCCGTGACCACGATCCTCGCCGAGTTGGGCATGGACCCGGCCACCCTGATGGCAGGGCTGCTGCACGACACCGTCGAGGACACCGAGTACGGCCTTGACCAGCTGCGCCGCGACTTCGGCGACACCGTCGCGCTGCTCGTCGATGGCGTCACCAAGCTGGACAAGGTCAAGTTCGGCGAGGCCGCGCAGGCCGAGACCGTGCGCAAGATGGTCGTCGCCATGGCCAAGGACCCCCGCGTCCTGGTGATCAAGCTCGCCGACCGCCTGCACAACATGCGCACCATGCGCTACCTCAAGCGCGAGAAGCAGGAGAAGAAGGCCCGCGAGACGCTGGAGATCTACGCCCCGCTCGCCCACCGGCTGGGCATGAACACCATCAAGTGGGAGCTGGAGGACCTCGCCTTCGCGATCCTCTACCCCAAGATGTACGACGAGATCGTCCGCCTCGTCGCCGAGCGCGCCCCCAAGCGCGACGAGTACCTCGCGATCGTGACCGACGAGGTCCAGGCCGACCTGCGTGCCGCGCGCATCAAGGCGACCGTCACCGGCAGGCCCAAGCACTACTACAGCGTCTACCAGAAGATGATCGTCCGCGGCCGTGACTTCGCGGAGATCTACGACCTGGTGGGCATCCGTGTCCTGGTCGACACGGTCCGCGACTGCTACGCCGCCCTCGGCACCGTGCACGCGCGATGGAATCCGGTCCCCGGCCGGTTCAAGGACTACATCGCGATGCCCAAGTTCAACATGTACCAGTCGCTGCACACGACGGTCATCGGCCCCAACGGCAAGCCGGTCGAGTTGCAGATTCGCACCTTCGACATGCACCGTCGCGCCGAGTACGGCATCGCCGCGCACTGGAAGTACAAGCAGGAGGCCGTCGCCGGTGCCTCCAAGGTCCGTACCGACGCGCCGAAACCCGCCGGCAAGGCGGGCAAGGACGCGGGTGCCATCAACGACATGGCGTGGCTGCGGCAGTTGCTGGACTGGCAGAAGGAGACCGAGGACCCGGGCGAGTTCCTGGAGTCGCTGCGCTTCGACCTGTCCCGCAACGAGGTCTTCGTCTTCACGCCCAAGGGCGACGTCATAGCGCTCCCGGCCGGCGCCACCCCGGTGGACTTCGCGTACGCCGTCCACACGGAGGTCGGCCACCGCACCATCGGAGCGCGGGTCAACGGCCGTCTCGTCCCGCTGGAATCGACCCTGGACAACGGCGACCTGGTGGAGGTCTTCACCTCCAAGGCGGCCGGCGCCGGGCCTTCCCGCGACTGGCTCGGCTTCGTCAAGTCCCCGCGCGCCCGCAACAAGATCCGGGCCTGGTTCTCCAAGGAGCGCCGCGACGAGGCGATCGAGCAGGGCAAGGACGCGATCGTCCGCGCGATGCGGAAGCAGAACCTGCCGATCCAGCGCATCCTGACCGGCGACTCGCTGGTCACCCTCGCACACGAGATGCGCTACTCGGACATCTCCGCGTTGTACGCGGCGATCGGCGAGGGGCACGTCTCCGCGCCGAACATCGTGCAGAAGCTGGTGCAGGCGCTCGGCGGCGAGGAGGCGGCCACCGAGGAGATCGACGAGAGCGTGCCGCCCGCGCGTGGGCGCGGCCGCAAGCGCCGCTCCAGCGCCGACCCCGGTGTCGTCGTCAAGGGTGTCGACGACGTGTGGGTCAAGCTGGCCCGCTGCTGCACTCCGGTACCCGGCGACCCGATCATCGGCTTCGTCACGCGGGGCAGCGGCGTATCCGTTCACCGCAGTGACTGCGTCAACGTGGATTCACTGTCGCGTGAGCCGGAGCGGATCCTCGACGTCGAGTGGGCGCCCACCCAGTCCTCGGTCTTCCTGGTCGCCATCCAGGTCGAGGCCCTGGACCGCTCCCGCCTGCTCTCGGACGTCACGCGCGTCCTGTCCGACCAGCACGTCAACATCCTCTCCGCGGCCGTCCAGACCTCCCGCGACCGCGTCGCCACCTCCCGCTTCACCTTCGAGATGGGCGACCCCAAGCATCTGGGGCACGTCCTGAAGGCCGTACGGGGCGTGGAGGGCGTCTACGACGTCTACCGGGTCACCTCGGCGCGCAGCCGGGCGTAGCCCGCCCCAGCCGCCAAGAGCACGGCTGAGGGCCCCCGTAGGCGCTACGGGGGCCCTCAGCCGTGCTTGGGAATCCGGTGGTGTCCGGTGGTCAGCCGCCGAACTCCTGGAGGCCCTTCAGGGCCTGGTCCAGAAGCGCCTGGCGGCCCTCCAGCTCCCTCTCGAGCTTGTCGGCCCTGGAGGTGTTGCCCTGGCCACGAGCCTGCTCGATCTGCCCCTTCAGCTTGTCCACGGCGGCCTGGAGCTGACCGGTCAGACCCTCGGCGCGGGCGCGCGCCTCCGGGTTCGTCCGGCGCCACTCGGTCTCCTCGGCCTCCTGGAGGGCCCGGTCGATCGTGTGCATCCGGCCCTCCACCCGCGGACGGGCGTCGCGCGGCACATGGCCGATGGCCTCCCAGCGCTCGTTGATCGAGCGGAAGGCGGCCCGGGCTGCCTTCAGGTCCGTGACCGGCAGGAGCTTCTCGGCCTCCTCGGCCAGCTCCTCCTTCAGCTTGAGGTTCTCCGTCTGCTCGGCGTCCCGCTCGGCGAACACCGCGCTGCGGGCGGCGAAGAAGACGTCCTGGGCGCCGCGGAAGCGGTTCCACAGATCGTCCTCGTGCTCACGCTGGGCACGGCCGACGGCCTTCCACTCCGTCATCAGCTCGCGGTAGCGGGCCGAGGTGAGGCCCCAGTCCGTCGAGCCCGACAGTGCCTCGGCCTCGGCGACCAGCCGCTCCTTGGCCCTGCGGGCGTCCTCGCGCTGCGCGTCCAGCTGCGCGAAGTGCGCCTTGCGCCGCTTGGAGAACGCCGACCGGGCATGCGAGAAGCGGTGCCACAGCTCGTCGTCGGACTTGCGGTCCAGCCGCGGCAGCCCCTTCCAGGTGTCCACCAGCGCGCGCAGCCGCTCCCCGGCCGCCCGCCACTGGTCGGAACGGGCCAGCTCCTCGGCCTCGGTGACCAGCGCCTCCTTGGCGTGCCGGGCCTCGTCCGCCTGCCGGGCGCGCTGCGCCTTGCGCTCCTCACGGCGGGCCTCGACCGTCTCGACCAGCTTGTCCAGACGGGCACGCAGCGCGGCCAGGTCGCCGACCGCGTGGTGCGCGTCGACCTGCTCCCGCAGATGGTCGACGGCGACCTGGGCGTCCTTGGCCGACAGGTCGGTGGTCCGCACTCGCTTCTCGAGGAGGCCGATCTCGACAACCAGGCCCTCGTACTTGCGCTCGAAGTAGGCCAACGCCTCCTCGGGGGAGCCGGCCTGCCAGGAACCGACGACCTGCTCGCCGTCGGCCGTTCGCACGTACACGGTCCCCGTCTCGTCGACGCGGCCCCACGGGTCGCTGCTCACAGCGCCTCCTCCACATGATGCCTGCGGAGGGCCTCGAAGCTCCCCCGGGCATCGTCCACAGTTTCGTCACCGCCAACATAGGCGAACGGCGGGTGACCTGTCCGCATCCAGCGCGACCGAAATTTCCCAGCCCGCCGCCGCTGACGTCAGGACTTCGTCACCGTCGCCTTGTTGATCACCACGGTCGCATTCGGGGCGGTGTTGCCCGTCTGCGGATCGGCCTCCTCCGCCCCGGCGTCCGCGATCTTCTTCAGCACCTTCATACCCGACGCGGAGACGGTGCCGAAAGGCGTGTAGCTGGGCGGCAGCGGACTGTCCTGGTACACCAGGAAGAACTGGCTTCCGCCGGAGTGCTCCTGTCCCGTGTTGGCCATCGCCACGGTGCCCGCCGGGTAGACGTCGCCCTTCAGGCTCGTGTCCTTCAGGTTCTCGTCGGGAATCGTGTACCCGGGCCCGCCCTGGCCGGTGCCCGTCGGGTCGCCGCACTGAAGGACGTAGATGCCCTCCGCGGTGAGCCGGTGGCACTTGGTGTGGTCGAAGAAGCCCTTGCCGGCCAGGAAGTCGAAGGAGTTCACGGTGTGCGGCGCCGCGGAGGCCTTCAGGTCCAGGTCGATCGCGCCGCAGGTGGTGTCGAGCGTCATCGTGTACTTCGCCGACTTGTCGATCGTCATCGCCGGCTCCTTGGGCCAGCTCAGCTTCTTCACCGAGCCCGCGGCGGGCTTCGCGCACGGGTCCGGGGCCTTGCTGGTGGCCGCGGCGCTGGGGGTGACCTCCGCGCTCGCGTTTGTCTTGTCGTCCTTGCCGCTCTTCAGCACCCCGGTCGTGTACAGCGCGACACTGCCGATGAGGACCACGCCCAGCACCGACGCGATCACGGAGTTGCGCACGTGTGCCTTGCGCCGCGCGGCGGTGCGCCGCTGCTGCTGCCGCAAGAACTTCTCCCGGGCGAGCTGACGTCGCCGCTGCTCCTGGCTGACCACCGCGTTCTCTCCTCATGCGTCTCATGTGTCCACCGGTACGGGTGGGTCGCTCGAGGCGGCCACCCGCGTGTGCCCCGTACCGTATATGGGTTACCTGAGGATCCGGCAGCGCCGGTAGGCTCTGACAACGGGCCCAGCCGCCTGATGCCCTCCCGTATCGACACAACGAAGGACGATCGTGCTCATTGCCGGGTTCCCCGCCGGGGCCTGGGGGACGAACTGCTACCTCGTCGCCCCCGCCGCCGGTGAGGAGTGCGTGATCATCGACCCCGGCCACCAGGCCGCCCAAGGCGTCGAGGAAGCGATCAGGAAGCATCGGCTCAAGCCCGTCGCCGTCGTCCTCAGCCACGGCCACATCGACCACGTGGCCTCGGTCGTCCCGGTGTGCGGCGCGCACGACATACCGGCCTGGATCCACCCGGCCGACCGGTACATGATGAGCGACCCCGAGAAGGCGCTCGGCCGTTCCATCGGCATGCCGCTCATGGGCGAGCTGACCGTGGGGGAGCCGGACGACGTGAGGGAACTGGCCGACGGCGCCGCGCTGAAGCTGGCCGGCCTGGAGTTCTCCGTCGCGCACGCGCCCGGCCATACCAAGGGGTCGGTGACCTTCCGGATGCCCGAGGCCGCGGACATCCCGTCGGTCCTCTTCTCCGGGGATCTCCTGTTCGCCGGCTCCATCGGACGCACCGACCTGCCCGGCGGTGACATGGCCGAGATGCTCGACTCGCTGGCCCGCGTGTGCCTGCCGCTCGACGACTCGACCGTGGTGCTGTCCGGCCACGGCCCCCAGACGACCATCGGCCGGGAGCGTGCCACCAACCCCTATCTGCGGCAGGTGGCCGCCGGCCCGGGAGCGGACCTGGACGACGCTCCCCGACGAGGAATGTGACGAGAGACCTTCCGTGAGCACCTTCAAGGCCCCCAAGGGCACGTACGACCTGATCCCGCCGGACTCCGCGAAGTACCTGGCGGTCCGCGAGGCGATCGCCGCCCCGCTGCGCAACTCCGGCTACGGGTACATCGAGACCCCCGGCTTCGAGAACGTGGAGCTGTTCGCGCGCGGGGTCGGCGAGTCCACCGACATCGTGACCAAGGAGATGTACGCCTTCGAGACCAAGGGCGGCGACAGGCTCGCCCTGCGGCCCGAAGGCACCGCCTCCGTCCTGCGCGCCGCCCTGGAGGCCAACCTCCACAAGGCGGGCAACCTGCCGGTCAAGCTGTGGTACTCCGGCTCCTACTACCGCTACGAGCGCCCCCAGAAGGGCCGGTACCGCCACTTCTCGCAGGTCGGTGCCGAGGCGATCGGCGCCGAGGACCCGGCCCTGGACGCCGAGCTGATCATCCTGGCCGACCAGGCCTACCGTTCGCTGGGCCTGAGCGACTTCCGTATCCTGCTCAACAGCCTCGGCGACAAGGAGTGCCGCCCGGTCTACCGGGCCGCCCTCCAGGACTTCCTGCGCGGCCTGGACCTGGACGAGGACACCCGCGCCCGGATCGAGATCAACCCCCTGCGCGTCCTGGACGACAAGCGGGAGTCGGTCCAGAAGCAGCTCACGGGCGTACCGCTGCTGCGTGACTACCTGTGCGACGCCTGCAAGACGTACCACGAGGAAGTGCGGGCGCTGCTCGACGCCCAGGGGGTCGCCTTCGAGGACGACGCCAAGCTGGTCCGCGGACTCGACTACTACACCCGCACCACCTTCGAGTTCGTGCACGACGGGCTCGGTTCCCAGTCCGCGGTGGGCGGCGGCGGCCGGTACGACGGCCTGTCCGAGATGATCGGCGGCCCCGCCCTGCCGTCGGTGGGCTGGGCGCTGGGCGTGGACCGTACGGTCCTGGCCTTGGAGGCGGAGGGAGTCGAGCTCCAACTCCCGTCCAGCACCAGCGTGTTCGCCGTTCCGCTCGGCGAGGAGGCGCGCCGGGTGCTGTTCGCGAAGGTCTCCGAACTGCGCAAGGTGGGCATCGCCGCCGACTTCTCCTACGGTCACAAGGGCCTCAAGGCCGCCATGAAGGCGGCCAACAGGTCCGGTGCCCGCTACGCGCTCGTCGCCGGCGAACGCGACCTCGCCGAAGGCGTCGTCCAGCTCAAGGACATGGACTCCGGCGAGCAGACGGCGATCGCAGTCAACGAGGTCGTGGCGGAACTGGAATCCCGCCTCGGCTGACGCCATGCGCGAAAGGGGCGCCGGATGCCCGACCGGGCCACCCGGCGCCCCTTCTCATCCCTTCCGCCGGTCCTTCCAGCGGAATGTCAGCAGGCACAGCACCAGTCCGCCGACGCACCAGGCCGCGAGCACCAGGGCGATCCGCCCGAACTCCCAGCTTCCCGCCTGCTCCAGCACCTGCGCCGAGTCCGGCAGGAACACTCCGCGCAGGCCCTGGCAGAGCCACTTCAGGGGGAACAGTGCGCCGATGTTCAGCATCCAGCCGGGGATGGTGTCGACCAGGATGTACACCCCGGAGATGAACTGGAGCACCAGGAACGGCAGGACGACCACCGAACTGGCGCTCTTCGCCGACCTGGGAACCGAACTGATCGCGATGCCGAGCAGGGCGCACCCGGTCAGGCCGAGCACGAAGATCCAGGCGAAGTCGAACCACAGGGCCGCGTCCGAGGGCAGACGGACGTCGTACAGCGTGGTGCCGACGAGCAGCAGGACCGCCGTCTCCAGGATCCCGGTGAACAGAACCAGCCAGATTTTCCCCAGGAAGTACGCCGTCGGCGGCATCGGCGTGCCGCGCAGCCGGCGCAGCACCTTCTCGTCCCGTTCCACGGCGATGGATATGCCCAGAGACTGGAAGCTGGTCGACATGATGCCCGAGGCCAGCATCGAGGGGACGTACAGCTGTGAGGCGGTGACGCCGGTGTCGCCGACCTTGTCGCGGAAGATCGACGCGAACAGGAACAGGAACACCACCGGGAAGGCGAAGGTGAACACCACCTGCTCGCGCTGCCGGAAGAACTGCCTGATCTCCAGGGCGCCCCGGTGCAGCCCGAGTCCCCATGCCCCGGGCACGCGCGAAGCCGCCGCCTCGGTGCGGGTCCGCGTGGCGGTCGTGGTCATCGCCCGTCCTCCTGTCCGGTCAGCCGGAGATAGACGTCCTCCAGCGTGGGGCGGCTCACCTTCAGGCCCGGTATCTCGCCGTCGAAGCGGCTCATGAGCCCGGCGACGGTCCTGGTGGGGGTCTCGGTGCGCTCGGTGTGCGGGGTGCCGTCGGGGTCCGTCCACTCGACGGTGGCGCCGGTACCGTGGCGTTCCCGCAGCGCGCCGGACGTGCCCTCGGCGACGATCCGGCCCCGGGCGACCACTGCCAGCCGGTCCGCGAGGGCCTCCGCCTCCTCCAGGTAGTGCGTGGTCAGCAGGATCGTCGTGCCGTCGTGGGCGAGGCTGCGGATCAGGGCCCAGAACCGGCGCCGGGCCGCCGGGTCGAAACCGGTCGTCGGCTCGTCCAGAAGCAGCAGCTCGGGGCCGCCGATCACCCCGAGCGCCACGTCCAGCCGACGACGCTGGCCGCCCGAAAGCGCCTTGATCCGGCTCGTCGCCTTCGTCTCCAGGCCGACCAGGGCGATGACCTCGTCGGGGTCGCGCGACCGTGGGTAGTACCGGGCGAAGTGCCGTACGGTCTCGCGGACCGTCAACTCCGCGGGCGCCGATTCGTCCTGCCAGACGATTCCGACGCGCGAGCGCCACGCGCGCGTGGCTCTCGCCGGGTCCGTCCCCAGGACCGAGACCTCGCCCGCGTCCCGTGAGCGGTGGCCCTGGAGGATCTCGACCGTGGTGGTCTTGCCGGCGCCATTGGGCCCGAGCAGGCCGAACACCTCACCCCTTCTGATGGCCAGGTCAATTCCGTCGACGGCGGTGACGTCCCCGTACTGCTTGCGCAGCCCCCGTACATCCACCGCCGGTTCGCTTCCTGTCATGGTCCGATCATCGTCCGGAATCGAACGTTCGGGTATGGCTGTGCACACCTTCGTGTGGACACCGGACGGTGGGCACACACGCGTGTGCGGCACAATGGCCGTGCCCGAAGAAGGTCCGACTCAAAAGTGACGGAATCGGCGTGATGAGCAAGACGACGACAGTCAAAGACGTCTCCGCGGAGTCCGAGCCGGAACGCGCGCTCTCCGCGCCGCGGACGGTGGGCGGCAGCCGCGCCTTCGCCCTGCTGCTGGTGATCACCGGAGCGGCCGGTCTGCTCGCCGCGTGGATCATCACGATCGACAAGCAGAAGATCCTCGAGGGCAAGCTCAGCGGCAAGACCTTCACACCGAGCTGCAGCCTCAACCCGATCGTGTCCTGCGGCAGCGTCATGGAGAGCAAGCAGGCCACCGTCTTCGGCTTCCCCAACCCGCTGCTCGGCCTGGTCGCCTACGGCATCGTCATCTGCGTCGGCATGAGCCTGCTCGCCCGCACCAGCTTCCCGCGCTGGTACTGGGTGACGTTCAACCTCGGCACGCTCTTCGGCGTCTGCTTCGTCACCTGGCTCCAGTTCCAGTCGCTGTACCGGATCAACGCGCTGTGCCTGTGGTGCTCGCTGGCCTGGGTGGCCACGATCGTCATGTTCTGGTACGTGACCTCCTTCAACATCCGCAACGACTTCCTGCCCGCCCCGCGCCCGGTGAAGAACTTCCTCGCCGAGTTCACCTGGGTCCTGCCGGTCACGCACTGCGGAGTCGTCGTCATGCTGATCCTGACCCGCTGGGGCACGAGCCTGTGGGCCTGAGCCGGAGCCGGTGATCCACCGTCCGGCCGTGTTGTCGGAGGTGTGCCATAGGGTTTCAGCGTGGAGCCCGACCTGTTCACCGCCGCAAGTGAAGAACGCCAGGAGAAGGACCCGGCCGCGAGTCCCCTGGCGGTCCGGATGCGCCCGCGCACCCTCGACGAGGTGGTGGGCCAGCAGCATCTGCTCAAGCCCGGCTCGCCGCTGCGCCGGCTGGTCGGTGAGGGAGCGGGCGGTCCCGCGGGACCCTCGTCGGTGATCCTGTGGGGTCCGCCCGGCACCGGCAAGACCACCCTGGCGTACGTGGTCTCCAAGGCCACGAACAAGCGCTTCGTGGAGCTGTCGGCGATCACCGCGGGCGTCAAGGAGGTCCGCGCGGTCATCGACGGCGCCCGCCGCGCCTCCGGCGGGTACGGCAAGGAGACCGTCCTCTTCCTGGACGAGATCCACCGTTTCAGCAAGGCCCAGCAGGACTCCCTGCTCCCGGCGGTCGAGAACCGCTGGGTGACCCTGATCGCGGCCACCACGGAGAACCCGTACTTCTCGGTGATCTCCCCGCTGCTCTCCCGCTCGCTCCTGCTCACCCTCGAACCGCTCACCGACGACGACGTCCGCGGTCTGCTCCGCCGCGCGCTCACCGACGAGCGCGGCCTGAGGTCGGCCGTCGGCCTCGCCGAGGACACCGAGAGCCATCTGCTGCGCATCGCCGGCGGCGACGCCCGCCGCGCCCTGACCGCCCTGGAGGCCGCCGCCGGGGCCGCCCTCGACAAGGGCGAGAGCGAGATCGGCCTGACCACGCTGGAGGAGACCGTCGACCGGGCCGCGGTGAAGTACGACCGCGACGGCGACCAGCACTACGACGTCGCCAGCGCCCTGATCAAGTCCATCCGCGGCTCCGACGTCGACGCCGCCCTGCACTACCTGGCCCGGATGATCGAGGCCGGCGAGGACCCGCGGTTCATCGCCCGCCGCCTGATGATCTCCGCCAGTGAGGACATCGGCCTGGCCGACCCCCACGCGCTGCCCACGGCGGTCGCCGCCGCCCAGGCCGTCGCCATGATCGGTTTCCCCGAGGCCGCCCTGACCCTCAGCCACGCCACCATCGCGCTGGCCCTCGCCCCCAAGTCCAACGCGGCGACCACGGCGATCGGCGCCGCCCTGGACGACGTGCGCAAGGGACTGGCCGGACCGGTCCCGCCCCATCTGCGGGACGGGCACTACAAGGGGGCGGCCAAGCTCGGGCACGCGCAGGGGTACGTCTACCCGCACGACCTGCCCGAGGGCATCGCCGCCCAGCAGTACGCGCCGGACGCCCTGAAGGAGCGCGAGTACTACACCCCGGGCCGACACGGCGCCGAGGCGCGGTACGCGGACGCGGTGGAGTGGACCCGCAAGCACCTCGGTCGGAAGCGGTCCTGAGCGGCCTGTAGACTTCCTGGAAGCGCTGAGTTCCGTGTCCGGAACCCCGAAAGGGGAACCGGCGCCACCAGAGCGGGACATTCAGCCGGAACTCCGCCGTTCTGTCCAGGACGACGGGGATCCAGGAGCGTCGCGCACCGTCGAACGGTGTCGCGGGCAGCCCACCACCACCCGGAGTTCCGGGAACGGTCGGTGGGCCACTCGCGTGCTGCACGTATGTGCCCAGACCAGGGGAGCGGCTGCCCATCGGGCCCGGCAGGGTCCCGGCGGGTTTCCCCGGCTGCGGATGCGACCTCCCCTAACCCTGGTGAAGCCGTATTCGCACAGAAGACAAGAGGTGTTTGGTTCATGGCGAACCAGTCCCGCCCCAAGGTCAAGAAGTCGCGTGCCCTCGGTATCGCGCTGACCCCGAAGGCCGTCAAGTACTTCGAGGCGCGTCCCTACCCGCCGGGTGAGCACGGCCGTGGCCGCAAGCAGAACTCGGACTACAAGGTCCGTCTGCTCGAGAAGCAGCGTCTGCGCGCCCAGTACGACGTCAGCGAGCGTCAGCTCGTCCGCGCCTACGAGCGTGCCGCCAAGACGTCGATGAAGACCGGTGAAGCCCTGGTCATCGACCTCGAGAAGCGCCTTGACGCCCTGGTCCTGCGTTCGGGCATCGCCCGCACGATCTACCAGGCCCGCCAGATGGTCGTCCACGGCCACATCCAGGTCAACGGCAAGAAGGTCGACAAGCCGTCCTTCCAGGTCCGTCCCGACGACGTGGTCCAGGTCCGCGAGCGCAGCCGCGAGAAGACCCTCTTCCAGGTCTCCCGCGAGGGTGGCTTCGCCCCCGACGGCGAGACCCCCCGCTACCTCCAGGTGAACCTCAAGGCCCTGGCGTTCCGCCTGGACCGTGAGCCGAACCGCAAGGAGATCCCGGTGATCTGCGACGAGCAGCTCGTCGTCGAGTACTACGCCCGCTGATCACCGGCAGGTCGTAGTACCGCAGCACCACCTCGGCCCGCCGTCTCCCCGCCCTTCCGGGCGGGTGGGACGGCGGGCTCGCTCATGCCACCGGCACACGGGCATCAATCCGGTACGGAGCCCCACCCTCAGCGCGATAGGCTCGGAGCCACGACTTTCTCGATGTACAGGCACGTTTCAGGGAGCGGGTGCGCACAGTGTCCGGTGGAGAGGTGGCCGGGATCCTGGTGGCCGTGTTCTGGGCGATCCTGGTCTCCTTCCTCGCCGTCGCGCTGGCGAGGCTGGCCCAGACGCTCAAGGCGACCACCAGACTCGTGGCGGACGTGACCGACCAGGCCGTTCCACTGCTGGCCGAGGCCTCCCAGGCGGTGCGCTCCGCGCAGACCCAGATTGACCGCGTCGACGCCATCGCCTCGGACGTCCAGGAGGTCACGTCCAACGCCTCCGCGCTGTCGACCACCGTCGCCTCGACCTTCGGCGGCCCGCTGGTCAAGGTCGCGGCCTTCGGCTACGGCGTGCGCCGGGCGCTGGTCGGCCGCAAGGAGGACGTGCCCGGCAAGACGTCGAGGCGTACCGTGATCGTGGGCCGCACCGTCCCGGCCGCGCGGCGGGGGAAGCGGAACAACCGGGAGAAGTAAGGACTAGCGATGTTCCGCCGTACGTTCTGGTTCACCACCGGTGTCGCCGCCGGAGTGTGGGCCACCACCAAGGTCAACCGCAAACTCAGGCAGCTGACCCCCGAGAGCCTCGCCGCGACCGCGGCGACCAAGGCGGTCGAGGCCGGTCACCGGCTCAAGGACCGCGCCCTCGGCTTCGCGCTCGACGTCCGCGACAACATGGCCACGCGGGAGGCCGAACTCGGCGAGGCACTGGGCCTGAACGCCCCGGTCGACCCGGAACTGCCCCCGTCCAGGCGGCACACCGCCATCGAGAACCGCAACCAACCCAAGTACGTCGAGGACCCGGCGTCCTCGGAACACCCGTACACGACGTACTCGTACAACCGGAATGAGGACCACTGATGGAGTCGGCTGAGATCCGCCGCCGCTGGCTGAGCTTCTTCGAGGAGCGCGGGCACACCGTCGTCCCTTCGGCGTCGCTCATCGCCGACGACCCGACTCTGCTCCTCGTCCCGGCCGGCATGGTGCCCTTCAAGCCCTACTTCCTGGGTGAGGTCAAGCCGCCCTTCCCGCGCGCGACCAGCGTGCAGAAGTGCGTGCGCACGCCCGACATCGAAGAGGTCGGCAAGACCACCCGGCACGGCACCTTCTTCCAGATGTGCGGCAACTTCTCCTTCGGTGACTACTTCAAGGAGGGCGCCGTCAAGCTCGCCTGGGAGCTGCTCACCACGCCCCAGGACAAGGGCGGTTACGGCCTGGAGCCGGAGAAGCTCTGGATCACCGTCTACCAGGACGACGACGAGGCCGAGCGGCTCTGGCACGAGGTCGTCGGCGTGCCCAAGGAGCGCATCCAGCGCCTGGGCAAGAAGGACAACTTCTGGTCCATGGGCGTCCCCGGCCCGTGCGGCCCCTGCTCCGAGATCAACTACGACCGCGGCCCCGAGTTCGGCGCCGAGGGCGGTCCCGCCGTCAACGACGAGCGGTACGTGGAGATCTGGAACCTCGTCTTCATGCAGTTCGAGCGCGGCGAGGGCACCGGCAAGGACGACTTCGAGATCCTCGGCGACCTGCCGAGCAAGAACATCGACACCGGGCTCGGCCTGGAGCGGCTCGCCATGATTCTGCAGGGCGTGCAGAACATGTACGAGATCGACACGTCCATGGCCGTCATCAAGAAGGCCACCGAGCTGACCGGTGTCGCCTACGGCGAGGCCCACGTCTCCGACGTCTCGCTGCGCGTGGTCACCGACCACATGCGCACCGCCACCATGCTCATCGGCGACGGCGTCACCCCCGGAAACGAGGGCCGCGGGTACGTGCTGCGCCGCATCATGCGCCGCGCCATCCGCAACATGCGTCTGCTGGGTGCCACCGGTCCGGTCGTCAAGGACCTCATCGACGTCGTCATCGCCATGATGGGACAGCAGTACCCGGAGCTGGTCACCGACCGCGAGCGCATCGAGAAGGTCGCCCTCGCCGAGGAGGCCCGCTTCCTCAAGACCCTCAACGCCGGTACGAACGTGCTGGACAGCGCCGTCACCGAGACCAAGGCCACCGGCTCCGCCGTGCTGCCCGGCGACAAGGCCTTCCTGCTCCACGACACCTGGGGCTTCCCGATCGACCTCACCCTGGAGATGGCTGCCGAACAGGGCCTGTCCGTGGACGAGGACGGTTTCCGCCGCCTGATGAAGGAGCAGCGGGAGCGCGCCAAGGCCGACGCCCGGGCCAAGAAGACCGGCCACGCCGACCTCGGCGCCTACCGTGAGATCGCCGACTCCGCCGGCGAGACCGACTTCATCGGCTACACGGACACCGAGGGCGAGTCCACGATCGTCGGCATCCTCGTCGACGGAGCCTCCTCGCCGGCCGCCACCGAGGGCGACGAGGTCGAGATCGTCCTCGACCGCACCCCCTTCTACGCCGAGGGCGGCGGCCAGATCGGCGACACCGGCCGTATCAAGGTGGACTCCGGCGCCGTCATCGAGGTCCGCGACTGCCAGAAGCCGGTCCCGGGCGTGTACGTCCACAAGGGCGTCGTCCAGGTCGGCGAGGTCACCGTCGGCGCCAAGGCACACACCTCGATCGACTTCCGCCGCCGCAAGGCCATCGCCCGCGCCCACTCCGCCACGCACCTGACCCACCAGGCACTGCGGGACGCTCTCGGCCCGACGGCCGCCCAGGCCGGCTCCGAGAACCAGCCCGGCCGGTTCCGCTTCGACTTCGGCTCCCCGTCCGCCGTCCCGACGGCCGTGATGACCGACGTCGAGCAGAAGATCAACGAGGTGCTCGCCCGCGACCTCGACGTGCACGCCGAGGTCATGGGCATCGACGAGGCCAAGAAGCAGGGCGCCATCGCCGAGTTCGGCGAGAAGTACGGCGAGCGCGTACGCGTGGTGACCATCGGTGACTTCTCCAAGGAGCTGTGCGGCGGCACCCACGTGCACAACACCGCCCAGCTGGGCCTGGTGAAGCTGCTCGGCGAGTCGTCGATCGGTTCCGGGGTGCGCCGTATCGAGGCCCTGGTGGGCGTCGACGCCTACAACTTCCTCGCCCGTGAGCACACGGTCGTCGCCCAGCTCCAGGAGCTGGTCAAGGGCCGTCCGGAGGAGCTTCCGGAGAAGATCTCCGCCATGCTCGGCAAGCTGAAGGACGCCGAGAAGGAGATCGAGAAGTTCCGCGCCGAGAAGGTGCTCCAGGCCGCCGCCGGTCTCGCCGAGTCCGCCAAGGACGTCCGCGGTGTGGCCGTCGTCACGGGGCAGGTCCCGGACGGCACCACCCCGGACGACCTGCGCAAGCTGGTGCTCGACGTGCGCGGCCGGATCCAGGGCGGCCGGGCCGCCGTGGTCGCCCTGTTCACGGTGAACAACGGCAAGCCGCTCACGGTCATCGCCACCAACGAGGCGGCCCGCGAGCGCGGTCTGAAGGCCGGTGACCTGGTCCGTACGGCCGCCAAGACCCTCGGCGGCGGCGGTGGCGGCAAGCCGGACGTCGCCCAGGGCGGCGGGCAGAACCCGGCCGCCGTCGGCGAGGCCGTGGACGCCGTGGAGCGGCTCGTGGCGGAAACGGCCAAGTGATGAGAAGAGGACGTCGGCTCGCGATCGACGTCGGGGACGCCCGGATCGGGGTCGCCTCGTGCGACCCCGACGGGATCCTCGCCACCCCGGTGGAGACGGTTCCCGGCCGGGACGTCCCCGCGGCACACCGCCGCCTTCGGCAACTCGTCGCGGAGTACGAGCCGATCGAGGTCGTCGTCGGTCTCCCGCGCTCCCTCAAGGGCGGCGAGGGACCGGCCGCGGTCAAGGTCCGTGCCTTCGCCGGCGAGCTGGCCCAGGGCATCGCCCCGGTGCCGGTCCGCCTGGTGGACGAGCGGATGACCACGGTGACGGCCAGCCAGGGACTGCGCGCCTCCGGAGTGAAGTCCAGGAAGGGACGCTCCGTGATCGACCAGGCCGCGGCCGTCATCATCCTCCAGCAGGCCCTGGAATCCGAACGAGTGTCGGGGAAAGCACCCGGCGAGGGCGTCGAAGTGGTCATCTGATCGCGGTACGGTAACGTTCCGCGCGATGCGCCGGTGTTCGAACAGACGACGCACAGCAAGAGGCGGGACGGGAGCCGGGCCACACAGCCGTGGCACCCCGCGCCTCGCGGCTCTAGGGGATCGATGACTGAGTATGGCCGGGGTCCAGGCCCCGAACCGTGGCATCCGGAGGACCCGTTGTACGGGGACGGCGGATGGGGAGGACAGCAGGCCCAGGCGGGCCCGCAGTCCCCCTACGGTGGTGGGCCGCAGCACCATCCGCAGCAGCCGCAGCAACCGCAGTACGGCGAGTGGGGCCCCGGACAGTCCGATGGCTACGACGGGCAGTACCCGCAGCAGCACTACGGCGACCAGGGCCACCAGCAGGGCCAGCAGTACTACGATCCCCAGGGTCAGCAGAGTCAGCAGTACGGTCAGCAGGGTCAGCAGTACGGTCAGCAGCAGTACGACCAGCAGTACCCGGCGCACCTCCAGCAACAGGGATACGGCCAGGGCGGCTGGGACGGCGTCGGTGGGCAGCAGCAGCCCGCGTACCCCGCCGACCCGGCCGATCCGTACGGCCGGCAGGCCGGGGGCTACGGCGCGCAGCAGCCCGACCCCTACGGCACCCCCGAGGCCTACCCACCGCCGGAGCCGCCGAGCCGCCGGCGGGCCGAGCCGGAGCCGCGACCGGACTGGGATCCCGATCCCGAACCCGAACAGGACGAACACGCGTTCTTCGCGGACGGCGACGACGAGGACGACGACGACAGCGACGATCCGCACGAGGGCCGGGGACGGGGCGACCGCAAGGGGCGCGGCGGCAAGGGCAAGAAGCGCCGCAGCGGCTGTGCCTGCCTGGTCGTCGCCCTGGTGTTCAGCGGAGGTACGGTCGGAGTCCTCTACTACGGCTATCAGTTCTACCAAAACCATTTCGGCTCCGCCCCGGACTACTCGGGCGACGGAATCAACGAGATGGTGACCGTCGAGATCCCCAAGGGCGCGGGCGGCTACGACATCGGCCGGGTGCTGAAGACGGCGGGCGTGGTCAAGAGCGTCGACGCGTTCGTGGCGGCGCAGTCGCAGAACCCCAATGGCAACTCGATCCAGGATGGCATCTACACGCTGCGCAAGCAGATGTCGGCCGCCAGCGCGGTCGAACTGATGCTCAGTCCGAAGAGCCGCAGCAACCTGGTCCTCGCGGAGGGCCTGCGCAACGTGGCGGTCTACGCGTTGATCGACAAGCGCCTCGAACTGCCGGACGGCACCACGGCCGGCGTCGCGAAGAAGGAGTACAAGAACCTCGGCCTGCCCTCCTGGGCGCTGAACCATCCAAACCTGAAGGACCCGCTGGAAGGGTTCCTCTACCCCTCCAGCTACGCCGTCGCCAAGGGGCAGAAGCCCGAGGCCGTCCTGAAGGAGATGGTGGCGCGGGCCAACGGGAAGTACAACGAGTTGGGTCTGGAGAAGAAGGCCAAGGGCCTGGACCTCGAAGGGCCCTGGCAACTGCTCACCGTGGCGAGCCTGGTCCAGGCCGAGGGCAAGACGCACGACGACTTCCGCAAGATGTCGGAAGTGATCTACAACCGTCTGAAGCCGACCAACACCGAGACCAACCGGTTGCTGCAGTTCGACTCGACCTTCAATTACCTGAAGGGCCAGAGCAACATCCACATCAGCGAAAAAGAGATCAACAGCAACCACGACCCTTACAACACGTACACCCGCACGGGCCTGCCGCCCGGACCGATCGGAAACCCCGGCGACGAGGCGTTGAGTGCGGCATTGAATCCGACCCAGGACGGCTGGATCTATTTCGTGGCGACCGACGGCGCGCACAAGACCGAGTTCGCCAAGACGTACGCCGAGTTCCTCAAGCTCAAGGACAAGTTCGATGCCACCAAGGGCAACTGACGCCCGTCGGGCGGCTGTGCTCGGTTCGCCGATCGCCCACTCGCTCTCCCCGGTGCTGCACCGGGCGGCGTACGCGGAACTGGGGCTCGCGAACTGGTCCTACGACCGGTTCGAGATCGACGAGGCAGGTCTGCCCGCGTTCTTCGAGGACCTGGGACCCGAGTGGGCCGGGCTGTCGCTGACCATGCCGCTGAAGCGGGCGGTCATCCCGCTGCTCGACGAGATCAGCGACACCGCCGCCTCCGTCGAGGCGGTCAACACGGTCGTGTGCGCCGCGGACGGCCGCCGGGTCGGGGACAACACCGATGTGCCGGGCATGGTCGCCGCCCTGCGCGAGCACGGCATCGAGCAGGTCGGCTCGGCGGCGGTGCTCGGCGCCGGTGCCACCGCCTCCTCCGCGCTGGCCGCGCTCGCCCGCGTCTGCACCGGCGAGGTCGTCGCCTATGTCCGCAGCGAGGCCCGCGCGGCCGAGATGCGGCAGTGGGGTGAGCGGCTGGACGTCGAGGTCCGCACGGCGGACTGGGCGGACGCCGGGCAGGCTCTGAAGGCGCCCCTGGTGATCGCCACCACCCCGGCCGGCACGACGGACGCGCTCGCCGACGCCGTACCCGAGCGTCCCGCCACCCTCTTCGACGTCCTCTACGACCCGTGGCCCACGCCCCTCGCGGCCCGCTGGTCCATGGCCGGCGGCGCCGTCGTCAGCGGCCTCGATCTGCTGGTGCACCAGGCGGTCCTCCAGGTCGAACAGATGACGGGCTGCTCGCAGGCACCGCTCGACGCCATGCGCAAGGCGGGCGAACGCGCCCTCGCCGCCCGTTAGGGCCGCGCGCCGCCCTGGTGGACCTGCGCCCCGAGGCCGATCCCGAGATCGTGCTCCCGGCGATCCCGTCGCAGGCCACCGGCTGGTCCACGATCCCCGAGGCCGAGGTCCTCGACGCGACCGATCCCGGCAGCCACCGTCCCGACCGCGCCTGACCGGGGCGCGGCCCCGGCGCCGAACCCCCGGGCGCTGGGAGCCCGGTCCCGCCGCCCACGAGGTTCCGCCGGAGGCGCCAGGGGTGCCGCCCGTGCCCCGGAGACCGGGCCGCGCCCGTCCGCCTGCTGGACCGGCGGCCGGATCCCGGGGCCGGACGTGGGAGGATCGGAGACGGCACCCCGGGGTCGCGCACCCGGCCGTGCCGGCACCACGCGCGAGGACGCGCGTACGCAGGGGCAGTACCAGGGCGCGCGAGCATGAGGAGCACCGTTGAGCAGGTTGCGCTGGCTGACCGCGGGGGAGTCCCACGGCCCCGCACTCGTCGCCACGCTGGAGGGCCTTCCCGCCGGCGTGCCCATCACCACGGAGACGGTGGCGGACCATCTCGCACGGCGGCGCCTGGGCTATGGGCGCGGTGCCCGGATGAAGTTCGAACGGGACGAGGTCACCTTCCTCGGCGGCGTCCGGCACGGCCTCACCCTCGGCTCCCCGGTGGCGATCATGGTGGGCAACACCGAGTGGCCCAAGTGGGAGAAGGTCATGGCCGCCGACCCGGTCGACCCGGAGGAGCTGGCCGAGCTGGCGCGCAACGCGCCGCTGACCCGGCCCCGCCCCGGGCACGCCGATCTGGCGGGCATGCAGAAGTACGGCTTCGACGAGGCCCGGCCGGTGCTGGAGCGGGCCTCCGCCCGCGAGACCGCGGCCCGCGTCGCACTGGGTGCCGTGGCCCGGTCGTACCTGAAGGAGACCGCCGGCATCGAGATCGTCAGCCACGTCGTCGAACTGGCCGCGGCCAAGGCGCCCTACGGCGTGTACCCGACCCCGGCCGACGTGGAGAAGCTGGACGCGGACCCGGTGCGCTGCCTGGACGCGGACGCCTCCAAGGCGATGGTCGCGGAGATCGACCAGGCCCACAAGGACGGCGACACGCTCGGCGGCGTGGTGGAGGTGCTGGCGTACGGCGTGCCGGTGGGCCTGGGCTCCCACGTGCACTGGGACCGGCGGCTCGACGCCCGGCTCGCGGCCGCGCTCATGGGCATCCAGGCGATCAAGGGCGTCGAGGTCGGCGACGGCTTCGACCTGGCGCGGGTGCCCGGCTCCAAGGCCCATGACGAGATCGTCACCACCGACGACGGCATCCGGCGCGCGACGGGCCGCTCCGGCGGCACCGAGGGCGGGCTGACCACCGGCGAACTGCTGCGGGTGCGTGCCGCGATGAAGCCGATCGCGACCGTGCCGCGGGCCCTGCGGACCGTGGACGTCGCCACCGGCGAGGCCACGCAGGCCCACCACCAGCGCTCCGACGTGTGCGCGGTGCCGGCCGCCGGCATCGTGGCCGAGGCCATGGTGGCCCTCGTCCTCGCCGACGCCGTCGCGGAGAAGTTCGGCGGCGACAGCGTGCCGGAGACCCGCCGCAACGTGCGGTCGTACCTCGAGAACCTGGCGATCCGGTGACCGCGGCGCCGCTTCTCGTCCTGGTCGGCCCGATGGGCGTGGGCAAGTCCACGGTGGGACACCTGCTCGCCGACCGCCTGGGGGTCGCCTACCGGGACACCGACGACGACATCGTGGCCGGGCAGGGCCGCGCCATCTCCGAGATCTTCGTGGACGAGGGCGAGCCCGCCTTCCGCGCGATGGAGAAGGAGGCGGTGCGCCGGGCGCTGGCCGAGCACGACGGCGTGCTGGCCCTCGGCGGCGGCGCGGTCCTCGACGAGGACACGCGCGCGCTGCTCGCCGGAGCACGCGTGGTCTACCTGTCGATGGACGTCGAGGAGGCCGTCCGGCGCACCGGGCTCAACGTGGCCCGCCCGCTGCTCGCCGTCAACCCGCGCAAGCAGTGGCGCGAGTTGATGGAGGCCCGGCGGCACCTGTACGAGGAGGTCGCCACCGCGGTCGTGCCGACCGACGGGCGCACCCCGGAAGAGGTCACCCAAGCCGCCCTGGACGCACTGGAGTTGAAGGAAGCATGAGCGAGCCGGTCACGCGGATCCACATCGCCGGTACGGCCGGCACCGAGGCGTACGACGTCCTGGTCGGCCGTCAGCTCCTGGGTGAGCTCACCAGTTTGGTGGGCGCGAAGGCCAAGCGGGTCGCCGTGATCCACCCCGAGGCGCTCGCCGGGACCGGGGACGCGCTCCGCGCCGACCTGGCCGAGCAGGGCTACGAGGCCGTCGCCATCCAGGTGCCGAACGCGGAGGAGGCCAAGACCGCGGAGGTCGCCGCCTACTGCTGGAAGGCGCTCGGCCAGTGCGGGTTCACCCGCACCGACGTCATCGTGGGCGTGGGCGGCGGCGCCACCACCGACCTGGCCGGATTCGTGGCCGCCACCTGGCTGCGCGGGGTGCGCTGGATCGCCGTCCCGACCACCGTGCTGGCCATGGTGGACGCGGCCGTCGGCGGCAAGACCGGTATCAACACCGCCGAGGGCAAGAACCTCGTGGGCGCCTTCCACCCGCCCGCCGGCGTGCTGTGCGACCTCGCTGCCCTGGACTCCCTCCCGGTCCACGACTACGTGTCCGGACTGGCCGAGGTCATCAAGGCGGGCTTCATCGCCGACCCGGTGATCCTCGACCTCATCGAGTCGGACCCGGAGGCCGCCCGCACCCCGGCCGGCCCGCACACCGCCGAACTCGTCGAACGGTCCATCAGGGTCAAGGCGGAGGTCGTCTCCGCCGACCTCAAGGAGTCGGGCCTGCGCGAGATCCTCAACTACGGCCACACGCTGGGCCACGCGATCGAGAAGAACGAGCGGTACAAGTGGCGGCACGGCGCGGCGGTCGCCGTCGGCATGCACTTCGCCGCCGAACTCGGCCGCCTGGCGGGCCGGTTGGACGACGCCACGGCCGACCGCCACCGTACGATCCTCGAATCGGTGGGCCTGCCGCTGCACTACCGCTACGACCAGTGGCCCAAGCTGCTGGAGACGATGAAGGTCGACAAGAAGTCCCGTGGCGACCTGCTGCGCTTCATCGTCCTGGACGGGCTCGCCAAGCCCACCGTCCTGGAAGGCCCCGACCCGGCCGTGCTGCTCGGCGCGTACGGCGAGGTCGGGGAGTAAGTCCCACCTAGCGGCATCCGACCCGTTCTGCCTGCCGGGACGGGCACTTCGGACCGTCCCGGGCCGTTCACCACAGGGCGGCCGGGGACGGTACCGTTCGGTAGGCGGCGGGGCTCGGACCCGCTGCCGGCGCCCATCGCCCCGTACGAGACGGAGTCGCACCGGATGCAGCACGCAGTGGGTTCACCGCTGCCGCCGCCCCACCAGCCGGGGCACGGACCGGCCGCCGGCTGGTCGTCGGCCGCACATCAGCCGGGGCCGCGGTACCCGGGCGCGCCCCAGGGCTCCGCGCCCGTGCCCCCGCCGCCTCCGGCGTCGGGCTACCCCGGCGCCCCGGCCCCGCGACCGCCGGGCGGCCAACCGCCCGTTCCACCCCCGTCGGCTCCGCGCCCCCAGGGCCCACATCCCTCGGCTCCGCGCCCCCAGGGCCCACATCCCTCGGCTCCGCACCCGCAGGGCCCGCATCCGTCGGCTCCCCCACCGCGGAGTCCGCATCCCCAGGGCCCGCATCCGTCGGCTCCCCAACCACAGAGCCCGCATCCTCAGGGTCCGCCTCCGTCGGCTCCGCGTCCGCAGGGTCCGCGTCCTCAGGGCCCGCCCCCGGAGGCACCGCACCCCCGGAGTCCGCAGAGCCCGCAGAGCCCGCACCTCCAGGGACCCCATCAGCCGGCCCCCGTGGTCCCGCCGACTGCCGCGACTGCCGCGCCGGACGCCACCGGTCACGTGCGGCTGCCGCCGGGCGGCCCGGTCGGCATGCCCAGCGTGCCACCGGCCCAGACCGCGCCCGACCCGACGACCACCACGCTGGCGGTGCTGCTGATCGGACCGGCGGGCGCGGGCAAGACGAGCGTCGCCAAGTACTGGGCCGACCACCGCCGCGTGCCCACCGCGCACATCAGCCTCGACGACGTCCGCGAGTGGGTACGCTCCGGCTTCGCCGACCCGCAGTCGGGATGGAACGACCACTCCGAGGCGCAGTACCGGCTCGCCCGCCGCACCTGCGGCTTCGCCGCCCGCAACTTCCTCGCCAACGGCATCTCGTGCATCCTCGACGACGCCGTCTTCCCCGACCGCCCGGTGGTCGGGCTCGGTGGCTGGAAGCGTCATGTCGGCCCCGGCCTGCTCCCGGTCGTGCTGCTGCCCGGACTGGACATCGTCCTGGAGCGCAACGCCGAGCGCAGCGGCAACCGCCGGCTGACCGACGAGGAGGTCGCCCGTATCCACGGCCGCATGGCCGGCTGGTACGGCTCCGGCCTCCCCATCATCGACAACTCCCAACTCGACGTCCCGGCCACGGCCCGCGTCCTGGACGAGGTCCTGTCCCGAGCCATCGCCAGCCCCCCGAACTGGTAGCACGCGCCGCGAAGCCCGGGATCCGGCAGACCCACTCGGACCTCTCGAACGGCGATATTGAGCCATGACTCTTACGCTCGGTTCATGTCAGAGGTGTACGCGGCCCGCCGGACCCGGCTGAGGGAGCGCTGCAACGCGGGCGGCAGCGCGGCGGCCCTGGTGACTCGTCCCGCCAATGTGCGGTACCTGGCGGGAGCAGCCCCGCAGGGTGCCGTCCTGCTTCTCGGAAGGCGTGAGGACCTGCTGGTGTGCCAGAGCCCGCCGGACGACCGGCCCGGCGAGGTCCGGCCCGACGAGGCGCTGCCGGTGCAGGTCCTGCCCCAACCCTCCGGCGGCGACCCGGCCGTCGCCGCAGCCGACCACGCCCGGACCCAGGGCGCCGACTCGCTCGCCGTGGAGGAGCACCACCTCACGGTGGCCCGCTACCACGCCCTCGGCTCGGTGGCGCCCGGGCTGCGCCTGGCCGATCTGGGCTGTGCGGTCGAGCAGCTCAGGGTCGTCAAGGACGAGGAGGAGATCTCCTGTCTGAGGATCGGCGCCGAGATCGCCGACCAGGCCCTCGGCGAACTGCTGGAGTCGATCCTGGTCGGCCGCACCGAGCGCCATCTCGCCCTGGAGCTGGAGCGGCGGCTCGTCGACCACGGCGCCGACGGGCCCGCCTTCCCGACCTCCGTGGCCACCGGCCCGAACTCCGGCCGCCGCGGCCACCGGCCCACCGACCGGCGGGTCGAGGAGGGCGACTTCCTCACGGTGTGCCTGGGCGCCGCCTACCGCAGCTACCGCTGCGAGATCGGCCGCACCTTCGTGATCGGCACGTCTCCCGCGGACTGGCAGATTCAGCTCTACGACCTGGTCTTCGCCGCCCAGCGGGCCGGACGGGAGGCCCTGGCCCCCGGCGCCGCCTACCGCGATGTGGACCGCGCCGCACGCCAGGTACTGGATTCGGCCGGGTTCGCCGAGAGCCTGCAACCCCTCACCGGGCACGGGGTCGGACTAGAAATCGACGAGGACCCGCAGCTGGCCCCTTCAGCCATGGGTAAACTGGACGCTTGCGTGCCGGTCACCGTCGAACCGGGGGTCCACCTCCCGGGCCGGGGCGGTGTCCGGATCGATGACACGCTCGTCGTACGCCCCGAGGCGGACGGCGGACCCGAGCTACTCACCATCACGACCAAGGAGCTCCTCGCGCTCTAGCCTCGCGCTGTGCGCCTGCCCCGGGGTCGTACGTCAGTCCAGGAGATTCCGCAACCGTGGCTTCCACGAACGACCTCAAGAACGGCATGGTGCTCAAGCTCGAAGGCGGCCAGCTCTGGTCCGTCGTCGAGTTCCAGCACGTCAAGCCTGGCAAGGGCCCGGCCTTCGTGCGCACCAAGCTCAAGAACGTGCTCTCCGGGAAGACCGTCGACAAGACGTTCAACGCCGGCGTCAAGGTCGAAACGGCCACCGTCGACAAGCGTGACATGCAGTTCTCCTACATGGACGGCGACTACTTCGTCTTCATGGACATGGAGACCTACGACCAGCTGCACGTCGACCGCAAGGCCGTCGGCGACACCGCCAACTTCCTGATCGAGGGCTTCGAGGCCACCGTCGCCCAGCACGAGGGCGAGGTGCTCTTCGTCGAGCTGCCCGCCGCTGTCGAGCTGACCGTCGCCGAGACCGAGCCGGGTGTCCAGGGCGACCGCTCCACCGGTGGCACCAAGCCCGCCACCCTGGAGACCGGCCACCAGATCCAGGTCCCGCTCTTCATCACCACCGGTGAGAAGATCAAGGTCGACACCCGCACCAGCGACTACCTCGGCCGGGTGAACAGCTAACCGTGGCTGCCCGCAACACGGCCCGCAAGCGTGCCTTCCAGATCCTCTTCGAGGGCGACCAGCGCGGTGCCGACGTCCTGACGGTCCTCGCCGACTGGATCCGGCTGTCCCGGACCGACACCCGGCAGCCACCGGTGAGCGAGTACACGATGCAGCTCGTCGAAGGCTACGCGGAGCACGCGACCCGGATCGACGAGCTGATCGCGCAGTACGCGGTCGGCTGGACGCTGGACCGCATGCCGGTCGTCGACCGCAACATCCTGCGGCTCGGCGCGTACGAGCTGGTCTGGGTCGACGAGACCCCGGACGCCGTCGTGCTGGACGAGATGGTGCAGCTGGCGAAGGAGTTCTCCACGGACGAGTCGCCTTCGTTCGTCAACGGCCTGCTGGGCCGTCTGAAGGAGCTCAAGCCCTCGCTCCGACGCGACCAGGCGTGACAAGGAGCCGGCCCGCCCGGGCCGGCTCCGGACGGACTCGCAGGGCCCGCAGCACGACTGCTGCGGGCCCCTCGGCGTCCGTGCGCAGGCCCCCGGGCCCCGTCGACCGCGTCCGCCCCACCAGGGCGCGTCCGTCCGCTCAAGGCCGCGTCCGTCCCTTCAGGGCCTGCGGAAAAGCCACCGGGGTGGCCGGAATCTTCTGGTTCCGGCCACCCCGGCGGCACGTTTCTGCTGGGTCTGCGGAGCGGTCAGCTCTCCTCGTGGGACGCCACCGCGCGGCGCGCGTCCGCGTCCAGCACGCCCCAGCTGATCAGCTGCTCGGTGAGGACCGAGGGCGACTGGTCGTAGATGACGGCGAGTGTGCGCAGGTCGTCCTGGCGGATGGAGAGCACCTTGCCGTTGTAGTCACCGCGCTGCGACTGGATCGTCGCGGCGTACCGCTGCAGCGGGCCCGCCTTCTCGGCCGGCACCGTGGCCAGCCGCTCCAGGTCGAGGACCAGCTTCGGCGGGGGCTCGGCGGCGCCGCCCGGGGTGGTGCCCGGCAGCAGCTCCTGCACCGGAACCCCGTAGAAGTCCGCCAGCTCGGCGAGGCGCTGCACGGTCACGGCGCGGTCGCCGCGCTCGTACGAACCGACTACGACCGCCTTCCAGCGTCCCTGGCTCTTCTCCTCGACACCGTGGAGGGAAAGGCCCTGCTGTGTGCGGATCGCCCGGAGCTTGGCCCCGAGCTGTTTGGCGTATTCGCTGGACATATGGCTCCCCGGACACTGTGTCGACGCGACTTGCTTCCCTGCCACGCCGCGCGGCTGGTAACTCACTGTGAGGTTACGCAGCGTTACTCTGCCGCGTCAAGCCGAATGGTCCGCAGCGCCGCTTCCGTGGTAACCGCGGCGGGTTGCGCCAAGGGGGTGATCGAAGGAGGCCTCCGGCACCTGGTAGCGTGTATGGCGCAATTCCGACGTCCTTTAAGGTCCGTCCCGTGAGGCGGAGAAGGAGGTCCGTTTCGTATGGACACGCACGCGAACGCGCAAGCCTCAGATGCCCGGCCCGTTCTCGAGGGACCCGACATCGGGCGGGTACTGACCCGCATCGCCCACGAGATCGTCGAGCGCGCCAAGGGCGCCGACGACGTGGTGCTCCTCGGCATTCCGACCCGGGGCGTCTTCCTCGCCCAGCGGCTCGCCGCCAAACTCGAGCAGATCACCGAGCGCAAGCTCCCCTGCGGCTCGCTCGACATCACCATGTACCGCGACGACCTGCGCATGCAGCCCCCGCGCGCGCTGGCCCGCACCGAGATCCCCGGTGACGGCGTCGACGGCCGCCTGGTCGTCCTCGTCGACGACGTGCTCTTCTCGGGCCGCACCATCCGCGCCGCCCTCGACGCCCTGAACGACATCGGGCGCCCGCGCGCGGTGCAGCTCGCCGTCCTCGTCGACCGCGGCCACCGCGAACTGCCGATCCGCGCCGACTACGTCGGCAAGAACCTCCCCACGTCGCTGCGGGAGACGGTCAAGGTCCTGCTCGCCGAGGAGGACGGTCGCGACACCGTGCTGCTCGGCGCCAAGCCGGCCGCCCAGGGCGAACAGCCGTAACACGCGCGCGTACGCACCGCCGTACGCCCCCCGCGTGTGCCCTCGCACGCGCCCGTCTGCCCCAATTCTCCCGAATGAACCGCCTTACGGAGCCTGACAGATGCAGCGTCATCTCATCTCGGCCGCCGACCTCACCCGCGACGACGCCGTCCTGATCCTCGACACCGCCGAGGAGATGGCCCGGGTCGCCGACCGGCCGATCAAGAAACTGCCGACCCTGCGCGGCCGCACCGTCGTCAACCTCTTCTTCGAGGACTCCACCCGCACCCGGATCTCCTTCGAGGCCGCGGAGAAGCGGCTGTCCGCGGACGTCATCAACTTCACCGCCAAGGGGTCGTCGGTGTCCAAGGGCGAGTCCCTGAAGGACACCGCCCAGACCCTGGAGGCCATGGGCGTCGACGCCGTGGTCATCCGGCACGGCGCCTCGGGGGCCCCGTACCGGCTGGCCAACTCCGGCTGGATCGACGCCGCCGTCATCAACGCGGGCGACGGCACCCACCAGCACCCCACCCAGGCCCTGCTCGACGCCTTCACCCTGCGCCGCCGGCTGGTCGGCAGGGACGCGGGCCTCGGCCACGACCTGTCCGGCCGGCACGTCACCCTCGTCGGCGACGTGCTGCACAGCCGGGTGGCCCGGTCCAACGTCGACCTGCTCCACACCCTCGGCGCCGACGTCACCCTGGTCGCCCCGCCGACCCTGCTGCCGGTCGGCGTCGAGACCTGGCCCTGTGAGGTCTCCTACGACCTCGACGCCACGCTGCCCAAGTCCGACGCCGTGATGATGCTCCGCGTGCAGCGCGAGCGGATGAACGCCGCCTTCTTCCCGACCGAGCGCGAGTACTCGCGGCGCTACGGTCTTGACGGCGACCGCATGGCGAGGATGCCCGAGCACGCCATCGTGATGCACCCCGGCCCGATGGTCCGCGGCATGGAGATCACCGCCGAGGTCGCCGACTCCGACCGCTGCACCGCCGTCGAGCAGGTCGCCAACGGCGTCTCCATCCGCATGGCCGTGCTGTACCTGCTGCTCGGCGGCATGGAACCCGCCCCCCAAACCCGCCCGCCCGTCTCCCACCACCCCTCTGACGAGCGCTCCGCGCGCACCTCTTTCGCCGAGGAGAAGTAACACACATGAGCAAGATCCTGATCCGTGGTGCCAAGGTGCTCGGCGGCGCGCCGCAGGACGTCCTGATCGACGGCGAGGTCGTCGAAGCGGTCGGCACCGGGCTGTCCGGCGAGGGCGCCGAGATCGTCGAGGCCGACGGCAAGGTGCTGCTGCCGGGCCTGGTCGACCTGCACACCCACCTGCGCGAACCGGGCCGCGAGGACTCCGAGACCGTCCTGACCGGCACCCGGGCGGCCGCCTCCGGCGGCTTCACCGCCGTGTTCGCCATGGCCAACACCTTCCCGGTCGCCGACACCGCCGGCGTCGTCGAGCAGGTCTGGCGGCTGGGCCGGGAGCACGGCTACTGCGACGTGCGGCCCATCGGCGCCGTCACGGTCGGCCTGGAGGGCAGGAAGCTCGCCGAACTCGGCGCCATGCACGAGTCGGCCGCCGGGGTCACCGTCTTCTCCGACGACGGCAAGTGCGTCGACGACGCGGTGATCATGCGCCGGGCGCTGGAGTACGTGAAGGCCTTCGACGGCGTCGTCGCCCAGCACGCGCAGGAGCCGCGGCTGACCGAGGGCGCCCAGATGAACGAAGGCGTCGTCTCCGCCGAACTGGGCCTGGGCGGCTGGCCGGCCGTGGCCGAGGAGTCGGTCATCGCCCGCGACGTCCTGCTCGCCGAGCACGTCGGCTCCCGCGTCCACATCTGCCACCTGTCGACCGCGGGCAGCGTCGAGATCGTCCGCTGGGCCAAGTCCCGCGGCATCCAGGTCACCGCCGAGGTCACCCCGCACCACCTGCTCCTCACCGACGAGCTGGTGCGCACCTACAACCCGGTCTACAAGGTCAACCCGCCGCTGCGCACCGAGCGGGACGTGCACGCCCTGCGCGAGGCGCTCGCCGACGGCACCATCGACATCGTCGCCACCGACCACGCCCCGCACCCGCACGAGGACAAGGACTGCGAGTGGGCCGCGGCCGCCATGGGCATGGTCGGCCTGGAGACCGCCCTGTCGGTGGTCCAGGAGACCATGGTCGAGACCGGACTGCTGGACTGGGCGGGCGTCGCGGACCGCATGTCCTTCTCCCCGGCCCGGATCGGGCGGGCCACCGGCCACGGACGCCCCGTCTCGGCAGGTGAGCCCGCCAACCTCACGCTGGTCGACACGGCATACCGTGGGCAGGTGGACCCCGCGGGCTTCGCCTCACGCAGCCGCAACACCCCCTACGAGGGACGTGAGCTGCCGGGCCGTGTCACCCACACGTGGCTCCGGGGCAAGGCCACGCTCGTCGACGGGAAGCTCACGTGACACCTGCACCTCTGCTCGCAGCCGGGCTCGCGACCGAAGTCGCCGCGGAAGGGAAGTCGGCCGCGGTCACCGACTGGGCCGCCCGCATCGGCTGGCTGATCGGCCTCGTTCTCTTCATCGCCCTCGTCTACTGGCTGATGCGCGAGGGCTGGAAGTGGCGCGCCACCCTCCAGGGCGACCTGCCCGAACTGCCGAGCGCGCCGGAGGACCCCGGCCCGGCGACACTGACGATGACCGGCCGCTACCACGGCTCCACCACCGCCGGACAGTGGCTGGACCGCATCGTGGCGCGCGGCCTGGGCACCCGCAGCCGGGCCGAGCTGACCCTGACCGGCGCGGGCCTGGACGTGGTGCGCCCCGGAGCGGAGGACTTCTTCGTCCCGGCCGCGCGGCTGCGCGGCGCCCGGCTCGACAAGGGCATCGCCGGCAAGGTGCTCACCGAGGGCGGCCTGCTCGTCGTGACCTGGGAACACGGCGAACGCCTGATCGACTCCGGGTTCCGCTCCGACCGGGCGGCCGAGCACACCGAGTGGGTCGAGGCCCTCAACACCATGATCGAGAAGAACAGCACGGAAGGCGCCGAACGATGACCACCTCCACCAGGGGAACCTCGAGGGTTCCCGCCGTACTCGTCCTGGAGGACGGCCGGATCTTCCGCGGCCGTGCCTACGGGGCCGTGGGGGAGACGTTCGGCGAGGCCGTGTTCTCCACCGGCATGACCGGCTACCAGGAGACCCTCACCGACCCGTCGTACCACCGCCAGGTCGTCGTCATGACGGCCCCGCACGTCGGCAACACCGGCGTCAACGACGAGGACCCCGAGTCGAAGCGGATCTGGGTCTCCGGCTACGTGGTGCGCGACCCCGCCCGCCGGCCCTCCAACTGGCGTGCCCGGCGCACCCTGGACGAGGAGCTCGCCGCGCAGGGCGTCGTCGGGATCAGCGGCATCGACACCCGCGCCCTCACCCGCCACCTGCGCGACCGCGGCGCCATGCGCGTCGGCGTCTTCAGCGGGGAGGCCGTTCAGGACGACGCCACGCTGCTGGCCCGGGTCCTCGAGTCCCCCCGGATGGAGGGCGCGGACCTGTCCGCCGAGGTGGCCACCACGGAGGCGTACGTCGTTCCCGCGATCGGCGACAAGAAGTTCACCGTCGCGGCGATCGACCTCGGCATCAAGGGCATGACCCCGCACCGCATGGCCGAGCGCGGCATCGAGGTGCACGTGCTGCCCGCCACGGCCACGGTCGAGGACGTGTACGCGGTCGACCCCGACGGGGTGTTCTTCTCCAACGGCCCCGGCGACCCGGCCACCGCCGACCACGCCGTCTCCGTCATGCGGGGCGTCCTAGAGCGCGGCACGCCGCTGTTCGGCATCTGCTTCGGCAACCAGATCCTCGGCCGCGCGCTCGGCTTCGGCACCTACAAGCTCAAGTACGGCCACCGCGGCATCAACCAGCCGGTGCAGGACCGTACGACCGGCAAGGTCGAGGTCACCGCGCACAACCACGGCTTCGCCGTCGACGCCCCCGTCGACCGGGTCTCCGACACCCCCTTCGGCCGTGTCGAGGTCTCCCACGTCTGCCTCAATGACAACGTGGTGGAGGGCCTCCAACTGCTCGACAAGCCGGCCTTCAGCGTCCAGTACCACCCCGAAGCGGCCGCGGGACCCCACGACGCCGCCTACCTGTTCGACCGCTTCACGTCTTTGATGAGCACAGTCCCGATGGAGGGCCAGCGTGCCTAAGCGCACCGATATCCAGTCCGTCCTGGTCATCGGCTCCGGCCCGATCGTCATCGGCCAGGCCGCCGAGTTCGACTACTCCGGCACCCAGGCGTGCCGCGTCCTGAAGGCCGAGGGCCTCAGGGTCGTCCTCGTCAACTCCAACCCGGCGACGATCATGACCGACCCGGAGATCGCCGACGCCACCTACGTCGAGCCGATCACCCCGGAGTTCGTCGAGAAGATCATCGCCAAGGAGCGCCCCGACGCCCTGCTGCCCACCCTGGGCGGCCAGACCGCGCTCAACACCGCCATCTCGCTGCACGACAACGGCGTCCTGGAGAAGTACGGCGTCGAACTGATCGGCGCCAACGTCCAGGCCATCCACAAGGGCGAGGACCGCGACCAGTTCAAGTCCGTCGTGGAGGCCGTCCGGCGCAGGACCGGGCACGGCGAGTCCGCCCGCTCCGTGATCTGCCACACCATGGACGAGGTGATCGCCGGCGTCGACGAGCTCGGCGGCTACCCGGTCGTGGTCCGCCCCTCCTTCACCATGGGCGGCGCCGGCTCCGGCTTCGCGCACGACGAGGAGGAACTGCGCCGCATCGCCGGACAGGGCCTCACCCTCTCGCCGACCACCGAGGTGCTCCTGGAAGAGTCCATCCTCGGCTGGAAGGAGTACGAGCTGGAGCTGATGCGCGACAAGCACGACAACGTCGTGGTCGTCTGCTCCATCGAGAACTTCGACCCGATGGGCGTGCACACCGGCGACTCCATCACCGTCGCCCCTGCGATGACGCTGACCGACCGCGAGTACCAGATCCTGCGCGACATCGGCATCGCCGTCATCCGCGAGGTCGGCGTTGACACCGGCGGCTGCAACATCCAGTTCGCGGTCAACCCCGAGGACGGCCGGGTCATCGTCATCGAGATGAACCCGCGCGTGTCGCGGTCCTCCGCGCTCGCCTCCAAGGCGACCGGCTTCCCCATCGCCAAGATCGCCGCCAAGCTCGCCGTCGGCTACACCCTCGACGAGATCCCCAACGACATCACGCGCGAGACCCCGGCCTCCTTCGAGCCGACCCTCGACTACGTGGTCGTCAAGGCGCCCCGGTTCGCCTTCGAGAAGTTCCCGCAGGCCGACTCCACGCTGACCACCACCATGAAGTCGGTCGGCGAGGCCATGGCCATCGGCCGCAACTTCACCGAGGCCCTCCAGAAGGCGCTGCGCTCGCTGGAGAGGAAGGGCAGCCGGTTCACGTTCGTCGGCGAGCCCGGCGACAAGCACGAGATGCTCCGCGAGGCGGTCCGCCCGACCGACGGCCGGATCAACGCGGTCATGCAGGCCATTCGCGCGGGCGCCACGCCCGAGGAGGTCTTCGACGCCACGAAGATCGACCCGTGGTTCGTCGACCAGCTCTTCCTGATCAAGGAGATCGCCGACGAACTGGCCGAGGCGCCCGAGCTGACCGCCGAACTGCTCGCCGAGGCCAAGCGGCACGGCTTCTCCGACCAGCAGATCGCCGAGATCCGGGGCCTGCGCGAGGACGTGGTCCGCGAGGTGCGGCACGCCCTCGGCATCCGCCCGGTCTACAAGACGGTCGACACCTGCGCCGCCGAGTTCGCCGCGAAGACGCCGTACTTCTACTCCTCCTACGACGAGGAGAACGAGGTCGCCCCGCGCGAGAAGCCGGCGGTGATCATCCTGGGCTCCGGGCCCAACCGCATCGGCCAGGGCATCGAGTTCGACTACTCCTGCGTGCACGCCTCCTTCGCGCTGCACGACGCCGGGTACGAGACCGTGATGGTCAACTGCAACCCGGAGACCGTCTCCACCGACTACGACACCTCCGACCGGCTGTACTTCGAGCCGCTGACCCTCGAGGACGTCCTGGAGATCGTCCACGCGGAGCGGCAGGCCGGCCCGATCGCCGGAGTCGTCGTCCAGCTCGGCGGCCAGACCCCGCTGGGCCTGGCGCAGGCCCTGAAGGACAACGGCGTGCCGGTCGTCGGCACCTCGCCCGAGGCGATCCACGCGGCCGAGGACCGGGGCGCCTTCGGCCAGGTGCTGGCCGAGGCGGGCCTGCCGGCCCCCAAGCACGGCACCGCCACCACCTTCGCCCAGGCCAAGACCATCGCCGACGAGATCGGCTACCCGGTCCTGGTCCGCCCGTCCTACGTGCTGGGCGGCCGCGGCATGGAGATCGTCTACGACGAGGCGCGCCTGGAGGCGTACATCGCCGAGTCGACCGAGATCAGCCCCTCCCGCCCGGTGCTCGTCGACCGGTTCCTCGACGACGCCATAGAGATCGACGTCGACGCCCTCTACGACGGCGAGGAGCTGTACCTCGGCGGCGTCATGGAGCACATCGAGGAGGCCGGCATCCACTCCGGCGACTCGGCGTGCGCGCTCCCGCCGATCACGCTCGGCGGGTACGACATCAAGCGGCTGCGGGCCTCCACCGAGGCCATCGCGCGCGGTGTCGGGGTCCGGGGTCTGATCAACATCCAGTTCGCGCTGTCCGGCGACATCCTCTACGTCCTGGAGGCCAACCCGCGCGCCTCCCGTACGGTCCCCTTCACCTCCAAGGCGACCGCCGTGCCGCTCGCCAAGGCCGCCGCCCGGATCTCGCTGGGCGCGACCATCGCCGAGCTGCGCCAGGAGGGGCTGCTGCCGAAGAACGGCGACGGCGGCACGCTGCCGCTGGACGCGCCGATCTCCGTCAAGGAGGCCGTGCTGCCCTGGAGCCGCTTCCGGGACACCTCCGGACGCGGCGTGGACACTGTTCTCGGCCCCGAGATGCGCTCCACCGGCGAGGTCATGGGCATCGACTCCGTCTTCGGTACCGCGTACGCCAAGTCGCAGGCCGGGGCCTACGGCCCGCTGCCGACCAAGGGCCGCGCCTTCATCTCGGTCGCCAACCGGGACAAGCGCTCGATGATCTTCCCGGCCCGTGAGCTGGTCGCCCACGGCTTCGAGCTGCTCGCCACCTCCGGCACGGCCGAGGTGCTCAAGCGCAACGGCATCAACGCCACGGTGGTGCGCAAGCAGTCCCAGGGCACCGGACCGAACGGCGAGCGGACCATCGTCCAGCTCATCCACGACGGCGAGGTCGACCTCATCGTCAACACCCCGTACGGCACCGGCGGCCGCCTCGACGGCTACGAGATCCGCACCGCGGCCGTGGCGCGCTCCGTGCCGTGCCTGACGACGGTCCAGGCGCTGGCCGCGGCGGTCCAGGGCATCGACGCCCTCCACCGCGGCGACGTGGGGGTCCGCTCCCTCCAGGAACACGCGGGATTCCTGACCGCGACCCGCGACTAGCGATCCCGAGGGGGACACCGGAAACGGTGTCCCCCTCTTCACGAGGACCCCAGGGGACCCATGAGGCCCCCGGGACAGCCGAGGACACCCGAGGACTCAGTGACCCAGTGATGTACAAGCTTTTCTTCCGCCTGTTCTTCCAGCGGACGGACCCGGAGCAGGCGCACCACCTGGCCTTCCGCTGGATCCGGCTCGCCGCCCGCGTCCCGGTGCTGCGCACCTTCGCCGCCGCCGTGCTCGCCCCCCGCCACAAGGAGCTGCGCACCGAGGCCCTCGGCCTGCGGATGCACGGCCCGTTCGGGCTCGCCGCCGGCTTCGACAAGAACGCCGTGGCGATCGACGGGATGTCGATGCTCGGCTTCGACCACGTCGAGATCGGCACGGTCACGGGGGAGCCGCAGCCCGGCAACCCGAGGAAGCGGCTTTTCCGGCTGGTCGAGGACCGCGCCCTGATCAACCGGATGGGCTTCAACAACGAGGGCTCGCTCGCCGTCGCCGCGCGCCTGGCCTCGCGCACGCCCGTGTTCAGGACCGTCGTCGGCGTCAACATCGGCAAGACCAAGGTCGTCCCGGAGGAGGAGGCCGTCGCCGACTACGTGAAGTCCGCCGAGCGGCTGGCCCCGTACGCCGACTACCTGGTCGTCAACGTCTCCTCCCCGAACACCCCCGGTCTGCGCGACCTCCAGGCCACCGAGGCGCTGCGCCCGCTGCTCGGCGCCGTGCGCGAGGCCGCCGACCGTGCCGTGCCGGGGCGCCGGGTGCCGCTGCTCGTGAAGATCGCGCCGGACCTCGCCGACGAGGACGTCGACGCCGTCGCCGACCTCGCCGTGGAGCTGGGCCTGGACGGGATCATCGCCACCAACACCACCATCGCGCGCGAGGGACTCGGCCTGACGTCCGCGCCCTCGCTGGTGAAGGAGACCGGCGGGCTCTCGGGCGCGCCGCTGAAGGCACGCTCCCTCCAGGTGCTGCGCCGCCTCTACGCGCGCGTGGGCGACCGCATCACCCTGGTCGGCGTCGGCGGCATCGAGAACGCCGAGGACGCCTGGCAGCGCATCCTGGCCGGCGCCACCCTGGTCCAGGGCTACAGCGCCTTCATCTACCAGGGGCCCCTCTGGAGCCGCGCGATCCACAAGGGGCTCGCCGCGCGCCTGCGGACCAGCCCGTACCCCACCCTCGCCGACGCGGTCGGCGCCGACGTAAGGAAGGCAGGCCGGACGGCATGAGCCCGGTGGAACCCTTCGGCGCGCGTCTGCGCCGTGCCATGGACGAGCGCGGCCCGCTGTGCGTCGGCATCGACCCGCACGCCTCGCTGCTCGCCGAGTGGGGCCTGAACGACGACGTGGCCGGTCTGGAGCGGTTCAGCCGCACCGTGGTGGAGGCACTGGCCGGCCGGGTGGCCGCCCTGAAGCCGCAGAGCGCCTTCTACGAGCGCTTCGGCTCGCGCGGCCTCGCCGTCCTGGAGAAGTCCGTCGAGGAGGCCCGGGCGGCCGGTGCGCTGGTCGTCATGGACGCCAAGCGCGGCGACATCGGCTCGACCATGGCCGCCTACGCCGAGTCGTTCCTGCGCAAGGACGCGCCGCTGTTCTCGGACGCGCTCACCGTCTCCCCGTACCTCGGTTACGGGTCGCTGCGGCCCGCGGTCGACCTGGCGCGGGAGAGCGGCGCGGGCCTGTTCGTGCTGGCGCTGACCTCCAACCCGGAGGGCGCCGAGGTCCAGCACGCCGTGCGGCCCGACGGCCGCACCGTCGGCGCGACCGTGCTCGCGCACCTCGCCGAGGAGAACGCGGGGCAGGCCCCGCTCGGGTCCTTCGGCGCGGTGGTGGGGGCCACGCTGGGCGACCTGTCGTCGTACGACCTGGACATGGGCGGGCCGCTGCTCGCGCCGGGGATCGGCGCGCAGGGAGCGACGCCGGCCGATCTTCCCCGGGTGTTCGGTTCCGCGGTGCGCAACGTGGTCCCGAGCGTCAGCCGGGGTGTTCTGCGTCACGGTCCCGAGGTGGGGGCGCTGCGGGGTGCCGCGGAGCGCTTCGCTCAGGAGATCAGGACCGCGGTGACCGGTGGCTGAGTCCCCGAGTGGACGGCTCGGGGTCCACCTGAGTCTGGATACATCCTCAAATCCGGGGCATTATGTCCTAAATGCCCGGCCTGGCGGAGGCTGACCAGGACTTTTCCTCTGTTCTCGCTGACTCTGGCGGACGGGACCGCTAGTCTCCGTCGAGTGGGGGCGCCTCCCACGCCCTCAAGGTAGTGGGGGAGACCGGGCAAGCGTGTTGCTCGTGCCTCCCCAGGTGTGGGGCGACTAGGTTCCTCACCGGTCCGTATCCGACAGTTCGACATCCGAGGTGACGTAGGCGTGGCTCTTCCGCCCCTAACCCCTGAACAGCGCGCAGCCGCGCTCGAAAAGGCCGCCGCGGCTCGCCGGGAGCGGGCCGAGGTCAAGAATCGACTCAAGCACTCCGGCGCCTCCCTGCACGAGGTCATCAAGCAGGGTCAGGAGAACGACGTCATCGGCAAGATGAAGGTCTCCGCCCTCCTTGAGTCCCTGCCGGGCGTGGGCAAGGTCCGCGCCAAGCAGATCATGGAGCGGCTCGGCATTTCCGAGAGCCGTCGCGTGCGCGGCCTCGGGTCCAACCAGATCGCTTCCCTGGAGCGCGAGTTCGGCAGCACCGGCTCCTGAGTCCGGGGGCTGAGGACTCGCGTCCCGGGCACCGCGCGATTGCTGGAATAATCGGCGCATGGCTGTAACACCCCGGGGCGCGACCCCCGTACCCCCGGACGCACGTCCGCGGCTGACCGTGCTCTCCGGCCCCTCCGGGGTCGGCAAGAGCACGGTCGTCGCCCATATGCGCAAGGAACACCCCGAGGTCTGGCTGTCGGTGTCGGCGACGACCCGCAGGCCCCGCCCCGGTGAGCAGCACGGCGTCCACTACTTCTTCGTCACCGACGAGGAGATGGACAAGATGATCGCCAACGGTGAGCTGCTGGAGTGGGCCGAGTTCGCGGGCAACCGCTACGGCACACCGCGCGCCGCCGTGCTCGAGCATCTGGAGTCGGGTGTGCCGGTGCTGCTGGAGATCGACCTCCAGGGCGCCCGGCAGGTCCGCGAGTCCATGCCCGAGGGCCGGCTGGTGTTCCTGGCTCCCCCCTCCTGGGACGAGCTCGTGCGCCGGCTCACCGGACGGGGGACCGAGGCGCCCGAGGTGATTGAACGACGCCTTGAGGCGGCGAAGATCGAACTCGCGGCCGAACCGGAGTTCGACGAGACCCTGGTCAACACCTCCGTCGAGGGCGTGGCTCGCGAGCTGCTAGCCTTGATGGACGTTGTGTGATCGTGAGTGACCGTGACGGTCGCACCAACTGATTCTTTCCCATCCATCGGAAGGTAGAGCGTGTCCTCTTCCATCTCCGCGCCCGAGGGCATCATCAACCCGCCGATCGACGAGCTCCTCGAGGCCACCGACTCGAAGTACAGCCTCGTGATCTACGCGGCCAAGCGGGCCCGCCAGATCAACGCGTACTACTCGCAGCTCGGCGAGGGCCTCCTCGAGTACGTCGGTCCGCTCGTCGACACCCACGTCCACGAGAAGCCGCTCTCCATCGCCCTGCGCGAGATCAACGCGGGTCTGCTGACGTCCGAGGCCATCGAGGGGCCCGCGCAGTAGTACGTTCAGACTGCGGTTGACTTGTCCACAGGCCCGGCAGCGCGACTGCCGGGCCTGTGGTGTGTCATGGGGGAAGTACGTTTCCTAGCCCGGGGAGAGACGGTGGACAAGCCCAAGGTCGTTCTGGGGGTCGGTGGCGGCATCGCCGCCTACAAGGCGTGCGAGCTGCTGCGCCGGCTGACCGAGTCCGGTCACGACGTGCGGGTGGTGCCGACCGCCTCCGCGCTGCACTTCGTCGGCGCCGCGACCTGGTCGGCCCTGTCCGGCCACCCCGTCTCCACCGAGGTCTGGGACGACGTCCACGAGGTGCCGCACGTGCGCATCGGGCAACAGGCCGACCTGGTGGTCGTCGCCCCCGCCACCGCCGACATGCTCGCCAGGGCGGCCCACGGCCTCGCCGACGACCTGCTGACCAACACCCTGCTCACCGCCCGCTGCCCGGTGGTCTTCGCCCCCGCGATGCACACCGAGATGTGGGAGCACCCGGCCACCCAGGACAACGTGGCGACGCTGCGCCGCCGCGGTGCCGTCGTCGTCGAACCCGCGGTCGGCCGGCTGACCGGCGTCGACACCGGAAAGGGCCGGCTGCCCGACCCGGCGGAGATCTTCGAGGTCTGCCGCCGCGTGCTCGCCCGGGGCGCCGCCGAGCCCGACCTCGCCGGACGCCATGTCGTCGTCAGCGGCGGCGGCACCCGCGAGCCCCTCGACCCCGTCCGGTTCCTAGGCAACCGTTCCTCCGGCAAGCAGGGCTACGCCCTCGCGCGCACGGCGGCGGCCCGCGGGGCCCGAGTCACGCTCGTCGCCGCCAACACCGCCCTGCCGGACCCGGCGGGCGTGGACGTCGTCCGGGTCGGCACGGCCGTGCAGTTGCGGGAGGCGGTACTGAAGGCCGCCGCGGACGCCGACGCGGTGGTCATGGCCGCCGCGGTCGCCGACTTCCGCCCCGCGACCTACGCGGCCGGCAAGATCAAGAAAAAGGACGGTCAGGACCCCGAGCCCGTCGCACTGGTGCGCAATCCGGACATCCTCGCGGAGATATCAGCCGAACGGGCGCGGCCCGGACAGGTGATCGTGGGCTTCGCCGCGGAGACCGACGACGTCCTCGCCAACGGGCGCAAGAAGCTCGCGCGCAAGGGCTGCGACCTGCTCGTGGTCAACGAGGTGGGGGAGCGCAGGACCTTCGGGGCGGAGGACAACGAGGCCGTGGTGCTGGCCGCCGACGGCGGCGAGACTCCCGTGCCGCACGGCCCGAAGGAAGCGCTGGCCGACACCGTGTGGGACCTGGTGGCGGCCCGGCTGGGCTGAGCGCTCGCCCGGTACGGCCGCTCGAAGCTCGAAGCCCGGCGCGTGGCGACTCTGGTCAAGGTCGCCGGGCTTCGGCAGAATGCCCGTGCCGCAGCTCACAGCGCTCCCGAGAGGCGAGACAGGTGGGCCGGTGGCCGAGCGCGACCGATAAACTGTTCTCGGATGACGCCGGGCGCAGCCCCGTGCCCGTCCGCCAATGATCAGCCAGCAGCCGCTGCAACCCCAGGGAGCGTTGTGTCCCGTCGCCTGTTCACCTCGGAGTCCGTGACCGAGGGTCACCCCGACAAGATCGCTGACCAGATCAGCGACACCATTCTCGACGCGCTTCTGCGCGAGGACCCGACCTCCCGGGTCGCCGTGGAGACACTGATCACCACCGGCCTGGTGCACGTGGCCGGCGAGGTCACGACCAAGACCTACGCGGACATCGCGACCCTGGTCCGCGACAAGATCCTCGAGATCGGCTACGACTCCTCCAAGAAGGGCTTCGACGGCGCCTCCTGCGGCGTGTCCGTCTCGATCGGCGCGCAGTCCCCCGACATCGCACAGGGCGTGGACACGGCGTACGAGTCGCGGATCGAGGGCGGCGCCGCGGGCGACGACGTCGACGAGCTGGACCAGCAGGGCGCGGGCGACCAGGGGCTGATGTTCGGCTACGCCTCCGACGAGACCCCGACGCTGATGCCGCTGCCGATCTTCCTGGCGCACCGGCTGTCCAAGCGCCTGTCGGACGTGCGCAAGAACGGCACGATCCCCTACCTGCGCCCGGACGGCAAGACCCAGGTCACCATCGAGTACGACGGGGACAAGGCGATCCGCCTGGACACCGTGGTCGTCTCCTCGCAGCACGCCTCCGACATCGACCTGGAGTCGCTGCTGGCGCCCGACATCCGCGAGTTCGTCGTCGAGCCGGAGCTGAAGGCGCTGCTGGACGACGGCATCAAGCTGGACACCGAGGGCTACCGGCTGCTGGTCAACCCCACCGGCCGGTTCGAGATCGGCGGCCCGATGGGCGACGCCGGACTGACCGGCCGCAAGATCATCATCGACACCTACGGCGGCATGGCCCGCCACGGCGGCGGCGCCTTCTCGGGCAAGGACCCGTCCAAGGTGGACCGCTCGGCCGCGTACGCGATGCGCTGGGTCGCGAAGAACGTGGTGGCGGCGGGCCTGGCCTCCCGCTGCGAGGTCCAGGTCGCCTACGCGATCGGCAAGGCCGAGCCGGTGGGCCTGTTCGTGGAGACCTTCGGCACCCACAAGGTGGAGCCCGAGAAGATCGAGAAGGCGATCGACGAGGTCTTCGACCTGCGTCCGGCCGCCATCATCCGCGACCTCGACCTGCTCCGCCCGATCTACGCCCAGACCGCCGCCTACGGCCACTTCGGCCGCGAGCTGCCCGACTTCACCTGGGAGCGCACGGACCGCGTCGACGCGCTGCGCGAGGCGGCGGGCCTGTAGGACCCGGGGGCCGCGGACCCCTGGCTGCCGCGAGACCTGAGCGAGGCCCGGACCCCTGGTGGGTCCGGGCCTCGCTCGTCGTCGGCTGTCGGTCCCGTTTGGTAAGAATGCAAGCGTGAGCAGCGAGAACGGGACGGGGGACGGCGGGGCCGCCGGGGCGCCGCCGGAGCAGCTTGCGCTCATCCGGGAGAGCGTGCGCAAGGCGAAGGAGCCGCGGGCCAAGCCGCGCACCTGGCGTGGAGCCGCGCTGGCCGGGGAGCTGCCCGTGGCGCGCGTGCTGGTCGACAAGGGCGCACTGCACCTCGACCGGTACTTCGACTACGCCGTACCCGCCGAACTGGACGCCGACGCGCGGCCCGGGGTGCGGGTGCGCGTGCGGTTCGGAGCCGGACGGCACCGCGTGCGCGAGGGCCGGCGCGAGGGCGGCGGCCTCATCGACGGGTACCTGATCGAGCGCCGGGCCGAGTCCGACTACGCGGGGCCGCTGGCCGCGCTCGCCCAGGTCGTGTCGCCCGAGCCCGTGCTCAGCGAGGAACTGCTCGCTCTGGCGCGGGCCGTCGCCGACCGGTACGCGGGCAGCGTCGCCGACGTCCTGCAACTCGCGGTGCCGCCGCGCAGGGCGCGGGCCGAGGAACGGCCCTCGCCCGCACCGCTGCCACCGCCGCCCGCACCCGACGCGGGTTCCTGGGCGCGGTACGAGCAGGGGGCCGCGTTCGTGCGGGCCCTGGCCGCGGGCGGCTCGCCGCGTGCCGTGTGGAACGCGCTGCCCGGGCCCGAGTGGAGCGGGGAGCTGGCCCGCGCCGTCGCCGCCGCGCTCGCCTCGGGGCGCGGTGCGCTCGTCGTCGTACCGGACGGGCGGGCCGCCGCCCGGGTCGACGCCGAGCTGACGGCCCTCCTGGGCGAGGGGCGGCACGCGCTGCTCACCGCCGACGCGGGGCCGGAGAAGCGGTACCGGCAGTGGCTCGCCGTGCGCCGGGGGTCCGTGCGGGCCGTCGTCGGCACCCGGGCGGCCATGTTCGCGCCGGTGCGGGACCTCGGTCTTGTCGCGCTCTGGGACGACGGGGACGACAGCCACAGCGAGCAGCACGCGCCGCAGCCGCACGCCCGCGAGGTGCTGCTGCTGCGCGCCGCGCAGGACAAGTGCGGTTTCCTGCTGGGTGGTTGGAGCTGCACGGTGGAGGCGGCGCAGCTCGTCGAGAGCGGCTGGGCCCGGCCGCTCGTCGCCGCGAGGGAACAGGTGCGGCGGGCGGCTCCGCTCGTACGCACGGTGGGCGACGCCGATCTCGCCCGGGACGAGGCCGCGCGGGCGGCACGGCTGCCCTCGCTCGCCTGGCAGGCGGCCAGGGAGGGGCTGCGGCACGGGCCTGTCCTGGTGCAGGTGCCCCGCCGGGGTTACGTACCGCGGATGGCCTGCGCGCAGTGCCGGGCGCCCGCGCGGTGCCGGCACTGCTCGGGGCCCCTCCAGGGGCAGGACGCGGGGGCCCTCGGCTGCGACTGGTGCGGGCGGGAGGAGTCCGCCTGGCACTGCCCGGAGTGCGGTTCGTTCCGGCTGCGGGCCCAGATCGTCGGAGCCCGGCGGACCGCAGAGGAACTGGGCCGGGCGTTCCCGTCCGTACCGGTGCGGACCTCGGGGCGCGAGCACGTGCTGGACACGGTGCCGGGGACACCCGCGCTGGTGGTGAGCACCCCGGGCGCCGAGCCGGTCGCCGAGGGCGGGTACGCGGCGGCCCTGCTCCTGGACGGCTGGGCCATGCTCGGGCGGCCCGATCTGCGGGCGGGCGAGGACGCGCTGCGGCGCTGGATCGCGGGGGCCGCGCTCGTGCGGCCGCAGCCGGCGGGCGGCACCGTGGTCGTCGTCGCCGAACCGACCCTGCGCCCGGTGCAGGCGCTGGTGCGCTGGGATCCGGTCGGTCACGCCCTGCGGGAGCTGTCCGAGCGCGCCGAACTCGGTTTCCCCCCGGTGTCCCGTATGGCGGCCGTGTCGGGCCCGGCGGAGGCGGTGGAGGACTTCCTTCCCGCCGTCGAACTGCCGCGCGAGGCGGAGGTGTTGGGCCCTGTCCCGCTGCCGGTCACGCCGCCGGGCCGCCCTCGGCGCTCCGGCGCGCCGCCACCCGGTGAACACTGGACGCGGGCCCTGATCCGCGTCCCGCCCGGCAGTGGAGCCGCCCTGGCCTCCGCCCTGAAGTCCGCCCAGGCGGCCCGTATGGCCCGTGGAACCCAGGACCCGGTCTGGATACGCGTCGACCCACCGGACATCGGCTGACTCGGCGACGCCCGCGCGGGGAACGGGAACGTCCGCCCCGGTACGGCCGCTCGCCGAAGAGCCGTGCTCGGGCCCGGCCGTGGGCGAGCAGGGGGCCGAGTTCGCGTGCGGCGCGGGCGGGTCGCGGCGGACGGATCGCCGGGTCGCCGCTCGGGTCGGGTGATCGGGGCGCACGGTGGGGCCGGTGCGGGGTGCCGTCCTTTGTCCTTGGGCGTGCCGTTGTCCCTGGGGTGTGCCGTGCGTCCCGAGGGCTCGGCTGCGCCCCGAGTGCTCGACGCGGCGGCCGAGGCGGGACCGTGTCGTACCGGCCGGCACGGGCCCCGTCGGGCAGCCCGGCGGCCGTATGTCCGGAGCCGCGAAAGCGCCGCCATGGTGTGCGGGATGTCCGGGGTGCCCGGTCGCGCGGGGGCCGCGCGAGGGGGAGCCGACGGGTGCCGTCGATGCCCGGTCGCCGGGGGAGGTCGAGGACCCTCCCGGTTGCCCGCCGGGAGGGGCGCGCGAGAAGGGGCGTTCAGCCGTTGCGCGGACCGGGGAAGGCGGTGGGGCGGGGCTCCTCGCGCAGGGACGGACTGCCGGCCGTCGGCTGGGTCGGCATGGAGCGGGCCGCGGGGACTGTGGGCACTGCGGGGACCGCGGGGATGCCGGCGCCGACGTTGACCGTACGGGTGCCCGTCGGCTCCGGGGCCCGCTCGGTCTCCGCGGCGGCCTGGGCCGCCGCGCGGCGGGCGCCGTAACGCCGGTGGACCGCCTGCTTGGTGACACCGAGGGCCGAGCCGACGGCGTCCCAGGAGAAGCCGAGCGAGCGGTCGAAGTCCACGGCGGCCGTGACCAGGGTTTCGACACTGTCGCGCAGTTCCTGCGCGAGACGGACGGTCGGGGCGGGGGCACGCCCGTAGACGACGAAGCCCGTGGAGGGGCCGGAGCGGCGCGGGCGGTAGACGTTGCCCAACTGGGCGGTGAGCGTGCGCAGCGCGTCCACCTGCCGGCGGACCCGCTCGATGTCCCGCACCAGCAGATGCAGGCTGGCCCGGGCCTGGGCGTCGTGGGTTGCGTGGTCGGCCATGAACAAGCCTCTCGAACCGGCGTTGAAAGGAATCGGGCCGAGCAGCCGGCCCACTGTGGTCAACTCTTTCTTGACCAACGCGCTTGCGCTCCACGGGTCACGGTGTGGGGGCGTAGGGACACATACGTACGCCCCCGCGCGCCGGGCGCGCGCTGCGCGACCGCCGACGGTCCTCACCGTCCGCCCCCCGACACCTGCCGCCCCGTCGCCTGCCGCCCCCGCCGTCCCGTCTTGTCGCCCGCTTGCCGCCCGCTCGCCGTCCGCGGCCCCGCCCTGCCTGTCGGCCACGGCTTCCGGCACGTGGCCATAGACTGGTGCGCTGCCCGCCGTCCATCCCGCCCGAGAGGCCCAGCCCACCTCATGAAGCTCGTCTTCGCCGGTACCCCCGAGGTCGCCGTTCCCGCCCTGGACGCCCTGCTCGCCTCCGGGCGGCACGAGGTGGCCGCCGTCGTCACCCGGCCCGACGCGCCGGCCGGACGCGGGCGCAGGCTGGTCGCGAGCCCGGTCGCCGAACGGGCGGAGGAGGCCGGGATCGAGGTGCTCAAGCCGGTCAAGCCGCGGGACCCGGAGTTCCTGGAGCGGCTCAGGGAGATCGCCCCGGACTGCTGCCCGGTCGTCGCCTACGGTGCCCTGCTGCCCAGGGCGGCCCTCGACATCCCCGCCCACGGCTGGGTCAACCTGCACTTCTCCCTTCTGCCCGCCTGGCGTGGCGCCGCCCCCGCGCAGCACTCCCTCATGGCCGGGGACCAGATCACCGGCGCGTCCACCTTCCTCATCGAGGAAGGACTCGACTCCGGCCCGGTCTACGGCACCGTCACCGAGGAGATCCGGCCCACCGACACCAGCGGCGACCTGCTCACCCGGCTCGCCTTCGCCGGGTCCGGACTGCTCGCCGCGACCATGGACGGCATCGAGGACGGCACCCTCAAGGCCGTGCCGCAGCCGGCCGAGGGCGTCACCCTCGCCCCCAAGATCACCGTCGAGGACGCCCACGTCGACTGGACGGCCCCCGCCCTGCGCGTGGACCGCGTGGTGCGCGGCTGCACACCGGCGCCCGGCGCCTGGACCACGTTCCGCGGCGAGCGGCTCAAGCTGATCCAGGCCGCCTTGGCGCCGCAGCGCACCGACCTCGCCCCGGGCGCGCTCGCCGTCGGCAAGAACAGCGTCCACGTCGGCACCGGTTCGTACGCCGTCGAGCTGTTGTGGGTGCAGGCCCAGGGCAAGAAGCCGATGCGGGCGGCGGACTGGGCGCGCGGGGCGCGCATCGCGGAGGGCGAGGCGCTCGGGGGCTGACCTGGCGGCCCGGACCGGGACGTAGGCTGGGTGCACAGCGCGTTCGAGCGCGGCGCACCCAGACAACCGGAGCACCTTTTCCGTGAGCGACACCCGTCGGCCCCGCAGGCCCGCAAAGCCCTACCGCCGACCCCAGAAGGACCCCGTCCGCCTCCTCGCCTTCGAGGCGCTGCGCGCCGTGGACGAGCGGGACGCCTACGCCAACCTCGTCCTGCCCCCGCTGCTGCGCAAGGCACGCGAGAAGGGTGACTTCGACGGCCGGGACGCCGCGCTGGCCACCGAGCTGGTGTACGGCACGCTGCGCCGCCAGGGGACGTACGACGCGATCCTCGCGGACTGCGTCGACCGCCCGCTGCGGGAGGTCGACCCGCCCGTCCTGGACGTGCTGACCCTCGGCGCCCACCAGCTGCTCGGGACGCGCATCCCGAGCCACGCCGCCGTGTCCGCCACCGTCGAGCTCGCCCGGGTCGTCCTCGGCGACGGGCGGGCCAAGTTCGTCAACGCCGTGCTGCGCAAGGTCGCGCGGAACGACCTCGACGGGTGGCTGGAGCAGATCGCCCCGCCCTACGACGAGGATCCCGAGGACCACCTCGCCGTCGTCCACTCCCACCCCCGCTGGGTCGTCTCCGCCCTGTGGGACTCCCTCGGCGGCCCACGCGCCGGGATCGAGGACCTGCTGGAGGCCGACAACGAGCGACCGGAGGTGACCCTGGTCGCCCGGCCCGGACGGGCCACCACCGAGGAACTGCTGCGTGAGGAGGCCGCGGTGCCGGGCCGCTGGTCGCCGTACGCCGTGCGGCTGACCGAGGGCGGCGAACCGGGCGCCGTGGACGCCGTACGGGAGGGCCGGGCCGGCGTCCAGGACGAGGGCAGTCAGCTCGTCGCGCTCGCCCTGGCGAACGCGCCCCTCGACGGCCCGGACGGGAAGTGGCTCGACGGATGCGCGGGCCCCGGCGGCAAGGCGGCCCTGCTGGCGGCGCTCGCCGCCGAGCGCGGAGCCGTCCTGCTCGCCTCCGAGAAGCAGCCCCACCGGGCCGGCCTGGTGGCGAAGGCGCTGGCCGGCAACCCCGGCCCGTACCAGGTGATCGCCGCCGACGGCACGCGCCCCGCCTGGCGGCCGGGCAGCTTCGACCGCGTCCTCGTCGACGTCCCGTGCACGGGGCTCGGCGCCCTGCGCAGGCGCCCGGAGGCACGGTGGCGGCGCCGCCCGGAGGACCTGGACGGCTTCGCCCCGCTCCAGCGCGGCCTGCTGCGCACCGCCCTGGAGTCGGTGCGCGTCGGCGGTGTGGTCGGTTACGCGACCTGCTCCCCGCACCTGGCCGAGACCCGTGCCGTGGTCACCGACGTGCTCAAGCAGTTCCCCGACGCCGACCTGATCGACGCCCGCCCGCTGCTGCCGGGCGTCGGGGCCCTCGGCGACGGCCCCGACGTACAGCTGTGGCCGCACCTGCACGGAACCGACGCGATGTACCTGGCCCTGATCCGCCGCACCGCCTGACCGACCCCTCCGCCGGGTACCGGGGCGGAGCCGTGGGCCCGGGCATGGCACGCTTGGGGCATGGCCGTGCAGATCAACCCCAGCATCCTGTCCGCCGACTTCGCGCGCCTCGCCGAGGAGGCGAAGGCGGTCGAGGGGGCCGACTGGCTCCACGTCGACGTCATGGACAACCACTTCGTCCCGAACCTCACGCTCGGCGTGCCCGTCGTGGAGTCCCTGGCCCGGGCGACGGACACCCCGCTGGACTGCCATCTGATGATCGAGCAGCCCGACCGCTGGGCACCGCAGTACGTCGAGGCGGGCGCCTCCTCCGTGACCTTCCACGTCGAGGCGGCCGCCGCCCCCGTCCGACTGGCCCGCGAGATCCGTGCCAAGGGCGCCCGGGCCTCGATGGCCCTCAAGCCCGCCACCCCCATCGAGCCGTACGAGGACCTGCTCCCCGAACTCGACATGCTCCTGATCATGACGGTGGAGCCGGGCTTCGGCGGCCAGGCCTTCCTCGACATCATGCTGCCCAAGATCCGCCGCACCCGGGAGCTGATCGGCAAGCACGGCCTCCAGCTGTGGCTCCAGGTCGACGGCGGGGTGTCGGCCTCGACGATCGAGCGGTGCGCGGAGGCCGGCGCGGACGTGTTCGTCGCGGGATCGGCGGTCTACGGGGCGCAGGACCCCGCCGAAGCGGTGCGAGCCCTGCGAGACCAGGCGGAAACGGCCACCACCAAGGCGTCCTGGGCATGCGGCCACTGAACAACGGCTGCGTGAACGGCAACCTTCAGGGCTGATCAACCGCGCCGGATCTGCAAGGATGAACGGTGAATCCAGAGTGTGAACAGCAGTGAGGAGATCGCCGTGTCGGGTATGTCGGCGGGCCGGTCAGCCATGCGGATGGGACCCGCTGAGCTGGTGCAGGCGGCGGCCATGGCCCGCCGTTTCTACCTCGAGGGCAAATCGAAGATCCAGATCGCCGAGGAGTTCGGCGTCAGCCGCTTCAAGGTGGCCCGGGTCCTGGAGACCGCTCTCGAACGGGATCTCGTGCGCATCGAGATCCGTGTGCCGGCCGAGCTGGACGCCGAGCGCTCCGACGCGCTCCGCGCCCGCTACGGCCTCAGGCACGCCGTCGTGGTCGAGTCCCCGGCCGAGGCAGAGGAGACGCCCGACCCCGAGAACCTCGGCGAAGTGGCCGCCGATCTGCTCGGCGAACTCGTCGACGAGGGAGACGTGCTGGGCCTGGCCTGGGGCCGGTCCACCATCCACATGGCAGCGGCCCTGAACCGGCTGCCGCCGTGCACGGTGGTGCAGCTGACGGGCGTGTACGACGCCGGTACCTCCGAGCGCGGCTCGGTGGAGGCCGTGCGCCGCGCCGCCCAGGTCTCCGGCGGCGACGCCCACCCCATCTACGCGCCGATGCTGCTGCCGGACGCGGCCACCGCGGCGGCGCTGCGCCACCAGACCGGGATCGCGCGCGCCTACGAGTACTTCGACAAGGTCACCGTCGCCTGTGTGTCCATCGGCTCCTGGGAGCCGGGCATCTCGACGGTGCACGACATGCTCAGCGACGAGGAGCGGGCCCACTACGCCTCGCTCGGTGTCGCCGCCGAGATGGCCGCGCACCTCTTCGACGCCGAGGGCCGCCGGATCGGACGGGACCTGGGGGAGCGGTGCATCACGGTCAAGGCCGACCAGCTGCGCCGGATCCCCGAGGTCGTCGCGATCGCGGGCGGGCAGCGCAAGGCGGCGGCGATCGACGCGGTGCTGCGGTCCGGCCTGGTCACCAGCCTGGTCACGGACACCTCGGCCGCGGACTACCTGATGACGGCGGGGCCCACCCCCAGGCCCGCTCTCAACAGGGCAGACCCTGACGGACTCTGACGGCCCCTGACGAGTCCGCGCGGGACGGCCGTGGGAGCATCGACGGCATGCTGCTGCGGTTCGTCCCCCGTGTGCTCGCGGGGCTCCTCGTCACGCTCGCCGTCCTCCTGACGGGCTGCTCGCCCTCCGGGCCGACCGGTTCCGACCCCTCGGCCCCGTCGTGGGCCCACGGGATGGCGACGATCGGCCAGTCCCGGCTGCCGGCCGAGGCCCGGCAGACCCTGGACCTCATCGACAGGGGCGGCCCCTACCCGTACCGGCAGGACAACACCGTGTTCGGCAACTTCGAGGGGCGGCTGCCCAAGGAGCCGCGCGGCTATTACCACGAGTACACGGTGCGGACCCCGGGGTCGCGAGACCGTGGAGCCAGGCGCATCGTCGCAGGCCAGGGTGGGGAGTTCTACTACACCGATGATCACTACAACACGTTCCGGGCGGTACTGAGATGAGCGAAGACCTGGCGGGCCGGGTCGTGGTCACGCTGGACCTCGACGGAGTCACGGACAAGGCGGGACTGATGGACCGCGCCGCCCGCGCCCTCGCGCTGCCCGACTGGTTCGGGCGGAACTGGGACGCGCTGGCCGACAGCCTCGGCGACGAGACCCTCTGGCCCGCCGAGGCCGTGGAGCGGGGGATGCTGATCGTGGTACGGGGCTGGCGGGCGTACGCGCAGGCCAGGCCCGAGGAGTGGGAGATCGTCGAGGAGGTCCTCGCCGCCCCGGTGGGCGGCCGTCCCGCCCTGGACGTCGCCCTCGCGCTTGGAGGTTCCTCCTAGCGGGCGGCCGGATGGCCTGGACCTTCGGCCCGGGCACGGCACGGTCCGCGTCATGGGAGAATGAAGTACGTGCTCTTTCCCCCTGGCGGACCTGCCCGGGGGTCACCTCTGATCGACTGGGATGTGCGGCACGTGCGTTTCCTCAATGACATCCAGCCCACGTACGACCTGACGTACGACGACGTCTTCATGGTGCCTAGCCGCAGCGCGGTCGGCTCGCGTCAGGGCGTGGACCTCAGCTCCCCGGACGGCACGGGCACCACCATCCCGCTCGTCGTCGCCAACATGACCGCCATCGCCGGGCGCCGCATGGCCGAGACCGTGGCCCGCCGCGGCGGCCTCGTGGTCATCCCGCAGGACATCCCGATCGACGTCGTCACCGACGTGATCTCCTGGGTCAAGAGCCGCCACCTGGTCCTGGACACCCCGATCGTGCTGGCCCCGCACCAGACCGTCGCCGACGCGCTGGCCCTGCTGCCCAAGCGCGCGCACAACGCCGGCGTGGTCGTCGACGAGCAGCACCGGCCGGTCGGCGTGGTCACCGACCGGGACCTGACCGGCGTCGACCGCTTCACCCAGCTCGAAGTGGTCATGAGCAAGGACCTGCTCCTGCTGGACGCGGACATCGACCCGCGCGAAGCCTTCAACACCCTCGACGGAGCCAACCGCCGCTACGCGCCCGCCGTGGACAAGGACGGCAGGCTCGCCGGCATCCTCACCCGCAAGGGCGCCCTGCGCGCCACGCTGTACACCCCCGCCACCGACGCCCGGGGCAGGCTGCGCGTCGCCGCCGCCGTGGGCATCAACGGCGACGTGGCCGGCAAGGCCAAGCAGCTGCTCGACGCGGGCGTCGACACCCTCGTCATCGACACCGCGCACGGCCACCAGGAGTCGATGATCAGCGCCGTCAAGCTGGTCCGCGACCTCGACCCGCAGGTGCCGATCGTGGCCGGCAACATCGTCTCCGCCGAGGGCGTCAAGGACCTGATCGAGGCGGGCGCGGACATCGTCAAGGTCGGGGTGGGACCGGGCGCCATGTGCACCACCCGCATGATGACCGGCGTGGGCCGCCCGCAGTTCTCCGCGGTCCTGGAGTGCGCCGCCGAGGCGAGGAAGTACGGCAAGCACGTCTGGGCCGACGGCGGTGTCCGCCACCCGCGCGACGTGGCGATGGCGCTCGCGGCCGGCGCGTCCAACGTGATGGTCGGCTCCTGGTTCGCGGGCACCTTCGAGTCGCCCGGCGACCTCCAGCACGACGCGAACGGCCGCCCCTACAAGGAGTCGTTCGGCATGGCCTCCGCGCGCGCGGTGCGCCACCGCACCTCCGAGGAGTCGGCGTACGACCGCGCCCGCAAGGCGCTGTTCGAGGAGGGCATCTCCACCTCCCGGATGTTCCTCGACCCGGCCATGCCGGGCGTCGAGGACCTGATCGACTCGGTCATCGCGGGCGTCCGCTCCTCGTGCACCTACGCCGGGGCCGGCTCCCTGGAGGAGTTCGCCGACAAGGCCATCGTGGGCATCCAGAGCGCGGCCGGCTACGCCGAGGGCAAGCCGCTGCACGCCAGCTGGAACTGAGCCGCAGAGTCCCGAGAAGTGATCCACCCACAGTGCTGAACGATCTCGACGAACGCATCGTGCACGCCCTCGCCGAGGACGCCCGCCGCTCCTACGCGGACATCGGGCAGCTGGTCGGCCTGTCCGCGCCCGCCGTGAAGCGGCGCGTGGACCGGCTGCGCGCCACCGGCGCCATCACCGGTTTCACCGTCCGGGTCGACCCGGCCGCGCTCGGCTGGCAGACCGAGGGGTTCGTCGAGATCTACTGCCGCAGCAACACCTCCCCGGAGACCATCCAACGCGGCCTGGAGCGCTACCAGGAGGTCGTGTCCGCCTCCACCGTCACCGGCGAGGCGGACGCGATCGTCCAGGTCTTCGCCGCCGACATGCGGCACTTCGAACGGGTCCTGGAGCGGATCGCCGGCGAGCCGTTCGTGGAACGGACCAAGTCCGTCCTGGTGCTCTCACCTCTGCTGCGCCGCTTCTCCTCGGGCGCGCCCGGCTGACACGCGTGCCGGGCGCGGGTCCGTTTCAGTCCGTCGTCGACCGGTGGCCGATCGCCGACAGCAGGCGCCGCATGCCGACCGCATGGCCGCCCGTGCCGATCACCAGCGTCCGGTAGAGCCGGCCGGCCGGGCCGGGGAACGCCGCCCGGGTCTCCGCGCGCAGCCGCGACCGTCCCGGGCCCGCCTGTTCGAGCCGGAGGATCAGGGCGTACGACGAGAAGCGGTGCCGCCCGGTGAGTACCAGTTCCCGCCCCACCACCGCCGAGACGACCCGGAAACCGGGCACCGTCGAGCCCTCGGCCAGGGGCCGCGGGCCGTCCGCCGCCCGGTCGGCGCAGCCCACCAGGCGGGCGTAACGGGTGGCCCGGGGACTCGCGAAGGAGCGGTCCAGGACATCCCCGATCCCGCGCCAGACGGCGTCGGCGCCGGCCGCGACGACGGTCGCGTGCTCGTCCACGTGAGGCAGGGCGGTGATGGCGGCGGGGTACATCGCGGCTCCCTCGGTCGGCCGTCCGGCGTCCGGCGTCCGGCGTCCGCGCCATCGTCTCGCGGCGAGCCCGACCTGGCCACCCGCTCCGGCGAGGCTGCTCGCTTCCAGCGACGCGTCCTGCTTCTGGCTCCGCTGCCCGGTCGTCCAGGTGCCGTTCCCGGGGCCGGGCCCGTCTTCGACGAGGCGTCGCGTGCCCTGCCGTGCGGTTCGGCGGCCGGCCTGAGTGGGCTGCGCGCACGGTGATGTAGAGGGCGTCTTCGCGGGACGCGCAACGAATCGCCGTTCATCGCCGGTCGTACGCAACGAAAAGATCATCGACGCGCAACGGCTGCCGCTTGTCCGCCCCAGGCCGCCGACCGTAGCGTCTAAGAGATCCCCGACCCCCGTCCCGTACCGGTGAGGAACAACCATGCGCACCGCCCTGCTCCAGAGCTCCGGCCGCCCCGGCGCCGTCGCCGAGAACCTCGAGGTCCTCGACACCGCCGCCGGACGCGCCGCCGCCGCTGGGGCCGGGCTGCTGGCGACATCGGAGTTGTTCCTGACCGGGTACGCGATCGGCGACGACATCGGCCGCCTGGCCCAGCCCGCCGACGGCGACTGGGCGGACGCGGTCGCGGAGCTGGCCCGCCGGCACGGGCTGGCCGTCGCCTACGGCTACCCGGAGCGGGACGGCGAGGCGGTGTACAACTCCGTGCAGCTGATCTCCGCCGACGGCACCCGCCTCGCCGGCTACCGCAAGACCCACCTGTTCGGCGACTTCGAGCACGCCCAGTTCACGCCGGGCGAGCAGCCGGTCGTCCAGGCCGAGCTGAACGGACTGACCGTCGGCCTGATCATCTGCTACGACGTGGAGTTCCCGGAGAACGTCCGCGCCCACGCCCTGGCCGGCACCGACCTCCTCGTCGTCCCGACGGCGCTGATGCACCCGTTCCAGTTCGTCGCCGAGTCCCTGGTCCCGGTGCGCGCCTTCGAGAACCAGATGTACATCGCCTACGTCAACCGGGTCGGCACCGAGGGCGAGTTCGAGTTCGTCGGGCTCTCCGCCCTGGCCGGCCCCGACGGCGTGGCGCGCACCCGCGCCGGCCGGTCCGAGGAACTGGTCCTCGCGGACGCGGACCCCGCCTTCCTCACGGCCTCCCGCGAGGCCAACCCGTATCTGGAGGGCCGCCGCCCCGGCCTCTACGGGTCGCTCGTCTGACCGACCCTCAGGGTTCCCCCTCGGGCCCCCTCAGACCCCCCTCTCCCTCCCCCCTCCCCGGTTCTTTCGCGCAAGGAGTCCGCACCCCATGACGTCCACGGTGCCCAACGCCGCCGAGCACGCAGGCGAGCAGCAGCCGCCGATCACCATGTTCGGCCCGGACTTCCCGTACGCGTACGACGACTTCCTCGCCCACCCGGCGGGCCTGGGCCAGGTCCCCGCGACCGAGCACGGCACCGAGGTCGCGATCATCGGCGGCGGCCTGTCCGGCATCATCGCCGCCTACGAGCTGATGAAGATGGGCCTCAAGCCCGTCGTCTACGAGGCCGACCGGATCGGCGGCCGGCTGCGCACCGTCGGCTTCGAGGGCTGCGACGAGTCGCTGACCGCCGAGATGGGCGCCATGCGCTTCCCGCCGTCCTCCACCGCCCTGCAGCACTACATCGACCTGGTGGGTCTGGAGACCCGGCCGTTCCCCAACCCCCTGGCCGAGGCGACCCCGTCGACCGTCGTCGACCTCAAGGGCGAGTCGCACTACGCCGAGACCATCGACGACCTGCCGCAGGTCTACCGGGACGTGGCGGACGCCTGGAACCGTTGCCTGGAGGAGGGCGCCGACTTCTCCGACATGAACCGTGCCCTGCGCGAGCGCGACGTGCCGCGCATCCGCGAGATCTGGTCCCGCCTGGTCGAGAAGCTCGACAACCAGACCTTCTACGGCTTCCTGTGCGAGTCCGAGGCCTTCAGATCCTTCCGGCACCGCGAGATCTTCGGCCAGGTCGGCTTCGGCACCGGCGGCTGGGACACCGACTTCCCCAACTCCATCCTGGAGATCCTGCGCGTCGTCTACACCGAGGCCGACGACCACCACCGCGGCATCGTGGGCGGCTCGCAGCAACTGCCGCTCCGGCTCTGGGAGCGCGAGCCGGAGAAGCTCGTGCACTGGCCCTACGGCACGTCGCTGAAGTCCCTGCACGTGGACGGCGAACCGCGCCCCGCCGTCACCCGGCTGCACCGCACCGCGAACAACCGCATCACGGTGACGGACGCGAACGGCGACATCCGCACCTACCGGGCGGCGATCTTCACCGCCCAGTCCTGGATGCTGCTGTCCAAGGTCCGGTGCGACGACGCGCTCTTCCCGATCGACCACTGGACCGCGATCGAGCGCACCCACTACATGGAGTCCAGCAAGCTCTTCGTGCCCGTCGACCGGCCGTTCTGGCGGGACAAGGCCGTCGACGACAGGGGCGAGCCGACCGGGCGGGACGTGATGTCGATGACGCTCACCGACCGCATGACCCGCGGCACCTACCTGCTCGACGACGGCCCGGACAAGCCCGCCGTCATCTGCCTCTCCTACACCTGGTGCGACGACAGCCTGAAGTGGCTGCCGCTGTCCGCGAACGAGCGGATGGAGGTCATGCTGAAGTCGCTGTCGGAGATCTATCCGGACGTCGACATCAGGGGACACATCATCGGCAGCCCGGTGACCGTGTCCTGGGAGAACGAGCCCTACTTCATGGGCGCGTTCAAGGCCAACCTGCCCGGCCACTACCGCTACCAGCGGCGCCTGTTCACCCACTTCATGCAGGACCGGCTGCCCGAGGACAAGCGGGGCGTCTTCCTCGCCGGCGACGACATCTCCTGGACGGCCGGGTGGGCCGAGGGCGCCGTGCAGACCGCGCTGAACGCGGTCTGGGGCGTCATGCACCACCTCGGCGGCGGCACCGACCCGGCCAACCCCGGCCCCGGCGACGTCTACGACGACATCGCGCCGGTCGAACTCCCGGAGGACTGACGGAGGTCCGGGGCGGTCACACCCCGGCCGCCCGCGCCTTCTCGAACACCTCCTCGGCGACGTCCTTGAGCTCCTCGGCATCCCGCAGGCCGCTCTGCACGTCGACCAGGATCTCCTCCAGACCGATCGCCGCGTACGCGAGGAGGTCCTCGACGATCTGGTCCACGTCGCCCTGGAACGGCCGGCGGCCGGCGCCCTCGTACGCCTTGGCCGAGTACGACGCGTTCGCCCGCAGCACCGTCCGGATCGGCTGCTGCCGGCCCCGCTCGGCGGCCAGGTCCCGCAAGGCGTCCCACTGGCTCGCGACCTGCTCGACGCCCATGGCCACCGGCAGCCAGCCGTCGGCGTGCTCGACGAGCCGCTTTTGGGCCCTGCGGGTGCCCGCGGCCAGCAGGATCGGGATCGGCCGGGCCGGCTTGGGGCCCACCACCGCCGACGCGATCTTCGTGATGCCGCCGTCGTAGCGCACCGGGTCCGGCCCCCACACGGCCCGGCAGACGTCGATCACCTCGTCCAGTACCCGGCCGCGCTCCTCGATCGGCCGGATCCCCGCCGCCGCGTACTCGTCCAGGGACCAGCCCGTGCCGAAGCCGGCGATCACCCGGCCGCCGCTGGCCGCGTCCAGCGAGGCGAGGGCCTTGGCGAGCTGGAACGGCATGTGCAGCGGCGCGACCAGCACGCTGCTGCCCAGCCGGACCCGTTCGGTGGCCGCCGCGGCCAGGGTGAGCGTGACCAGCGGGTCGGCCACGTGCCGGTACGAGTCGGGCCAGGGCAGGCCCTCGATGCCGTACAGCCCCTGGGTGGCGGGCTCGGGGAACAGGGCCCGTTCGTACACCCACACGCTGTCGTAGCCGATGCGTTCCACCGCGCGTGCCACGTCGGGCACGTCCCTGCCGAGGTCGTACTGCCGTTGCTGCGGAAGGCCGATTCCCAGTCGGGTCGCCATGATGGTGCGCTCCTTCGTGATCGTCCGTGTCCCACGGTCAACGTACAGTTATTACCGGCCAGTTCCGGGAAGGTGCGGGCGGATGTCCGGATCAGCCGGGCAGCGGCGTGAGCATCATGCGGCAGTCGAAGCCGACCGCGGCGTCCAGCCGACGGCCGAACTCCTCGGCCACGTCGGGCAGTCGGCGCAGCGCCCACAGTGCCCGCACGGCCGACCAGCTCGCCTCCCGGGCCCGCTCCAGGTCCCATGAGCCGAGCAGGTGGGTGAGCGGGTCGGTGATCCGGAGCAGGTCGGGCTCCGGCGCCAGATCCTCGCGGACGCGCTCCTCCAGCGCCAGGAGGAAATCGCCCAGGCGGTCGAACTCGCCCTCAAGCTCGGCCGGTTCGCGCTGCTCCGCCCGGCAGGTGTCCACCACGGAGAGGGCCAGGTCGTGGCCGATGTGCGCGTGGACGCCGGCCAGCGCGAACTGCGCCGGCCGCACCCCCGGATGCCGGCGGAACTGGAACAGCGGCCGCCAGCAGGCGGGCGGCCGCCGCCCCTCGGCGGCCGCGTCCACGGCGGCGAGATACCGCGCGGTAAGCGGCAGGTCCAGCGTGGTCGTCGGCCACCGGCCGACCGCCTCGGTGGCGGCCAGGTACACGCGGTGGAAGACGGCGACCCCGTCGTGCTCGGGCAGCGCGGCGGCCAGGTCGCGCATCCGGGCGACCGCCGCGCCCACTGTGTCCGGGCTGTGGGTGAGTTGTGCCGATTGCCCCATGGGGGCAGCGTCCCAGGCCCGGGACGGCCCGGACACCGACGGGCCCGGCGCTTCCCCGGAACGGGGGAACGCTGCCGCCGCCGGGACGGGCCGAGGGGCGGGCTGTCGGCCTACGAGGCGGGCCGGGTGCCCTGGGCCTCGTCGCCGTACCACGACGTGCCCTCGTCCAGCAGCGGCTCCTGCTTCTTGAGGTGGGCGGGCGCGAAGGCGCGCAGCGCGTGGTAGCCGGTGATGACGACCAGGGTGCCGAGCGCGATGCCGCTGAGGGCGAAGGTGTCGCCGAACTTCATGCTGACGTTGCCGACGCCGATGATGATGCCCGCCGCGGCCGGCACCAGGTTCAGCGGGTTGCGCAGGTCCACCTTGGCGTTGATCCAGATCTGCGCGCCGAGCAGGCCGATCATGCCGTACAGGATCACGGTGATGCCGCCGAGGACACCGCCCGGGATGGCGGCAACGACCGCGCCGAACTTGGGGCAGATGCCGAACAGCAGCGCGAAGCCCGCGGCGGCCCAGTACGCGGCGGTCGAGTAGACCCGGGTCGCCGCCATCACGCCGATGTTCTCGGAGTACGTGGTGTTCGGCGGGCCGCCCACCGCGGTCGACAGCATGGAGGCCGCGCCGTCCGCCGAGATCGCGGTGCCGAGCTTGTCGTCCAGCGGGTCGCCGGATCTTTCCGAGGACCCGGTCGAAGACCCAGGAGATTCCGTAGCCGAAGACCAGCCCGAGGAAGATCGCGATCCGGGACCAGAAGCCGCGCAGACACGACGGCCAGCCCGGTGAACAGCATCACGAGCAGGGCCGTCCACTGGTCCTGCGGCCAGTAGGTGGATGCGGTCACCGGCGCGAGGTTGAAGCCGATCAGCATGACGACCGCGCCGGTGACGACGGTCGCGACGCCCGACATCATGATCGCGAGGTTGGGGTCGAGGCCCATGAGCACGGGGGCGACGAACGTCGCAACCGATATGCATCACTGAACTGGGTGTACGAACGCGTCCTCGTACCATTGTCGACGTGCAACCCGGTAGGTCCTCGGCAAGCGGGCCAGGTCACGCGGATGACAGTCGGGTGGGCCCGGCACCGGGGGTGGTGCGAATGACCGACCGCTGATCTTGTACTTTCCGTTCGGCAAGTACACGAATGGAGAGTGTTGAATGTCCGGTTTCGGGTGGAAGCTGCACGGGGATGGTCGCCATCTGAAACCAGGTGAGGTCGTCAAGCCCGACGAGCGGCTCACCTGGACCCGGACGATCGGGTTGGGTGCGCAGCATGTCGTCTCGATGATCGGTGCCTGTTTTGTCGCCCCGGTGCTCATGGGGCTCAACCCGAGCCTTGGCCTCATGGCCTCGGGTGTCGCGACCCTGCTGTTCCTGGTCATGACGCGCGGACGGGTCCCGAGCTACCTGGGATCGTCGCTCTCCTTCGTCGGTGTCGCCGCTGTCATCGGAAGCCAGGGCGGTGGGCCGGCGGAACTCACCGGCGCGCTGTTTGTGGTGGGCCTCGCCCTGGCCGTGGTCGGTGTCGTGGTCCAGTTCCTGGGCGCGCGGGTCATCCATGCGGTGTTGCCGCCGGCGGTGACGGGCGCCGTCGTCATGCTGATCGGCTTCAACCTCGCTCCGGTGGCTGCGGGGACCTACTGGCCGCAGGACCAGTGGACGGCGCTCGCCACGATGCTGTTCACCGGCCTCGCGCTCGTCGTCCTGCGCGGATTCTGGTCACGTATCGCCATTTTCCTGGGGCTGGTCTTCGGTTACGCGCTCTCCTGGATCCTTGACCTCGCCCTGGGCAAGATCCACTCCGCTAACGGCAGCGGCAAGGTCGTGGACCACTGGCGTCTCGACCTGAGCTCGGTCAAGGAAGCCGCCTGGATCGGCTTCCCCCACATGCACGCGCCCTCGTTCAGCGCGTCGGCGATCGTCGTCGCCCTCCCTGTCCTGATCGCTCTGGTAGCCGAGAACACGGGCCACATCAAGGCGGTCGGCGAGATGACCGGCGACTCTCTCGACAACAAGCTCGGCACTGCCATCGCCGCGGACGGCGCGGCCACCATGATCTCCACGGTCGCCGGTGGCCCAGCCACGACCACGTACGCCGAGAACATCGGCGTCATGGCCGCCACCCGCGTCTACTCGACCGCCGCCTACATGTGCGCCGCGTTCTTCGCGCTCCTCTTCGGTCTGTGCCCGAAGTTCGGGGCGTTCGTCGCGGCCATCCCGGGCGGTGTGCTGGGCGGAATCACTGTCATCCTTTACGGCATGATCGGTCTGCTCGGCGCTCAGATCTGGGTCCGCAACAAGGTTGACTTCAGCCAGCCGCTCAACCTGATTCCGGCCGCCGCCGGCGTCATCGTCGGCATCGGCGGCGTGTCGCTGAAGATCACCGACAACTTCGAGCTCAGCGGCATCGCGCTGGGCACCCTCCTGGTGCTCACCGGCTACCACTCCCTCCGTTGGCTCTCCAAGGCTGCGGGCACGCCGCAGGGAGCGCTGCTGGACGAGGGCACGACGAGGTACGACGACTCAGTGGCGTAAGGAGGGGAACGCGCGCTGACGGACACGTGCCGGGCGCGGCGAAGCTGTTTCAGTCGCCGTTCGCGCCCGTTCCCGTTGCCGTCTCTGTCGCGGTGGCACCGAGGAGCGGCTGCGGCGGCTCCGCGACCAGGTGCAGGCCGCCACACGGGAAGACTGGTCACCGCGCGGACCGGATGCGCTGTGCTACGGCACCTGCTGCCCCAGGCACCCGAGAAGGAGGCGACCCTGCTGATCGCCCGGCTGCACACACCGCCCGCCGGCTCCACCGCCACCTGGGAGTTCCCGGCGCCCCCGGAAGCGGCGGCCCAGGCCCGGGACGCGCCGAGCGCGCCGCCGACTGGGCGTATGAGAGCCCGTCGGTACTGATCCGCCGCCTGCGTACCGACCTTCTCGCCCACGTCGGTTGCATGGCCGGGGCGGGGGTCGGTGTCGCGGCCGGATCTGTTCGTCAGCGACATCGGCCAGTACCGGTGCAGTTCGTACGGCCCGCCGACACCACCGCCCGATCTGGCCGGTGTACGAGGTCGGGCTGGACGCGGTGACCGTGCCGGCGGAAGCCGGACGGCGGTCGGCCGCAACGGCGGGTACATGGAAGTATGCCCTCCGAAAAGTGCCCAGCAAGCCGTCGCCGGCCGTGGTACGAGGCGCGTGGCCTGGTTGCTGTTCCGCTTGCGTTGATCGTGGTGATCACCACGATCAACCTGGCCACTCCCGGCCACCCGCACGTCGGACCGCTCCTGATCGTCGCGCCGGTGCTCGCCGCGGTGACCCTGGGGCCAAAACTGACCACGCTGACCGGAGCGTTGGCCCTGGCGGACCAGGTGATCTTCGCCGTCCTTCTCAGAGACCTCCACTCGGCGCAGCGCATGACGCAGATCTTCGCCGTGGTGGCGGCCTCCGCCTTCGCCGCGCTCCTGTCCGGGATGCGGGAGCGGAAGGTACGGGAGCTGACCCGGGTGCGCCAGGTCTCCGAGATCGCCCAGAACCTGGTCCTGCGCCCGCTGCCCCCACAGATGGGGCCCCTGCGCGTGGCCGCGGTCTACCTGGCGGCGGAGCACGAGATGAAGATCGGCGGCGACCTGTACGCGGCCGCCCGCACCGCCCACGGTACCCGGCTGCTCATCGGGGACGTCCGAGGCAAGGGCCTGACCGCTGTGAGCGACGCCGCGCTCCTGCTGAGCGCCTTCCGAGGGGCCGCCCACCGGCAGACGGGCCTGGCGGAACTCACCGCCTACCTGGATGCGAGCGTGTGCTGGAATTTGACGGAGCCCGGTGAGGAAGAGCTGGCGCAGGAGTGCTTCGTCACCGCGATGCTCATCGACATCCCCGACCATGCACCCACGGTCCAGATCGTCCACTGTGGTCACCCCCCGCCGCTGCGGCTACGCCCGGGACAGGCCACCGCGCTGTGCGCCCACCAGGCCGGCCCCCCTCTCGGCCTGCAGCTGGACACGCCCTGTCACTGTGTCGACACGTTCGACTTCGGGCAGGGCGACCTGCTCCTGCTGTACACCGACGGCGTGACCGAAGCTCGCAACTCCCGCGGCGACTTCTATCCCCTCGCTGAACGCGCTGCCGCCTGGAGCGGGCAGAGCCCCGAGGAACTCCTGGAGCACCTGCGCACCGACCTGCTCGCACACGCGGGAGGCTGGTTGGACGACGATGCCGCCATGATCGCCCTCGAACGCCCGGCAGAATGGATCCGGCACAACACCGTGGCGCTCCCCGTCAGCCACCCGAGTGCTGCCACAAGCCGTCGGCACCTGTTTTCAATCCTGACCTGTGGTTCTGCGTAGGTCAGGAATCGAACGGAGCCTATTTCGAAACTGCTTGTCGCAGGGACATGTCGATGCGGACTCGGCGAATCGTGGGCACACCCCGCTTCAGGAGATGCCACGGGCCGGAGGACCGCACGAGGCGGTGGCTGTGCCCTGTGCCCGGGGATGAGCGCTGCGTCCGACCGGCTCCCGGACCTTCAAATCCATTGCCATGGCGTCCGCGTCTCAGGTTCAGCCTTGCGTCCGTCGCGCCCCGAGCACCGGAACGGCTTCCAGGACCAGCACGGCCAGGTCGTCGTCGATCGGTTCGGTACTGAAGTCGTGAGCGGCTCGCCGGACCCGTTCCGCCACGGCCTTCGCGCCCAGTCCGGCGCATCCCCGAAGCACCTCCGCCAGGCCGTCGTTGTCGTCCAACTGCCGTGTACCGCTGCGGCGTTCGGTCACTCCGTCGGTCACGCACAGCAACGTCTCACCCGGCGCGAGGGTGAAGGTGCTGGCATGGAACTCCTGACGCTTGTCGATTCCCAACAGCATCTGCGGATCCACGGCCGGAGTTACCGAGCGGTCTGTCGACAGCCGCAACGGAAGCGGGTGCCCGGCGCTGGCAATCGTGCATCGCGTGCCGCCGGCGACCACATCCGGTTCCAACTCCCCGTACAGCAGGCTCAGAAACCGGGAGCCCTCCTGCTCCCTGCCGAATGCCATGGACTCGGCGGCCTCCTCCGCCATCGCGATGTTCAGCCGGTTGAGCAGGGACTCGACGCCGTGGCCCTCACGTGCCAGCAGCCGTATGAGGTGCCGGGCCAGACCGGTGGCGGACATCGCCCCCAGGTCGTGGCCGCACACGTCGCCGAGCAGGAAGCACCAGCGGCTGTCTCCCATCGGGAACAGGTCGTAGAAGTCCCCGCCGACGGTCTGGCCCTCACCGCAGGGCTCGTAGACGATCGCCGTGTCGACGCCCGGAATGGCGGCGAGGGACGTGGGGAGCTGGCTGCGCTGGAGTGTGCGGCTGATGCTCGCCTGCCGGGTGTAGCGGCGGGCGGTGACCACCGCCTGGGCCACCCGCCGGGCCACGTCCTCCGCGAGCCGTACGACGGCGTCGGTCAGGCGAGGGAGTCCTGTCTGGCCGATCAGGAGCGTGCCGTGGCACTGCCCATTTGCGACCAGCGGGAACGCAAGCGCGGAGCCGCACTTCTCGGCGTCCGTGCAGACGGGCCAGGGCCACGGGGAGCCGGTCGTGTTCAGCCTGGTGGGTGGAGGGTCATTCTCCAGCGCCAGGCGGAGTGTATGGATCCGCCGCTCGTCCATGTGCCAGACATGGGAGAGCCGCATCTCGGTGCTGTCGGCGGTCAGCCATACGCCGCACCAGTCGGCGAGCCTGGGGACCAGGAGCTGTCCGGCAAGCGCTGCGACCATGTCTTCGTCCAGTTGTCCGGCGAGGAGCTCGCCGGCCTCGGCGAGGAACGACTGTCCTTCGCGCTCGGCCCACTCGACGCTGTGGCATTGGTCGCGCTGCGGTGCGGCCGTAACGGGCCCGGGGGCCAGCAGCTCACGGGGGACGGCTTCGATGATCCCCTGCTGTCCGGTCTGGGGCGGGCTCTCCAGCGCGCACTCCACACAGAACCAGACGGCCTTCTCGGCGTGCCGGTAGGTCACCCCCCACGACTGGGCCAGTGCGCGCATCAGCTGCCGGCCGTATCCGGGCATGTCGTTGCCCTTTCCGTCACGGAAGGTGTCGGATGGGCTCCGGTCCAGCGCTTCGACCACGACACCCACTCGCCCGGCCCCACCCTGCGCGGCATCGGCCGGCGAGCCTTGACTGGCGTCGAAGCGGCAGACCACTTCGATCTCGAACGCGGCCTGCGTGGCGACGCTGGTGACCAACTCGCTGACGAGGAGCACGGCGTCGTCGAGGAGCCGCTCGCTGATCGCCGGCATCCCGGGGAACTGACGGGCGGTCCGCTCGAGGAGCGCGGCGCGCAGGAACTTGCGCGCCACCGAGGCCGCAAGCTCGTTGGCGGGTACACGCATCCGCGACACGGGTTCGTGCAGATCAAGGGACGACCTCACTGGCGACTCCTGGCCGGTCCAATGCCGAAACCTACATTGCGAATGTAGCCTAAAAGGGAGGTAATCGGATTTTTTGCTCGCCAGGGAAATGGGTTGTCATGAAGCCTGCCACCCAGCCCGACCTCGCTTCTCGCGAGCCAGAGCTCCGGGAGCGGGGGCCCGTTGAAACCGGCCCCGCATCCGCCGTTCCACCCGGCCCGGCCTCGGACGGCGAGTGGATACGAGTGACCGAATTGCGTCCGCTGCTCGCGGCCATGAATTCGTTTTGCGACGGCGACTTCACTGTACGTACAGAGGGATTGTCCGAAGGGGTCCTCGCCGAGATGGCGGGGGTGCTCAACCAGATCATCGTGCGGAACGCGCATCTGTCCTCGGAGCTTGAGCGGGTGCGCCGGGAAGTGGTGCGGCAGGGACGGCTGGATGAGCGGCTCGCGGCGAGTCCCGGGCAGGGAGCGTGGGCCACGAGCGTGGAAGCGGCCAACACGTTGCTGGAGGCGTTGGTCGTCCCGGTCATGAACGCCACCCGTGTCCTGGATGCTGTCGCGGGCGGTGATCTGACGCAGCGTGCCGAGTTGCACGACGGCAAGCGCCAGCTTCGCGGCGATCTGCGCCGCCTGGGGCGTGGGGTGAACCGGATGGTGGAGCAGCTGTCGCTGTTCACCGGCGAGCTGACCCGCGTCGCCCGGGAGGTCGGTACCGAGGGCCGTCTCGGCGGGCAGGCCACGGTGCAGGGTCTGGTCGGCGACTGGCGCGATGCGACCGAGGCCGTGAACACGATGGCCTCGCGGCTGACCGCGCAGGTGCGCGACATCGCGGTGGTGACCACGTCGGTCGTGCGCGGTGATCTGACCCGCCAGGTCACGGTCGAGGCGAACGGCGAGCTGCTGGAGCTGAAACTCACCGTGAACACGATGGTCGACCAGCTGCGTGCGTTCGCGGATGAGGTGACGCGGGTGTCCCGTGAGGTTGGTACGGAGGGCCAGCTGGGCGGGCGGGCACAGGTGGCGGGCGTCTCGGGCGTGTGGAAGGACCTGACCGACAATGTCAACTTCATGGCGTCGAACCTGACCTCGCAGGTCCGCAACATCGCCCAGGTGACGACGGCGGTCGCCAACGGCGATCTGAGCCAGAAGATCACGGTGGACGCGCGCGGCGAGATCCTGCAGCTGAAGGAGACCGTGAACACGATGGTCGACCAGCTGTCGGCGTTCGCGGACGAGGTGACCCGCGTCGCCCGCGAAGTGGGTACCGATGGCCGGCTGGGTGGCCGGGCGCAGGTCCGCGGGGTGTCCGGGGTGTGGAAGGACCTCACGGACAACGTCAACTTCATGGCGGACAACCTGACCTCGCAGGTCCGCAACATCGCCCAGGTCGCCACGGCCGTCGCCCAGGGCGACCTCGGCAAGACGATCACCGTGGAGGCGAAGGGGGAGATCCTGGAGTTGAAGTCGACGATCAACACGATGGTCGACCAGCTGTCGGCGTTCGCGGACGAGGTGACCCGCGTCGCCCGCGAGGTCGGCACCGAGGGCAACCTGGGTGGCCAGGCGCAGGTTCGCGGGGTCTCGGGCGTGTGGAAAGAGCTGACCGACAATGTCAACTTCATGGCGTTGAACCTGACCTCGCAGGTCCGCAACATCGCCCAGGTGACGACGGCGGTCGCCAACGGCGATCTGAGCCAGAAGATCACGGTGGACGCGCGCGGCGAGATCCTGCAGCTGAAGGAGACCGTGAACACGATGGTCGACCAGCTGTCGGCGTTCGCGGACGAGGTGACCCGCGTCGCCCGCGAAGTGGGTACCGATGGCCGGCTGGGTGGCCGGGCGCAGGTCCGCGGGGTGTCCGGGGTGTGGAAGGACCTCACGGACAACGTCAACTTCATGGCGGACAACCTGACCTCGCAGGTCCGCAACATCGCCCAGGTCGCCACGGCCGTCGCCCAGGGCGACCTGTCGAAGAAGATCGATGTGGACGCGCGCGGCGAGATCCTGGAGTTGAAGTCGACGATCAACACGATGGTCGACCAGCTGTCGGCGTTCGCGGACGAGGTGACCCGCGTGGCCCGCGAGGTCGGCACCGAGGGCAACCTGGGTGGCCAGGCGCAGGTCCGCGGGGTCTCGGGCGTGTGGAAAGAGCTGACCGACAATGTCAACTTCATGGCGTTGAACCTGACCTCGCAGGTCCGCAACATCGCCCAGGTGACCACGTCCGCCGCCAACGGTGACCTGTCGAAGAAGATCACGGTGGACGCGCGCGGCGAGATCCTGCAGCTGAAGGAGACCGTGAACACGATGGTCGACCAGCTGCGTGCGTTCGCGGACGAGGTCACCCGCGTCGCGCGCGAGGTCGGTACGGAGGGGCGGCTGGGTGGCCGGGCGCAGGTCCGCGGGGTGTCCGGGGTGTGGAAGGACCTCACGGACAACGTCAACTTCATGGCGGACAACCTGACCTCGCAGGTCCGCAACATCGCCCAGGTCGCCACGGCCGTCGCCCAGGGCGACCTGTCGAAGAAGATCGATGTGGACGCGCGCGGCGAGATCCTGGAACTGAAGACGACCATCAACACGATGGTCGACACACTCTCCTCGTTCTCCTCCGAGGTCACCCGCGTCGCCCGGGAGGTCGGCAGCGAGGGACAGCTGGGCGGCCAGGCCCGTGTGGAGGGAGTCTACGGAACGTGGAAGCGGCTGACCACCAACGTCAACGAGCTGGCCCTCAACCTCACCACCCAGGTGCGGGCGATCGCGGAGGTGGCCAGCGCGGTCACCCAGGGCGACATGTCCCGCGCCATCACGGTTGAGGCGCAAGGCGAGGTCGCCGAACTGAAGGACAACATCAACCTCATGGTCTCCAACCTCCGCGAGACCACCCGCGCCAAGGACTGGCTGGAGTCCAACCTCACCCGTATGGCCGCCCTCATGCAGGGCCACCGCGACCTCGTGGAGGTCGCCGACCTGATCCTGCGCGAGCTGACCCCGTTGGTGAACGCGCAGTTCGGCGCCTTCTTCCTGGCCGAGGCGGGTGCGCCGCACGGCGAGGGCCTGCAGTTCATCGCCGGGTACGGCACCGACCAGGCCGGCGAGAGCAGCCCGCTCCCCGGTATCGGCACCCCGGGCCGGGGCCTGATCGCACAGGCCGCGCAGGAAAAGCAGCGCATCCTCGTCACCGACGTCCCGCCGGACTACATCACCATCAGCTCCGGGCTCGGCATGGCGTACCCGGCCAGCATCGTCATCCTGCCGATTCTCTTCGAGGATCAGGTGCTCGGCGTGATCGAGTTGGCCTCGCTCAGCAAGTTCAGCGATGTGCACCTGGCCTTCATGGACCAGTTCGCCAACACGATCGGCGTCTCGATCAACACGATCATCGCCAACTCCCGAACGGAGTCCCTGCTCTCGCAGTCCCAGCGCCTCACCTCCGAGTTGCGCGAGCGGTCGGACGAACTGCAGAGCTCCAACGCCGAGTTGGAGGAGAAAGCCGCCCTGCTCGCGACCGCCTCGCGGTACAAGTCGGAGTTCCTGGCGAACATGTCGCACGAGTTGCGCACCCCGCTCAACTCGCTGCTGATACTGGCCCGGCTGCTCGCCGACAACCCCGACGGGAACCTGTCCGAACAGGAAGTGCAGTTCGCGACCACCATCCACCGCTCGGGGTCGGACCTGCTCCAGCTGATCAGCGACATCCTCGACCTGTCGAAGATCGAAGCCGGCCGGATGGACGTGCGCCCGAACATACTGCCGCTGGTCAAGCTGCTCGACTACGTCCACGCCACGTTCCGGCCGCTCACCATCGACCGAGGCCTGGGCTTCGACATCGCCGTCGGCGAGGACGTACCGGCGGAGCTGTACTCCGACGAGCAGCGCCTCCAGCAGGTGCTGCGCAACCTGCTGTCCAACGCCCTGAAGTTCACCCACGCCGGCAGCGTGGAACTGCGCGTCGACCGGATGCCGGGGGAACAGTTCGAGGAGGAGACGCTCAAAAACGCCGAAGCCATCATCTCCTTCTCCGTCAAGGACACCGGGATCGGCATCGCCCCCGAGAAGCTTCCGATGATCTTCGAGGCGTTCCAGCAGTCCGAGGGCACCACCAACCGCAAGTACGGCGGCACCGGCCTCGGCCTGTCCATCAGCCGGGAGATCGCCGGGATGCTCGGCGGCAAGATCATCGCCGAGAGCGAGCTGGGCGTGGGCTCCCGCTTCACCCTCTACATTCCCTCGCACTACCCCGGCGCCACCACCGGGCAACGCCTGGCGGAGCTGCGCACCGTCGACGTTCCGCCCACTCCTCCCGCAAAGACCCGGACGCCGGAAGCCACCGCCGAAGACGTCCCACCCGGGCCCGTGTTCGACAGCGCGGGGAGCCTGAGCGGCGACATCCTGGATCCGGGCCGCCTGAGCCCGGACGACCTGATGGGCAGGGAAGCCACGGGGACCGCAGACGGCCGCGAGGACACCTGGCCGGAGACGACCCGGCTCAAGGAATGGCTCAGCGGGCGCCCCGGCCGCGTACTGGCCGGCCGGCGCATCCTCATCATCGACGACGACATCCGCAACGTCTTCGCCCTCACGCACGTACTGGGCCGCGTCGGCATCACCGTGAAGTACGCGGAGAACGGCCGGGAGGGTCTCGAGGTCCTGGAACGGTTCCCCGAGGTGTCCCTGGTCCTGATGGACATCATGATGCCGGAGATGGACGGATACGAGGCGATTCGCGCCATCCGAGGCACCCCCCGTCTCGCACACCTGCCGATCATCGCGCTCACCGCCAAAGCGATGCCCGGGGACCGCGAGAAGGCGATAGACAGCGGCGCCTCCGACTACGTGCCCAAACCAGTGAACATCGACCGCCTGTTGTCGGTCATCTGCGATCTGCTCGACCCGCAGAGCAGCTCCTCGGAGCCGACGCAGGACCAGGACACCACCGACGAACCCTCCCGCCCGGACGAGGACGCCGATCCGCCCAGGGGCGCGCCATGAGCATCAGTGCGGAAGACCAGTGCAGCATCCTGATCGTGGACGACATGGAGGAGAACCTCATCGCGTTCGAGGCCGTGCTCGGCCCGCTCCACCAGCACCTGGTCCACGCGCGTTCGGGGGAGCAAGCGCTGAAGGCGATGCTGCGACAGGAGTTCGCCGTCGTCCTTCTGGACGTCCGGATGCCCGACATGGACGGCTTCGAGACCGCCGCCAACATCAAGCGCCTCGACCAGACCAAGGACGTGCCCGTCATTCTGGTAACGGGAACCGAGCCGGGCGCCGACTACACCTACCGGGGATACGCGATCGGCGCCGCCGACTTCATCACCAAGCCCATCGACCCATGGGTGCTGCGCACCAAAGTCAACGTCTTTCTCGATCTGTACCGCAAGAACCGCCAGCTGGCGACGCGCGCGCACCCCTCGGACACGGACCGGCTCGCGGACATCACCAAGCGACTCGCCCAGATCGAGCTGCTGCTCCGCAACAATCCGGAAATCGAAACGGCCGCTCTCGTCGACCGCATCACGGAGTTGGAACGCGCGGTGAGCACCCTCCTGCCAAGCCGCACCGGCGGCTGACAATCATGTGCGTTCGCGTTGCGGTCACTGTGACCGTTCGCCGAACGATTCCTTCTGGCCCTCCAAGCCCTCACCACGCACAGCCGCGAGCCTAGTGCCGCGGCAGGCAACGTTTGCCCCGTCGCGACGCCCGGCACTCCCCCAAGCTCTTCGAGCAGGGGGGACCCCCACTCGCCGCACCGGCCGAAAGCCCAAGTATGTCCAGTACGAGGACTTCCGGCCGGCACTCCCCCAAGCTCTTCGAGCAGGGGGGACCCCCAGAGCACGCACCGGACGCCGCTCCTTGACGGGCAAACGTCACCTGACGCGGCACTAGAGACCGCGTTCGAACGACCCACGTCGCCCCGCACGCCGGGCACTCGGCCCGGCCGGCACGGCTCAACTCCGCGGCCGCCCGTCTACGTGACCGCAGGTCACGAGGCCTCTGCCTGGACGACGCGCTTCGGGCGGGTTGCCATCCGGGGTTTCGGCATCGCGCCCGCACCCGCTCGGAAGCTGTGGCCCTTGTCGTCGTTACTGGACAGCCGTCGCTCGACGTAGCCGTCCCAGGGACGCTCGCACTCCGCCGTGTCGTCGATCACCGCGTCGTGAGCGCCCCGGTAATGGAGGCAGGTCGTGAGGTCTCGGTGCAGGGATGTGCGCTGCCGAAACCGGAGTCGAGGATCTGGTACAGGGCCCCGGCGTCGATATCGGTGCCGGTGTAGTGCCTCACGCCCTGCTTCTTCAGCCACAGCAGCCGTGCCATGTCGATGATGTCGGCGATGCTGCGGTTGTCGAACGCGCGGCCGGATTTTCCGATGTCGACGATCGGGTCCATCACGACCTCGATGTCCTCACCTTCCGCCGGCTTCCCGGCATGCTCCATCTGGAGTTCCGGGCTGATCACGTCGGGCCGGTCCTTGGAGACCCGGACGGATGTTGGTTCCGAGCGACGAAGGAGGCGCCGAACACGGCCACGACGTGCTGGGACGACATCGTTCAGGGCCGCGGGTCGGGAACCGCGGTGCTCGCGGGTCCGACCTTCGACCGGTTCCGGTCGCCCGCCCTGAGCACCCCCGCGAAGGCGACCAGGCCGCACGCCAGCAGGGTCACCAGGCCGAAGGACACCACCAGGCTGGTCGCCTGGGCCAGTCCGCCGATCGCGCTCGGGGCGACGAGTCCGGAGGTGTAGGTGATGGTCGCGACGCCCGCGATGGCCTGGCTGGGGTTCGGGCCGCTGCGGCCGGCCGCGGCGAAGCACAGCGGTACGACGACCGCGATACCGAGGCCCATCAGCGCGAACCCGGTCATCGCCACCGCCGGGTGGCCCCCCGCGACGACGAACAGGCCGCCCAGGACCGCCAGCACGCCGCTCGCCCGTACCGTGCGCACGGCGCCGAACCGGTCCACCACCCGGTCGCCCGCGATCCGCGCGATCGCCATGGTGAGGGTGAAGCCCGTGGTGCACGCCGCCGCGAGGCCGGCCGAGGTCTCCAACTGGTGCCGCAGGTAGACCGCCGACCAGTCCAGGCTCGCGCCCTCCGCGAACACCGCGCAGAACCCGATCGCCCCGATCAGCAGAGCCGACTTCGGCGGCAGTGCGAACCGCGGCGGCGGCTCCTCGTCCTGCGCGGGCTGGAGGTCCAGCACCCAGGTGCAGGCGGCGACGCCCAGCACGGTCAGCACGGCGGCGGCCAGCAGGTGGTGCAGCCGCGCGTCCGAGCCGAGGTGCGCGGCGACCGTGCCGGCCGCCGAGCCGACCAGGGCGCCGGCGCTCCACATGCCGTGCAGCCCGGACATGATCGAGCGGTCGAGCCGGTTCTCGACCTCCACCCCGAGGGCGTTCATCGCGACGTCCGCCATGCCCGCGGTGGCGCCGTAGACGAACAGGCTGAGGCAGAGGGTCAGGAGGTTCGGAGCGAGGGAGGGCAGGACGAGGGCGAGCGTCCACAGGGCGATCAGGCCGCGCAGCGCGTTGCGGGCGCCGAAGCGGTGGCTGATGCCGCCCGCGAGCGGCATCGCGAGGGACGCGCCGAGCGCCGGGAAGGCCAGCGCGAGCCCCAGCTGCCCGGGGCTGACCGCGGCGTGGTCCTGGATCCACGGCACGCGGGTCGCGAACGAGCCGGTGACGGCGCCGTGCACGGCGAAGACGGCGGCCACGGCGTACCGTGCGCGCCGCACCTCGTGCTGTTCGTAGACCACTGCACTCATTGTCCGGCCCCTCCCGGGCTGACCGCCGTTGCCCCTCGCGCCGTCGCGCCGACGTAAACTATCAGGGAACCTGCCTGATAGATAGCGTCCCGCACGGACGGCAGCAGCCCGCAGATCTGGGAGGATTCCCGGCATGCCCGCATCCCCGAGCACCGCCCGGGTCATCAACGACCGGCTCGCCCTGCGGCTGCTCCAGCAGCAAGGACCGCTGACAGCAGGGCAGTTGAAGCAGCTCACCGGTCTGTCCCGGCCCACCGTCGCCGACCTCGTCGACCGGCTGACGGCCTCCGGCCTGATCACCGTGGTCGGTGAGTCCGGCGAGCAGCGGCGCGGGCCGAACGCGCGGCTGTACGGCATCGTCGCCGACCGCGCCCACCTGGCCGCGCTCGACGTCCGCACCGAGAGTGTGTCCGTGATCGTCGCCGACCTGCTGGGCCGGGAACTGGCCGCGCAGTCCGTGCCGATCGGCGGGGACGCCGGCACCGGGCCGGCGCTTGAGCAGGCGGTCGCCCTGGTGGAGCGGGTGGTCAAGGAGGCGGGGGCGGAGCGGTTGCACACGGTCGGCATCGGCGCGCCGGGCCTGATCGACCCGGGCACCGGCGAGCTCCGGGACTCCACGGGGCTGCCCGAATGGCACCGCCGGCTGGTGGCCGTGTTGCAGGAGCGGCTGCCGCGGGCGCGGGTCACCGTCGAGAACGAGACCAACCTCGCGGCCCTGGCCGAACAGCGGGACGGGGCCGCCCGGGACCGGGACACGTTCGTCCTGCTGTGGCTCGGCCACGGCGCCGGCGCGGCCGTCGTCCTGGACGGAACCCTGCGCCGCGGCGCCTCCGGGGGCACCGGCGAGATCGGCTTCCTGCCCGTCCCGGGCACCGCGGGCCTCCCCTCGGCCACGGACTGCGCGGACGGCTTCCACTCCCTGGCCGGTGCGACGGCGGTGGCGGAACTGGCGGAACAGCACGGGCTGTTGGCAGAGAGCACCGGCTCGGAGGGGACCGACCTGGAGGGAGCAGATGCCGAGCCGGTCGCCGCGCGACTGGTACGGGCGGCGGCACGAGCGACCACGGGGGTGACCGCCTCCGCGGCGGGTTCCGCCTCGGACGGTGGGACCTTGGCGGGTGCCTCCCCGGCAGGTGTCGGCGAAGGCGTCCGGGTGGGGGAGGGCGCTCCGGGCGGTGTGCTCGTCGAGGACGTCGCCGTGGCCTCACGCTTCCTCGATGCCCTGGCCGACCGCGTCGCCCTCGGAGTCGCCTCGGTGGTGGCCGTGCTCGATCCGGGGTGCGTGGTCCTCGGGGGTGAGATCGGGCACGCCGGGGGTGAGGCGCTCGCGGCGCGCGTGGCGGAGCGCGTCGCACGGATGTCCCCGCTCCGCACCGAGGTGAGGGCGAGCGCGCTTGGCGGCCGGGCGGTGCTGCGCGGCGCGCTCGCGACGGCCCGCGACCGCGCCCAGGACGACTTGTTCACCCCGCCGGAGCGCTGACGCCTCCGACGTGTTCACCCCGCCGGAGCGCTGACGCCTCCGACGTGTCCACCCCGCCGGAGCGCTGACGCCTCCGACGTGTCCACCCCGCCGGAGCGCTGACGCCTCCGACTTGTCCACCCCGCCGGAGCGCTCAGGCCTCCGCCGCCGCCCGCGGCCGGCAGGCGCCTCACGCCTCCCGGATGTCGTACCAAATCCACAGCTCCAGGCCGGTGTTCAGCCCGGTCCGGCGGAACACGCCTGTTCCCCGTACCTGTTGACCTGCCTGGTCTAGTCCTCTTAGTGTCTGACTTCCGTGCAGACCGGTCCGGCGGCGGTGACGACGGCCCTTGCCCGCCGCCGGACCTCCACGCCCGCGCACGGCACGGCGGTCGGCACGGCGCACGGCGCGTTCTGTGAGCCACCCCACACGCTTCGTCCGCGGCCATGCCGATCGGGCGTGGCACACTGTCTCTGTACCAGTAGCAGCGCACTCCGGGGTCGGTGAAAGTCCGAACCGGCGGTTATAGTCCGCGACCCGGTCGCTTCCAGCGGCCGGTTGACCAGGTGGAATTCCTGGACCGACGGTTAAAGTCCGGATGGGAGGCAGTGCGCGGCGAGCGAGCACACCTGTGTGCGCCGCCGTATCCGGGCTCGTCCTTCGCGGGCGGGTCCCGTCCGGCGTCGTCCGCCGAGTGTTCTCGTTCGCTGATTCTGCCCGTGTCGGCAGCCCCGGAGTCCGTGCCCGAAGAGGCAGGAGGACCCGGGAAGTGTTCACCGGAATCGTCGAAGAGCTGGGCGAGATCACCGCCGTGGAGGACCTCGGCGACGCCGCCCGCTTCCGGCTCCGCGGCCCCGTCGTGACCGAAGGCGCACGGCACGGCGACTCGATCGCCGTGAACGGTGTCTGTCTCACCGTGGTCGAGCACGAGGGCGACGAGTTCACCGCCGACGTCATGGCGGAGACCCTCAAGCGCTCCAGCCTCGGTGTCCTCACCACCGGCTCCCGTGTCAACCTCGAACGCCCCACCGCCGTGGGCGCCCGCCTCGGCGGCCACATCGTGCAGGGACACGTCGACGGCACCGGCACGATCCTGGACCGCACCCCCTCCGAGCACTGGGAGATCGTGAAGATCTCGCTGCCGCCGGACCTCGCGCGCTACGTCGTCGAGAAGGGTTCCATCACCGTCGACGGCATCAGCCTCACCGTCGTCGAGGCCGGGGACGAGCACTTCACCGTCAGCCTGATCCCCACCACCCTGGCGCTGACCACCCTCGGTCTGAAGCAGGCCGGCGACCCGGTCAACCTCGAGGTGGACGTCGTCGCCAAGTACGTCGAGCGGCTGCTCGGCGACCGCACTTCGGGGGCCGGACGGTGAACTGGCTCAATTCCGAGGCGTTCAGCCTCCTCGGCCAGCACATCAAGTGGTCGGACATGACGGGCAACGTCATCGGCCTGCTCGGCCTCGCGTTCGGCTGGCGGCGCTCCATCTGGAGCTGGCCCGTCCAGTTCCTGTCCGGCCTGATCCTGTTCGCCGCGTTCGCCACCGCCCACCTCTCGGGCAGCGCCGGCAAGCAGATCGTCGTCATGGTCGTCGCCGTCTACGGGTGGTGGCAGTGGAACCGCGGCAGGGGCCGGGCGGCGGACGGCCACATCGCCGTACGGTTCGCCACCTGGCGCGAGCGTGCCGTGCTGCTCGGCGCCGCCGCGGTCGGCACGGTCGCCGTCGCCGGAGTGTTCCACGCCTACCCGTCGCTGTCCTGGGACCCCTGGCCCGACGCCTACATCTTCGTCGGCACCGTCGTCGCCATGTACGCGCAGGCGCGCGGCATGGTCGAGTTCTGGTTCGCCTGGCTGCTCGTCGACGTCGTCGGCGTACCGCTCAACTTCGCCAACGGCTTCGCCTTCTCCGGCTTCGTCTACATCGTCTACGGCGCACTGGTCCTGTGGGGCATGCGCGACTGGTGGCTGCGCACCCGCACGGACGCGCGGCCGGTCCTGGAAGGAGCGCCCGCATGACAGCGGCAACCGTCCTCTACGGCACCGACCCCGTGGAGGACTTCACCCTCGACCCCGTCGAGCAGGCCGTCGCCGACATCGCGGCCGGCCGCCCGGTCGTGGTCGTCGACGACGAGGACCGCGAGAACGAGGGCGACCTCGTCATCGCCGCCGAGAAGGCGACCCCCGAGATCGTCGCCTTCATGATGAGCGAGTGCCGCGGCCTGATCTGTGCCCCCATGGAGGGCGAGGAGCTGGACCGGCTGAAGCTCCCGCAGATGGTCGAGGAGAACACCGAGTCGATGAAGACCGCCTTCACGGTCTCCGTCGACGCCGGCGCCGCCCACGGTGTCACCACCGGCATCTCCGCCGCCGACCGCGCCACCACCCTCCAACTGCTGGCGGGCGGTACCGCGGAGCCCACCGACCTCGTCCGCCCCGGCCACGTCTTCCCGCTGCGCGCCCGACCCGGCGGCGTGCTCGTCCGCCCCGGCCACACCGAGGCTGCCATCGACCTCGCCCGGCTCGCGGGGCTGCGCCCGGCCGGCGCGATCGTCGAGATCGCCGGTGAGGACGGCCGGATGCTCCGACTGCCCGAACTGGTCGTCTTCGCCCGCAAGCACGGTCTGACGATCATCTCCATTGAGGACCTGATCGCGCACCGGCGCGCCCCCGGGCTCCCGGCCTCGCCCGAGCAGGAGGCACTGCCGCCCCAGCCCGCGGTCCTCCGCGAGGCCGAGGTCCGCCTGCCCACCGCGCACGGCACCTTCACGGCGTACGGCTACCGCTCCACCGCAGACGGCGTCGAGCACGTGGCTCTGGTGCACGGCGAGATCGGCGACGGCGAGGACGTCCTGGTCCGCGTCCACTCCGAGTGCCTCACCGGGGACGTCTTCGGCTCCCAGCGCTGCGACTGCGGCCCCCAGCTGGACACCTCCCTGGAGCGCATCCAGAAGGAGGGCAGGGGAGTGGTGGTCTACCTGCGCGGCCACGAGGGACGCGGCATCGGCCTGATGTCCAAGCTGCGCGCCTACGAACTCCAGGAGCGCGGCCGGGACACCCTCGACGCCAACCTCGAACTCGGACTGCCCGCCGACGCCCGCGACTACGGCGCCGGCGCGCGGATCCTCCAGGACCTCGGGGTCGGGAGCGTGCGCCTGCTGACCAACAACCCCGACAAGACCGACGCCCTGGTCCGCCACGGACTGAGGGTCACCGGACGGGAGCCGATGCCCGTCCAGGCCGGTGAACACAACCTCCGGTACCTGCGCACCAAGCGGGACCGGATGGGGCACGACCTGCCCTGGCTGGACACCACCGCGGTGTCCACCTGCGGCAACCAGTAAGCGAAAGACGCGAGGAGACACGTGAGCGGCAAGGGTGCACCGGAACTGTCCGTCCGGAACGTCGGGGACCTCAGGGTCGCCGTCGTCGCGGCGCAGTGGCACGAGAAGGTGATGGACGGACTGGTGGACGGGGCCCTGCGCGCCCTGCACGAGCTGGGGATCGACGAGCCGACCCTGCTCCGGGTCCCGGGCAGCTTCGAGCTCCCGGTGGTGGCGAAGGTCCTGGCCGGCCGCGGCTACGACGCGGTCGTCGCCCTCGGCGTCGTCATCCGGGGCGGCACCCCCCACTTCGAATATGTGTGCCAAGGCGTCGCCAACGGCCTGACCCAGGTGTCGGTCGAGACCGGCGTCCCGGTCGGCTTCGGCGTGCTCACCTGCGACACCGAGGAGCAGGCCCTGGACCGGGCGGGCCTGGAGGGATCCAGCGAGGACAAGGGCCACGAGGCGGTCACCGCCGCGGTCGCGACCGCGGCCACCCTGCGCTCGGTGTCCGAACCCTGGCGGTGAGCAGTCGCCCGGACCGCGTAGGGTTGGCACCACCATGTCCAAGAAGACGTTCGAGGAGCTCTTCACCGAGCTCCAGCACAAGGCCGCAAACGGCGACCCCGCCACGTCCCGCACCGCCGAGCTGGTCGGCAAGGGCGTCCATGCCATCGGCAAGAAGGTCGTCGAGGAGGCCGCCGAGGTCTGGATGGCCGCCGAGTACGAGGGCAAGGAAGCGGCCGCCGAGGAGATCTCGCAGCTGCTGTACCACGTTCAGGTGATGATGGTCGCCCGCGGCATCTCCCTGGACGACGTCTACGCCCACCTCTGAGCACTCCGAGCACCCTGAGCACCAGCAACCACACACCGTCGTACGAGGCGAACAGTCGTACGAGACGAACGAAGGAAGCCGACCTCATGCTGCGCATCGCCGTCCCCAACAAGGGTTCCCTCTCCGGCCCTGCGGCGGACATGCTGCATGAGGCTGGCTACCAGCAACGCCGGGAGTCCAAGGAGCTGCGGATCGTCGACCCGGTCAACGAGGTCGAGTTCTTCTACCTCCGCCCCCGCGACATCGCGATCTACGTCTCCACCGGCCGCCTGGACATCGGCATCACCGGCCGCGACCTGCTCATCGACTCCGGGGCGGGCGCCGAGGAGATCCTTCCGCTCGGCTTCGCCCGCTCCACCTTCCACTACGCGGCCAAGCCCGGCACGGTGGGCGGCGTCGAGGACCTGAACGGCAAGACGGTCGCCACGTCCTACGAGGGCATCGTCAGCAAGCACCTCGCCGACAGCGGCATCGACGCGTCCGTCGTCCACCTGGACGGCGCCGTCGAGACCGCCATCGAACTCGGTGTCGCCGAGGCCATCGCCGACGTCGTCGAGACCGGCACCTCCCTGCGCAACGCGGGCCTGGCGGTCGTCGGCGAGTCGATCATGAAGTCCGAGGCGATCGTCGTCCGCCGCACCGGCGCCGACGTCGAGGAGCCCAAGGTGCAGCAGTTCCTGCGCCGCCTCCAGGGCGTCCTGGTGGCCCGGACGTACGTGATGATGGACTACGACTGCCGGGTCGAGCAGCTGGAGAGGGCCGTCGCCCTCACCCCGGGCCTGGAGTCCCCGACCGTCTCCCCGCTGCACAACGAGGGCTGGGTCGCCGTGCGCGCCATGGTCCCCGCCAAGGAGGCGCAGCGCATCATGGACGATCTCTACGAGCTCGGCGCCCGCGCCATCCTCACCACGGCCATCCACGCCTGCCGCCTCTGAGGGACGAGGAGGCACACAGAGATGTCCGATCTGCCCGCACTTCCCGTCACCTTCCGTCCGGGCCGCACCCGGGCCGTCCTGCTCACCGCCGGAGCGGCCATATTCGTGGTGATCACCACAGTGGGGCTGCTGCTTGAGCAGCTCAGCCCCGGCGAACGGGTGAGCTTCGCCTTCACCGGCGCGCTTCTGGCCGGGGTCCTCGTCCTGCTCGCCCGGCCCAAGGTGGTCGCCGACGACTCGGGTGTCACCGTCGTGAACATCACAGGCCGGCGCCGTCTGGCATGGGCGGAGATAATCCAGGTCAACCTGCGCCCGGGTGATCCGTGGGTGTTCCTGAACCTCAGCGACGGCACCAGCCTGGCCGCCCTCGGCATACAGCCGGGCATAGCGAAACAGCAGGCCATCGCCGATGCGCGCGCCCTGCGCGCGCTCGTCGAGGCCCGTTCGGTCCCGGGTTCCGAGCGGTCCCCGGACGAACCTCAGGGCTGACTCGGGGACGTCCACCCTGCCGCATCGGCCGGTGTCTTGATTAATCTGGTTACGGACGCGTTTTCGCTGCGCCTCCGCCCCTGGGTTCCACGACCGGTGCCAGGGGCTCCTGCTACCCGAGGAGTGACTCCCTCCGGCGATGGACGGATCGTCCTGCAGTACCTGCGCCGCCCCCTGCCGACATAGCGCGGACCTGGTCCGCGTGAACGCGGAGGCGGCGGCATCATGACCACCCCCTTGCTGCTCCTCGGAGCGGCGTTCCTGCTCATTCTCGCCAACGGCTTCTTCGTCGCGGCCGAGTTCGGCCTGGTCACGGTCGAGCGCCCGGACGCCGAGAAGGCCGCAGAGGAGGGCGACAGACGGGCCCTGAGGGTCGTCGCGTCCCTCAGGGAGCTGTCCTTCCAGCTCTCCGGCACCCAGCTCGGCATCACCATCACGTCGCTGGTCGTCGGCATGCTCGCCGAACCGGCGCTGGCCGGGCTGCTGCGCGGCCCGTTCGCGGCCGTCGGCGTCCCGGGCGGTGCCGTGTCCGGCGTCGCCGTCGTCGTCGGCATGCTGCTGGCCTCGGCGGTCCAGATGGTGATCGGCGAACTCGTGCCCAAGAACTGGGCGGTCTCCCGGCCGCTCCAGGTGGCGCGCTTCGTGGCCGGCCCGCAGCACCTCTTCTCGCGCCTGTTCCACCCGGTGATCGCCACGCTGAACACGGTCGCCAACCGGCTGGTGCGGGCCCTGGGCGTCGAACCCACGGAGGAGCTGGCCTCCGCCCGCACCCCCGGCGAGCTGGTCTCGCTGGCCCGCCACTCGGCCCTGGCCGGCGCCCTCGAACAGGACACCGCGGACCTCTTCGTGCGCACCCTGTCCCTGGGCGACCTGACCGCACAGCACGTCATGACCCCTCGGGTGAAGGTCAGCGCGCTCCAGTCCTCGGCGACCGCCGAGGACGTGGTCAACCTCACCCGCGCCACCGGCCTGTCCCGCTTCCCCGTCTACCACGAGAAGATCGACGAGGTCGTCGGCATGGTCCACCTCAAGGACGCCCTCGCGGTGCCGTCCGACGAGTGGCTGCGCACCCCGGTGGGCCGTATCGCCCGCCCGGCGCTGCTGGTCCCCGAGACCCTGCCGGTGAAGCCGCTGCTCACCCAGCTGCGCAACGAGCAGCCGATCGCGGTCGTCGTCGACGAGTACGGCGGCACCGCGGGCGTCGTCACCCTGGAGGACATCGTCGAGGAACTCGTCGGCGAGGTCCGCGACGAGCACGACGCCAGGGACGTGCCGGAACTCGCGCCGGCCCCGCCCGAGGGCGGCAGCCCCGCCTGGGACGTCGACGGCGGCTGCCGTGTCGACCTGCTCCGGCGGATCGGCCTGGACGCGCCCGAGGGCCCGTACGAGACTGTCGCCGGACTGGTCGCCGACCTGCTCGGCCGTATCCCGGCCCCCGGCGACCGCGCCGAGCTGCCGGGCTGGCGGCTGGCGGTGCGCCAGGTCGGCCACTACCGCGCGGAGCGGGTGCGGCTGGTCCGTACCGCCGGTGCGGCTCAGACGGTCCCGGCCGTGGCGGAGGCCGCCCGATGAGCGTGATCCAACTGCTCTTCGCCGCGCTGCTGGTGCTCGCCAACGGCTTCTTCGTCGGCGCCGAGTTCGCCCTCGTCTCCGTCCGCCGCAGCCAGATCGAACCGCTCGGCACGGCCCGGGCCCGCCAGGTGCTGCACGGCCTCGAGCGGCTGCCGCAGATGATGGCCGCCGCCCAGTTCGGCATCACCGTCTGCTCGCTGACCCTGGGCGCCGTCGCCGAACCGACGGTGGCCCGCCTGCTGGAGCCGGTGTTCGCCTGGCTCCGCATGCCCAGCGGCGTGGTCCACCCGCTCGGCTACGTCATCGCGCTCGCCGCCGTGATCTTCTTCCACCTCGTCATCGGCGAGATGGTGCCGAAGAACCTCGCGATGGCCGCGCCGGAGAAGGCCGCGCTGTGGCTCGGCCCCGGTCTGGTCGCCTTCGCCCGGCTGTGCCGGCCGATCACGGTGGCACTCGGCGCCTGCGCCAAGGCGGTGCTGCGGCTCTTCCGCGTCGAGCCCAAGGACGAGGTCGAGGCCGCCTTCACCAGCGTGCAGCTGGGCCGCCTCGTGGAGGACTCCCGCCAGGCGGGGCTCCTCGACCCCGAGGAGCAGGAGCGTCTGGAGGACGCCCTGGAGCTGGGCTCGCGCCCGGTGACCGACGTCCTGCTCCCGCGTGAGACGCTGGTCACGGTCGGTCCCTCGGTCACCTCGGCCGAGATCGTCGCGCTCACCGCCCGCACCGGGTACTCCCGCTTCCCGGTCGCCGCCGGCAACGGTGCCTTCCTGGGCTATGTGCACGTCAAGGACGTGCTCGACGTGGAGGACACCGAGCAGGCCGTACCGCAGCGGACCTGGCGCCCGATGACGACCCTGCGGGCCGAGCTGCCGCTGGACGACGCCCTGACCGTCATGCGCCGGGCGGCGACCCACCTGGCCCAGGTGGCGGACGCCTCCGGCACGGTGCTGGGCCTGGTGGCCCTGGAGGACGTGCTGGAACTGCTCGTGGGCGAGGTGCGCGACCCCGCGCACCGCACGGCCACCGCGGCCACGGAGGTACGGCTGACCGAGCCGCGGGCGAGCGGGGAGCCGGAGGAGGCGCTGGCCACTCAGGTCCCGTAGGCACGCGGACGAGGGGACCCGGGGGCCCCGAGGATCCGTCACAGGGCCGACGGATCCTCGGGCCCCCGCCCCGACAGCACCTCCCCGTACGCCTGCATCAGGTCCGGCAGCCGCAGGGTCGACAGGTCGTCCCTGGACGGCGTTCCCGGGTACAGGGACAACCGCAGGTCCCGGTAGGCGCAGCTCTTCTCGTACAGGGTCCGCAGGAACCGCCCGTTGCCGAGCTCGTCGAGCCAGCCCTGGTCGACCACGTGCCCGGCGATCGAGCGCAGCTCGTCCCGGGCCTCGTCGTCCCACAGGTCGCCGTTCTCCGCGGCGAGCACCTTGCCGATCTCGGTGAGTTCCGCGGGCCGGTACGACGGGAAGTCCACCCGGGTGGTGAAGCGGGACGACAGCCCGGGGTTGGCGGCGAGCAGGCGGTCCATGCCCTCGGGATAGCCGGCCAGGATCACCACCAGGTGGTCGCGGTTGTCCTCGGCCCGCTTGAGCAGCACCTGAAGGGCCTCGTCGCCGTACGCGTCGCCCTTGCCGTAGCCCGAGTTGGACAGGGAGTAGGCCTCGTCGACGAAGAGCACGCCGCCGATCGCGGAGTCGATGAGTTCGTTGGCCTTGACGGCGGTCTGCCCCAGGTACTCGCCGACCAGGTCGGCCCGCTGCGCCTCCACCAGGTGGTCGCCGCCGAGCAGGCCGAGCGCGTAGAAGACACGGCCGAGGATACGGGCGACGGTGGTCTTGCCGGTGCCCGAGGGGCCGGAGAAGACGAAGTGACGTTTGGGCGGCTGTACGGGCAGCCCCTGCCCGGCCCGCAGCCGCGCCATGTTCAACTGTGCGGACAGCGCCTTGACCTGCCGTTTCACCGGTTCGAGGCCCACCATGCGCTCGAGCTGGGCGAGCGCCTCCTCCAGGAGCGCGGGGTCGGTGGGCCCGGTGGGCAGCGGCACCTCGGCGGCCGGCGCGCGCCGACGCACCGCCGGTTCGGTCACCGGTGGCAGCGAACCGGTCGCCGGCAGGTCGGTCCCGGACAGCCTCAGGTCCCGGCCCTCGGTGCCGAACAGCGGGTCCAGCAGATCCGGCCCGTCCATGATGTCCTGCCCGAGACCGGTGAGGGTGATCGAGGCGAGGTCGGCCGCGTCCTCGTACCCGTCGCTCTCGGAGATCGCCGTGAGCCGCGCCGAGGTGTCCATGAAGGCCGGATCGACCCGGTGCACCGCCCGGTACAGGGGGAGCGCCGCGGCGCTGCGGCCGGTGCCCTCGTGGGCCCGTGCCAGCCAGTACCTGAGCTCCTTGCGCTGCGGCTGCTCGGTGCGGCAGCGCATCAGCGCGGCGGACAGCATCGGCTCGGCCTGCCCGTACATCTCCAGGCGCACCCGGGCCATGCCGCCGAACAGTCCGGCCTCGATGCCGAGCAGCGGATCGTCGACCAGCGGGTCGGTGTGCCGGACGAGTTGCTCCCAGTCCTTGATGAGGTAGGCGCGGCAGGCGTGCAGAAAGCGGACCTGGGGGTCGGCGTCCACCGGCGGCAGCCCGGCCAGCGCGCGGTCCAGCTCGGGGACGTGGCGGCCGTCCAGCCAGTGCGAGGTGTGCGCGAGCAGCAGGTCGCGCGGGCTCTCCAGCACGGGTTGCACCCACCAGCCCAGCCAGTACCAGGAGTTGAGTGTGCGGTGGTGCCGGGCGCGCTGTTCGCCGAAGCGGTCGCGGTGCCGGAACATCCTGAGCAGCGCGGTCGTCGTGTCGACGCGCAGCGCGTGCAGGCCGAGCCAGCCGTCGGCCATCGAGGGGTCCAGCCGGACCGCGGCCCGGAACTCGTCCTCCGCCTGTGGATAGGCGCCCATGGTGTAGGCGTCCACGCCTCGCAGCCATGCGAGGTCGGCCGGGGCCTTCGGGCCCTGCGTGCCGAAGTCCATCACGTCCCCCACAAACCGTGCCCCCGAAGGTTCGCCGCCAGGCATCCACCCGACGGCTTCCTGTGGTCGAACCGCTGTACCGCGGACCGGAGTTGCAGGTGCGCGAAGCAGCCGTTCGAAGGTCGCACCGAGGGCATCGTACCTGCGGGGCCGCCGCCCGCCGAAGAGTGCCGCACAGGCCGTTCGGCGAGGTGGCGGCGGACGGGACGCCTTCGGTTTGGTGACCGAGTGTGAGCGAATGGCGTCGCGCAGCGTCCGGAAAAACGCGATGAGGGCAGAACGAAGCCCCCGATCACGGGGGAACAATCGGGGGCTTCGTGACTGCGGGCGGTACGCGACGACCGCTCATTGAGAACGTAAGACCTGTACGGCCCCCGGGTCAAGCGGAGTTGAGGGACTTGGGGAAGTTGCCCGGCAAGGGCCTTCACAAGTTCAGCACATTGCCGACGGCCCGTCACCGTGCGTGACGAACTGGTCCGGTCCAACATTCCCGGCGGGCCCTGGCAGCACCTCGTACCCCTCGGGCAACTGCCGTACCAGAAGATCGGCGAAGGGCCGCGAGGGATCCTCGGCGAAGTGTCGCCGCTCGGCCTCGACCCACCCGGACCAGAACTCCCGCTGCTCCTCCCCGTCCCGCGCCCGGCCTCGCGCCCAGGCTTCCTCGCGTGGCAGGTCCATCCACAGCAGGTGCGCCAGATGCGGACGCAGTACCCGCCGTCCGGCGCCCACGCCCTCGACGAGGACCACGGGTGCCGGAGGCAGCGCCCGCGCGGCCCCGAACCGTCGCGCCCGCCAGTCGTAGGGGGCGTAGCGCGCCGCCGCTCCCCGTCCGAGCGGCTCGACGACCTCGCTCAGCAGCCGCCCCTCCCAGCCGAACAGCTCCTCATGGCTCGCGACGTCGTCCAGACGCAGCACGGGCGCGCCCCCCAGCGCCACGGCCAGCTTCCCCGTGAACGTGGACTTCCCGGACCCGGCGTGCCCGTCGACGCCTACCAGCCGCACGGTCCCGCAGGACGGCGGCGCATCACGGAGGAAGGCGGCGAGGGCGCGGATGACGGTTCCCGGAGGGCGTAGAGGGCGAGGCACGTTTCCCACGCTCATTCTAGTGACCACCCGCCCACGGCCTGCCCTCCGCCCTCTCACCTCCCGCGCCTGCGGCCGGCGGCCCGCCTCCCGCGCCTGCGGCCCGCCTCCCGCGCCTGCGGCCTGTCTCCTGGGCCTGCGGCCTGTCGCCCGCCGCCCGCCGCCTGCTGCCTGTGGCCTGTCGCCCGCTGCTTGCGGCCTGAGGCCCGCCTCTCGCCGCCCGCCTCCCGCGCCCGCTGGTTGCGGCCTGCCCTCTCGTCGTCCGCCTCCCGCCGCCCGCCGGGCCTCCGCGGTGGGCCGCAGGGGCCCAGCAGGCCGGGGACTCGGTGCAGGTCATGCCAGTGGTGGAGACCAATATTGGTGGGCGCGGCATGTGTCGAAGTGCTGGCAGGAGGCGGGCGGCGCGGCCATAGTGGGCGCAGCCACGGACCCGCCCCGACGTCGGACACCTGGGGGTCACCCACCCATGAGCAGAGCCGAACAGCCGTCCCGCAGATCCGTCCTGGCCGTCGCCGTCGCCGCGGCGGCGATGGCGGGTGGTGCGGCACCGATGGCCACCGCGGCCACGGCCGCCCCAGCCACCCGCGCCAAGGACGCCAAAGCCGCCCCGGCCCGCCCGGTCGACTACCGCGCCTGGACCACGATCACCGACTGGCGCACGGGCACGGCCCGCGGCACCCGCGCCGTCGCGGGCGCCCGGCCAGGCCTCGAGATCGCGCAGCCCGCGGGCATCACCGACTACACCGACCCGCACACCGGCACGACCGCGACCTGGGAGTACGCCACCTGGACCAGCCCGGTGCACCGGTTGTCCGTACCGGCCACGGAGGCGGTCGCCTCCTGGAACGCGCACACCCCGTCCGGCACCTGGATCCAGGTCGAACTGCGGGGTACGTACTCCGACGGCTCGGACACCCCCTGGTACGTGCTGGGCCGCTGGGCGGCCGGCGACCAGGACATCAGACGAACCTCCGTCGACGGCCAGAGCGACGGTCGCAGCACGATCTGGACGGACACCTTCTCCGTGGACGACGCGGCCTCCGGGCTGCGCCTCGTCTCGTACCGATTGCGGCTCACCCTCCACCGCAAGCCCGGCACCGGGCTCACCCCCACCGTCTGGCGGGTCGGCGCCATGGGCTCCGACATCCCGGACCGCTTCACCGTCCCGGCCTCCACGCCCGGCCTGGCCAAGGAGTTGGCCGTCCCGCGCTACTCGCAGTCGATCCACCACGGCCAGTACCCCGAGTACGACAACGGCGGGGAGGCCTGGTGCAGCCCCACCTCCTCCCAGATGATCATCGAGTACTGGGGCGGCCGGCTCACCCCCGAGCAACTGTCCTGGGTCGACCCGTCCTACGACGACCCGCAGGTCTGCAACGCGGCCCGGTACACGTACGACTACCAGTACGAGGGTTGCGGCAACTGGCCGTTCAACGCCGCCTACGCGGCCACCTTCAACGGGCTGCAGGGTGTGATCACCCGGCTCACCTCGCTCACCGACCTGGAGACGCTGATCGCTGCCGGAATCCCGGCCATAACGTCCCAGTCCTTCCTCGACACCGAGCTGACCGGCGCCGGTTACGGCACCAACGGCCACCTGATGACCGTCATCGGCTTCACCGCCGACGGCGACGTGATCGCGAACGACCCCGCCTCGCCGAGCGACCCGGCGGTACGGCGCGTGTACCGGCGCCGGGAGTTCGAGAACATCTGGCTCAGGACCAAGCGCTACAACGCCTCCGGCAACGTCGCCTCCGGTTCCGGCGGCATCTGCTACCTGTACTTCCCGGCCCACGTCACGGGCCACCAGCGCAAGGCGCTCGCCGCCGTGGGCGTGAGCTGACCGGGGCCCCGCGCGTACGAAGGCCCCGGGCGACCGGGGCCTTCCCGGCGACCTGCCGGCGCGCGGGGCCGGCCTGCCATACTGCGGTGGTCGACCGCCAGTTGGAGGCCAGATTCGCATTGAACAGCAGTCAACCGCGTGAGTCCGTCCGCCCCCAGCCCCTCGGCTCCGTTCGAGCCGAAAGGCCCCACGACCGGGTGCGCGGCACCGAGCGCTCCGAGGGCCGTCGCGCCGAACTCCTCGCCATCGGACGGAGGTTGTTCGCCGACACGTCCTACGACGCCCTCTCGATGGACGACATCGCCCGGCAGGCCCATGTGGCCAAGGGGCTGATCTACTACTACTTCCGGTCCAAACGCGGCTACTACCTGGCGATCGTCGAGGATTCCGTCGCCGACCTGGTCACCTCCGCGGCGGGCGGCCTGGAGCGGCCCGCCGTGGACCGGCTGCACCGCACCATCGACGGCTACCTCCGTTACGCCGAGCACAACCAGGCGGCGTACCGCACCATCGTCAGCGGCGGCGTCGGCTTCGACGCCGAGGTGCACGCCATCCGGGACGGGGTGCGCGAGGCCATCGTCGCGACCATCGCGGAGGGCGCCTACGGCCGTACCGCCATCGCCCCGGTGGCCCGTACGGGCTTGCTCGCCTGGGTGTGCGGTGTCGAGGGCGCCACCCTCGACTGGATCGGCCGGCCCGAGCTCTCCCGGGACGCGCTGCGCGAGTTGCTGGTGAAGACCCTCGGCGGCACGCTGCGGGCCATCGAGGAGGTCGACCCGACCCACCCGGCCCCCGCACCCGCCCGCCGCGACGACTGAACGGCAAGGGGCGAGGAGGCGGGGTGGAGGGGACTCGCCCCGCCCCGGGGGACTCGCCCCCGCCCCGCCTCCTCGGCCGCGGCGCTACTCGACCGCGTCGATCAGCTCACCGCTCGCCGTGTCCCCGCTCAGCTCCCAGAGGAACGTCCCGCCCAGGCCCTGGTCGTTCTTGTACGCCATCTTCGTCGCGATGGTCGCCGGAGTGTCGTAACTCCACCATGCGCCGCCGCACTTGGCGTACGCCGTGCCGCCCACCGTGCCGGTCGCCGGGCACTTGTCCCTGAGCACCTTGTAGTCGTCGATGCCCTGCTCGTACGTGCCCACCGCCGGTCCGGTCGCCGTGCCGCCGGGCTCGGACTGGGTGACGCCGGTCCAGCCGCGGCCGTAGAAGCCGATGCCGAGCAGCAGTTTCGAGGCCGGGATCCCGAGGTCCTCGAGCTTGGCGATGGTCGCCGAGGTGGTGTACTCCTCCTTCGGGATGCCGGAGTAGGAGGTCAGCGGCGAGTGCGGCGCCGTCGGGCCGGCCGCGTCCCAGGCGCCGAAGTAGTCGTAGGTCATGGGGTTGTACCAGTCGACGTCGGCCGCGGCGCCCGCGTAGTCGGCCGCGTCGATCTTGCCGCCGCTGCTCGCGTCCGCCGGGATCGCCGCGGTGACCAGCGAACCGTCGCCGAACTTGGCGCGCAGCGCCGCGATCAGGTCCTTGAAGGCCTCGCGGCCGCTGGTGTCGCAGGTGTTGCCGCAGGCGTTGGGGTACTCCCAGTCGATGTCGATGCCGTCGAAGACGCCCGCCCACTGCGGGTTGTTGACCAGGTCGTAGCAGGACTGGGCGAAGGCCTCCGGGTTCTTCGCGGCCTCGCCGAAGCCGCCTGACCAGGTCCAGCCGCCGAACGACCACAGCACCTTCAGCTCCGGGTGCTGCTTCTTCAGCTTCAGCAACTGGTTGAAGTTGCCGCGCAGCGGCTGGTCCCAGGTGTCGGCGACCCCGTCCACCGACTCGTCGGCGGTGTAGGCGCGGTCGGTCGCGGCGTAGGAGTCGCCCATGGCGCACGTGCCGCCGGTGACGTTGCCGAAGGCGTAGTTGATGTGGGTGAGCTTCGCCGCGGAGCCGGAGGTCTCGATGTTCTTGACGTGGTAGTTGCGGTCGTAGACGCCCCATTCGGTGAAGTAGCCGACCACCTTGGAGCCCGCGGCGGCCGTCTGGGCGGCGGACCGGGTGGGGGTGGCGGTGGCCGTGCCGGCGCCGGCGAGCAGTCCGGCGCCGAGCGCGACGGTGCAGGCGGCGGACAGCAGCGCCCGGAGGCGGTGGGAGGTGTGCATCGGGTGTCTCCTCGTGGGGGAGAGGGGATCGGGCCGATTGGCATGAACGCGGTAAGCGCGTGGTCCGGGGAACCCTAGGAGGACTAGACCAGTGCGTCAATGGTTCGGACCATTTTCAGGCCCGCGGGATTTCTTGAAGTAAGCGGTCGTTAACCGGTGACGAGATGCCCCGGATCGGGCATACTCACAGCGCACAGCCGCTGGTCAGCAGGACCGTGACCCGGGATCGCCGAACCGGCTGGGCCCGAGGAAGACCCCGGCGGAGCCGCCCCACCCAAGGCCCGCATCCGTTGTTGTGCCCGAAAGGGAGGAGAGCGTCGCCATGCCCGACCGCGCCCCGCAGCAGGTGGACCGGCAACTGCCCACGGAGGAGGCCCGGGACCTGATCTCGCTCGTCCGCGACATCGCGCAGCACGAGATCGCCCCGAAGGCGGCCGAGGAGGAGGACGCGGGACGCTTCCCGCGCGAGGTCTTCACCCTGCTCTCCCGCTCGGGCCTGCTCGGCCTGCCCTATGACTCCCGGTTCGGCGGCGGTGACCAGCCCTACGAGGTCTACCTCCAGGTCCTGGAGGAGCTGTCCGCGGCCCGTCTCACCGTCGGCCTCGGCCTGAGCGTGCACACCCTCGCCTCCTACGGGCTCGCCGCCTACGGCACCACCAAGCAGCAGGTCGAGCACCTGCCCGCGATGCTGGGCGGCGGCCTGCTCGGCGGCTACGCCCTCTCCGAGCCGGCCTCGGGCTCCGACGCCGCCTCGCTCAGCACCAAGGCGGTCCGGGACGGCGACGGCTGGGTGCTCACCGGAACCAAGTCGTGGATCACGCACGGCGGGGTCGCCGACTTCTACACGGTGATGGCCCGCACCGGTGAGCAGGGCCCGCGCGGCATCACCGCCTTCCTCGTGCCGGGCGACGCCGAGGGCCTGAGTGCCGCGGCCCCGGAGAAGAAGATGGGCCTCAAGGGCTCGCCCACCGCGCAGCTCCACCTCGACGGCGTGCGGGTCGGCGACGACCGGCGCCTGGGCGAGGAGGGGCAGGGCTTCGCCATCGCCCTGTCCGCGCTCGACTCGGGCCGGCTGGGCATCGCGGCCTGCGCCATCGGCCTCGCCCAGGCCGCACTCGACGAGGCGGTCGGCTACGCCGCCGGCCGGCAGCAGTTCGGACGGCCGATCTCCGACTTCCAGGGCCTGCGCTTCATGCTCGCCGACATGGCGACGCAGATCGAGGCGGGCCGCGCGCTGTACCTGGCGGCGGCGCGGCTGCGGGACGCGGGCCTGCCGTTCGCGCGGCAGGCGGCCATGGCCAAGCTGTTCTGCACGGACACGGCCATGAAGGTGACCACGGACGCCGTCCAGGTGCTCGGCGGCTACGGCTACACCACGGACTTCCCGACCGAGCGCTACATGCGCGAGGCCAAGGTCCTGCAGATCGTCGAGGGCACCAACCAGATCCAGCGGATGGTCATCGCCCGTCACGTCGCGGGTCCCGAGACCCGCTGAGCTGCGCAAGGCCGTTCGGCGGCGCCGCCAGCCTGACCCACTCCGGGTCGTGACGTCCCGGCAGGGTGCGGCCCCGGTCGGCCCAGGCGCGCATCAGGTCGCGGTAGATCGGCGGGTCCGGTGACTGCGGGGACGCGGGCGGAACCGATGCCGCGGGCGGTGGCGGCACGAAGATGCGCCGCCGTCGTCCGGCTGCCGGGCGCGTGATGGTCATACCCGGCCAACGCGGCGTCCGGCGGGCAGGTCACCGCCCGGTGGAATCGAGTGTGAGTTCACCGGCGTCCGGAGCGGTGGTCTGTGAACAACCGGGTGCGCCGTCCGGGCGGCGCGGCGGCCTGCGGGCCCCGGCCGTGGCGCACGCGCGGATGCGGACGCCCGGCGTCGCGCCGCTCAGGCGGCGTACCGGCGCACCTGCGGAACACGCATCGGGCGGGAGCCGGGGCCGCCGACGTGCGAGAAGGGCTGCATGCGCCAGTCGAGGCCCTGCGGGAGCGTCAGCAGCAGCGCGGTGTCCTGCTCCTGGGGGCCGAAGGACTCGTCCGCGGGCCGGGCCTCGGACGCCCAGCGTCCCGTACCGGCGCAGACCGTGAGCCCGAACGGGTTCCACGGCGAGGCGCACAGCGCGTGCTCCGGCAGTACCTCCTCGTCCGCCAGCAGGGCGATGGGCTGCGTGCACTCCGGGCAGACCACCCGGTACATCTCGAAGGTGTCGTAGGCGTCGGCTTCCGCGCCGTCCGCGTCGTCGTCGACCTCGGAGTCCAGCCACTCCGGCTGGAGTTCGACGACCGTCTGCCGCCGCCTGGGCACAGAACGGCCAGGGCGCTTGACACTCTGCATGGGATTCTCCCCCTAAGGCTGGGCCGTGAAGGCACTGCGGCCTCGACCACAGCAAGCACTTCCCGTCCGCTCTCGCCGGTAATCACGGGGACATCACGGAGAGGCTCCGAGGTGTGTGGTGTTGGTCACACGCGGCGTGCGGGTGTCCGCCGTGGTGGGTTTGTCCGCCGGTGCGGCACGCCCCGGACCGCTCGGCTGTCCCGGGAGATCGGGCGCACTGTAGGTTCTTGCGCCATGGAGGAGCTGGACCGACAGATCGTGCAGCTGCTCGTCGAGGACGGGCGGATGAGCTACACCGACCTGGGCAAGGCCACCGGCCTGTCCACGTCGGCCGTGCACCAGCGGGTGCGCCGGCTGGAGCAGCGCGGTGTCATCCGCGGCTACGCCGCTGTCGTCGACGCCGAGGCCGTGGGGCTGCCCATGACGGCCTTCATCTCGGTCAAACCCTTCGATCCCAGCGCCCCCGACGACATCGCCGACCGCCTGGCCGGAGTCCCCGAGATCGAGGCCTGCCACAGCGTCGCCGGCGACGAGAACTACATCCTCAAGGTCCGCGTCTCCACCCCGCACGAGCTGGAGGAACTGCTGGCCCGCGTACGCACGTTGGCAGGCGTCTCGACCCGCACGACGGTGGTCCTCTCCACCCCGTACGAATCCCGCCCGCCCCGCATCTGACCCCACCCCGCCCGGCGTGGCAGGCGCCCGTCTCGGGACACCGGGCGGGTTCGCCGGGACGCCCGCGGCGGAGCCCCGGAGCGTGCCGGGGCGACCTGCGTGCCGGAGGGTTCGCAGGAGGCGGGAGACTAGGGGCATGAGTGAGCGTGCTGTCGAGGTCAGGACCGTTCTTCTGCGCAGGGGCGAGGTCCACAGTCCCGCCGACCCGTTCGCGACCGCCATGGTCGTGGAGGCGGGCCAGGTGGCCTGGGTCGGCTCCGAGGGGGCGGCCGACGCCTTCGCCGACGGAGTCGACGAGGTGGTCGACCTGGACGGCGCCCTAGTCACCCCGGCGTTCACCGACGCCCATGTGCACACCACCGCCACCGGTCTCGCGCTCACCGGTCTCGACCTGTCCGACGCGCCCGACCTGGAGGCGGCGCTCGCGCTGGTCAGGGACTTCGCCGCCGCCCGCCCGGACGACCGCGTCCTGCTCGGCCACGGATGGGACGCGGCCCGCTGGCCCGGCGGACGCCCCCCGACGCGCGCCGAGCTCGACGAGGCCACCGGCGGCCGGCCGCTCTACCTCAGCCGCATCGACGTCCACTCCGCGGTCGTCACCACCGCGCTGCTCGACCTCGTGCCGGAGATCCACGGGCCCGTGGACGGCCCGCTGACCTCCGATGCCCACCACGCCGTGCGGGCCGCCGCGTTCGCCGCGGTCACCCCCGCCCAGCGCGCCGGGGCGCAGCGCGCCGCGCTCGCCCGTGCCGCCTCCCTGGGCATCGGATCGGTGCACGAGTGCGGCGGCCCGCGCATCTCCTCCGAGGAGGACTTCACGGGCCTGCTGCGGCTCGCCGCCGAGGAACCCGGCCCCCGGGTCGTCGGCTACTGGGCGGAGGAGGACGTCGACAAGGCGCGCCGGCTGGGCGCCCACGGCGCCGCCGGCGATCTCTTCGTGGACGGCTCCATCGGCTCGCACACCGCCTGCCTGCACGCGCCGTACACCGACGTGGCCCACACCGGCACCGCCTACCTGGACGCGGCCGCCGTCGCCGCCCACGTCGCCGCCTGCACCGAGGCGGGCCTCCAGGCGGGCTTCCACGCCATCGGCGACGCTGCCGTGACCGCGGTCGTCGAGGGGGTGCGCGCCGCCGCCGAGAAGGTCGGGCCGGCCCGTGTCCGCGCCGCCAGGCACCGCGTCGAGCACGCCGAGATGCTCACGCCGGAGACCGTCGCGGCCTTCGCCGAGCTCGGTCTCACCGCGTCCGTACAGCCCGCCTTCGACGCCCTGTGGGGCGGCGAGGAGGGCATGTACGCCCAGCGCCTGGGCACCGAGCGGGCCCGGACGCTGAACCCCTTCGCGGCCCTGCTGCGGGCCGGCGTCCCCCTCGCCTTCGGGTCCGACAGCCCCGTCACACCGCTGGACCCGTGGGGCACGGTCCGGGCGGCGGCCTTCCACCGCACCCCCGAGCACCGCGTGTCCGTACGCGCCGCGTTCACCGCGCACACCCGCGGCGGCTGGCGGGCGGTCGGACGGGACGACGCGGGCGTCCTGGTGCCCGGCGCCCCCGCGGACTACGCCGTCTGGCGCACCGGCGAACTCCTCGTCCAGGCCCCCGACGACCGCGTCGCGCGCTGGTCGACCGACCCGCGCTCCGGCACCCCCGGACTGCCCGACCTCACCCCGGGGCGTGACCTGCCCGTCTGCCTGCGGACCGTGGTGGGCGGACGGACGGTGTTCGTACGGCCGGGCGAGTGATCTCCCGCGGGCGCGCGGTGCCACCCCACGCCCGTCGCTCGGTCGCGCGACCTGCGCATCCTCCGCGCCGACCGGGCGGGCACGGACGTTTGTACAGGTCAAGGCGCTGGTTGACAGGCGACGGCAGCGGGCCGGTAGGTTCTGCCGGGTCCACCACCGGACGCCCGGCCGGGGAACTTCCGTACCCGCGTCGCGGCGCCGCTGGGTCAGGGACGGTGTGCCGCACCGGGTCACCGTCGCTGGGAGCCAGGCTCAGCGCCCGTGTCCGCGGGGGAACGTTCCGGACGGTCGGCAAGGTGTGACCCGGGTGGGGCCCGGGCGCTCAGTAGACAACGGCTTTGGGTCGATCCGCAGCCAGCGGGTCCCAGGTCGGCCCGAAGGGCGCCGGGCCCCCATCCGCCGTACCGGCGGATCCATGGCACGATCGAAGCGAGCGCTCTTACCCCGCTCTTGCCGAATCGACACCCCCGTGCGCCTGCGATGTCACGTCCTCGCAGGCGGGGGCCACTATGGTGGTCCCCTGCGCACGGACATGAAGGGGCAGTAGTGAACGACGGCGACGGCACCCCCGCGGCCGGCTCCCGGGACAGACGACCCGGCCCGCTCGGCACGGCCTTGGTGATCATTCCGACCTACAACGAGGCGGAGAACATCAAGACGATCGTGAGCCGGGTGCGCACGGCCGTCCCCGAGGCGCACGTCCTCGTGGCCGACGACAACAGCCCCGACGGCACGGGCAAGATCGCCGACGAACTGGCGGCCGAGGACGGGCACGTGCACGTGCTGCACCGCAAGGGCAAGGAGGGTCTCGGCGCCGCCTACCTCGCGGGCTTCCGCTGGGGCCTGGAGCGCGACTACGGCGTACTGATCGAGATGGACGCCGACGGCTCCCACCAGCCCGAGGAACTGCCCCGGCTGCTGACCGCCCTCAAGGGCGCCGACCTGGTCCTCGGCTCCCGCTGGGTGCCCGGCGGACGCGTGGTGAACTGGCCGAAGTCCCGCGAGTTCATCTCCCGTGGCGGCAGTACCTACTCGCGTCTCGCCCTGGACCTGCCCCTGCGGGACATCACCGGCGGCTACCGCGCCTTCCGCCGGGAGACGCTGGAGGGCCTGGGTCTGGACGAGGTCGCCTCGCAGGGCTACTGCTTCCAGGTCGACCTCGCCCGCCGCGCCGTGAAGGCCGGCTACCACGTCGTCGAGGTCCCCATCACCTTCGTCGAGCGCGAGCACGGCGACTCCAAGATGAGCCGCGACATCCTCGTCGAGGCGCTGTGGCGGGTCACCGCGTGGGGCGTGGGGGAGCGGGTGACCAAGATCACCCGCCGGGGCGGCAAGCCCCAGGGCTAGGGCCTGTTGTGTGCGGCGAGAGCGCGTGCACGGCGTCGCGGGGCAGGCGGGACTTTCACAACAGGTCCTCACCCTTATCCGGGATTGAGCGGTCGCCAGGCACACTGGGAGCATGACGACTGGCGCTCCGACCTCTTCGTACTCCGCCCGACCCCGGCGCTCCCGGCCCCGCCGGTACCTGCCGCTGGGCCTGGCGGTGTGGATCGTGCTGGAGATCTGGCTGCTGACGGCGGTCGCGCGAGCGGCGGGCGGGTTCACGGTCTTCCTGCTGTTGGTCGCCGGCCTCGTCCTCGGCGCGGTGGTGATCAAGCGGGCGGGCCGCCGCGCCTTCCAGAACCTCAACGAGGCGCTCCAGCAGGGCGGCGCCCCCTCCTCGCGCCGCGGTGGCAACGGCCTGATGATGCTGGGCGGCCTGCTGCTGATGATCCCCGGCCTGGTCTCCGACGCGGTGGGCCTGCTTCTGCTGGTCCCGCCGGTCCAGCAGGCTGTGAGCCGCTACGCCGGGCGGACCGTCGACCGCAGGCTGCGCGACGCCAACCCCGGCACGCTCGGCGACGCCTTCCAGCAGGCCCGCATGCACCGCCCCGACGGCAAGGTGGTCCAGGGCGAGGTGATCAGGGACGAGCCGGCGGACGCCCCGGGCGAGCAGCACCCGCCGCTGACCCGGTGACACCGGCGCACGCGCGCCGCCGAAGAGCGGACGTCGCGCGGCACTGAGAGCAGACATGGCAGCGGGGGGAAGTAACGTACCGTCCGTATCCCCTCCCCCCCGCCGATCCCACAGGCTCCTTT